>DASRSR010000119.1:0-26478 GCA_035656355.1 Edaphobacter sp.
TGCCAATGGATTCGTTTCTAAAATGAAAGTTTCCAAGCAAATTGCTCTGCACGCTGAGGAGTCTTTGTATTGATCACAAGGCGCTCTCCTCTTTGCTCAAGTGATCCCTTCTGAACTGAGCCAGGGATTCCTGGCCCCATCACCATGTTTTTCTGGATCGAATACGTGAAGTCTTTTGGCTCAAGCAACTTTGCCTGAATCGATCCTCCCAGGCCCTCAAGCTTGAACGTATCAGGCGCGATGGCCGCTACACTGAGGTCGGCGTGCAGAACTTCACTGTAGATATGAGGCTGCGCTCCAACAATCTTGTCTTGCACCGAGATGCTACCTGGCTGTGTCATCGTAATTTCGCGCAGATATCGGCTGAGACCGAGTGCTGACTTGTAGGCACCTGCACCTTCGCCCGCAATATCAAAGCCGGTGGCATCAAGTTGTGCCTTCGTGATGTGCACCAAATTCAGTTGATCGTAAGGGAAATCACGCCAGGCGTTGTGCTCGCCGGGGCCTTCGTTGCCCTGCCCTTTGCCGTCGACCAGCAGCGTGTTGTGATCGATCGTTTTAGGGACTCCGGCATAACCCGAGTCGCCAGTTAGATACGATCTGTGCGCCCATACAATAAAACTATTTACGTCGGGATGTGCATGACCCTCCTCCAGATGCCAATCGGGCAGGCGGTGGATTAACGCCGTTGCAGCGTGTCCTTCTGGAGGCCCACACTTGAAGGCGATTGCTGTGGCATTAGCGTCCCACCCGCTGCGCCAGTAGACGACATCGTGATCGCGAAACCAATGCCACGGCTTAATTTGGTTCATGGGTTTTGAAGCCAGTTTCGGGTCCCGCCACGCCAAAGTCCACCACTCCTCCTGTGAGGTATGGCCCAAACTACGCATCCAGTCGGCTACGCCCTGAATCTCTGGATCGTGGAAGTGAGCGGCTAAATCGTAGAGCAGGTTGTAATTCGATTCGAAGTGGCCATTAGGGTGGCTGCGCCGATAGTCTTCACCCTTACGCGCACGCGTGATCGGACCCTCGAAGACATCTCCGAAGTCGAACATCATCTCGCCGCCCGGAGTCAGACTATTGGCCGCATAGAGATCGGTTTGCCTTAGTCCTGGTTGATCAAAGAGGTCTTCTCCCGTTGCGTGCTGCAGTGCATCGAGATAATGAACAATCCAGGGCGTGGCGAATATCCAGTACTCGAAGCCTTCGTAGTAGTAGCCATCCTTAGAATAGGTTTCGAGAACGCGACTGTAGATGGCGCGCGCAAGTGCAGCCCATTGTGCCGCCTGAGGCACCTCGCCGTAGACGGCATAGGCCGCGACCGCAAGACCGGTGATGGGAATGAAGGTGTGGTTTTGGCTGTATGCCCAGGTACGACCGGGCTTCGGTGCGAAGTATCGATACATCAGATCGCCATGGTGCGCAATGCAGTCGCGATACTTTGTGCGTTCCTGTGGTGTCAGGTCCGCATAAAGCAGATCGTAAGCCAGGCCCATTCCATAGAGCAGATGGCCGGCGGCAAGATCGACGTTCGGCTTGCTCCAGTTATATCCCCATACCGAATAACTGACCGCCGCATCCATATACTGCTTTGCAGCCGCGAGATATCGTGGATTGCCTTCAATGCGATAGGCAAATGCGGCTTCTGCGATGGCCAGCCCGACATCATTCTGCTGACGACGCTTCTCCGCGGGCGGTGGGGGCGGAGGTCCCTGCAGTACGCGTAAATTTGCCAACTGCTTCTGCCACCAGGCGTGCTGTGGTCCGTGCGCACGGACTCGAAGCGCATCCAGTTCCTTATCGGTAAAGTAGACGCGCGGATGAACTCCTGCGTACTCCGACTTCAGTTGCGAGTGCAGCGTCTTCATTTCGTGAACTAGATAGGTCGCCTTGCCGGAGCTGTTCTTTGGTCCGAGGTCCTCTCCCGCGCCTTGAGCGTATAAGCATGCAGGAAAGAAGAAAGATGCAGTCAATGCAGAGATCAGCATTGTGTTCGGGATGTTTAGTTTAAGCAATGTGCTTCTCCAGCTTGGCCAAATATGTTAGCGTTAACTTTTCAGAAAAAATAACATAAGCTGTGTAAGGTTGCAAAATAAAACTGAGGGATTCTTTTGGATTTTCCTCCCAAAAAGCCGCCACAAAATCGTTTGCAAGCACATCATGCGGGCCGCGGCCTCATTCATGGACTGCGTTGGTACATCATTGGGTTGATCTTCCTTGCCACCTGCATCAACTACATCGATCGCAGCAGCATTGGGCTGCTCTTCACGCAGTTTGGCGGCGAGATCGGCATCTCCAAGGAACAGTACGCATGGGTGGGCGCGATCCTGCTGCTTGCCTATACGATCAGCCAGAGCCTCTCTGGCCGTATTTATGATCAATATGGTTCACGCATCGGATTCTCCCTCTCAATCACAGTGTGGTGCCTGGCTGCAATGGGGCACTCACTTATCGTTGGGTTCGGGAGCTTTGCTGCCTGCTCGTTCTTTTTAGGGCTGGGTGAGGCTGGCAACTGGCCAGGCGCCGCAAAGGTTGTTGCCGAGTGGTTTCCGCAGCGCGAGCGTGCACTCGGAATGGCAATTTTCAATGGTGGCGCTTCGATGGGAGCTGTATTCGGCCCGCTTCTTGTTGCAGGATTGCTTGATCCCATCTTTGGTTGGCGGCGTACTTTCCTGATTGTGGGAGCCTTTGGCTTTGTATGGTTAATTGCATGGTTGGCAATTTACCGCCCAGTGACAAGCCACCCACGCATTACTACTGAGGAACGGCGTTACATCAGTGAAGGTCAGCCAGAGCCAGTTGGCGCGCCACCGACAGTGAGATGGCTGCTTTCCTTCCCTCAGACGTGGAGCATTCTTCTGGCGCGCTTCTTCGTAGACCCCATCTGGTGGCTCTATATTCTGTGGCTGCCAACTTATCTGAAAGATGTCCACCACTTCAGTCTTCAGGAAATAGGCATCTTCCAATGGGTGCCTTATCTTTGTGCTGCGATAGGCAGCCTCTTTGGCGGCTGGCTCGCAGGAAAATTAATTGCACGTGGCAGAACAGTCAATGCCGCACGCAAGCTCACAACTGGAATCGCTGCTGGCATGATGCCTGTAGGGATCTTTGCGGCGCATACATCGAGCCCGGTCGTTGCGCTTACTCTCATTTCAGTAGTGCTCTTTGGCTTCCAGATGTGGATTTCGAATGTGCAGACGCTGCCCAGCGACTTTTTCCCTTCATCGGCAGTTGGCTCGGTTGCCGGCATGGGCGGCACGGCCGCAGGGATCAGCAGTCTGCTTTTTAATCTGGGAACAGGATGGCTTGTAACACATTTCGGTTACGGCATTGTTCTTACTCTGGCCGGCGTCCTCGCTCCTGTTGGCGCTATCGTACTCTTTTCTCTCGCGGGCACTATTCAACGCATTCCGGAAAACAGTTTGCCGGGAAGCAGGCAGCAATCACTCAACATTTGAAAGGGATATGACTTATGCATGACTATCAGGGAGCATTGGCTATCATCTTTGGAGGAGGCCGCGACATCGGCGGCGCCATTGCCGTGGAACTTGCTCAGCGCGGTGCCCGGGTGGCACTCAGTTATCACGCGTCGAATCCGGATGCGACTCTCGCTGCCATTGAAGCAGCGGGTCAGAAGGCGATTGCGGTCAAGGTGGACGCACTTGATACAACAAGTGTTCGCGAGTTTGTACGGGTGGCTGTCGATAAGGCCGGCACACCCGCAAAAATATTGGTTAACGTGGTAGGTGGTTTAGTGGCGCGCAAACGCATGGAAGAGATGGACGACGAATTCTGGGACCATATCTTTCAGTTGAACGTTCGTAGTGTCTTCGCAATGACGCAGGCAATGTTGCCGTTGATGTCTGATGGTGGAGCGATTGTGAATGTTTCCTCACAGGCAGGCCGCGATGGAGGCGGTCCCGGCAGTATCGCCTATGGTGCATCCAAAGGCGCACTGATGAGCATGACACGTGGTCTTGCAAAGGAGCTTGGTCCGCGGCGTATTCGTGTAAATGCCGTCTGTCCAGGCATGATTGCCACCAAGTTTCATGATGATTTCACAACACCTGAAGTGCGTAAGCGTGTCGCTGGCATGACGCCGCTTGGCCGCGAAGGCCGGGCCGAAGAAGTCGCAAAGCTGGTTGCCTACCTGGCCAGCGACGAAGCTTCTTACGTCAATGGCGCCAATGTCGATATTAATGGCGGCATTCTCTTCAGCTAAGGTGTCGCGGCAAATGTGATGGAGGGACGGTAGATCTATTTGCAATGATTGTTCCGCTAAGATGATGCCCATGATCCGTAAATCGAGTGGCAGGACACAACGACCGGCAACATTGGCTGATGTTGCTCGTCTTTCCGGTGTAGTTGCCATGACGGCTTCGCGTGCGATCAATGGCAGCGGTTATGTCAGCGATGAGGTTCGCAAACGTGTGCTCAAAGCGGCGACTCAGCTCAACTATCGTCCCAACCTGCCTGCGCGCCAACTGAAGGGCAGCAAATTGAACGCAATTGGCATCCTTCTGCCGGATGTTGCCAATCCGTTTTCTACGGAGTTGGTCAGTGGAGTCAAGCAGGTCTTCGATGAAGCTGGATTCGCAACCTTCATTGCCACGACGAACCGAAGTCCCGAGCAGGAGCGGGCAGGATTGCAGGCGTTCTGTGACCATCGGGTCGACGGTCTGATCGTGGCTACTCGTGGCACCAGAATAGGCGACTCTACTCTGAAGCACACGGCGCAACAGAGAATTCCGATGGTCACCATTGGTCGTCCGGTACAAATTCCAGGAGTCGATTCGGTTACAGCTGATCACGAGACAGGTGCATACGAAGTCGTGAAACATCTAATTTCGCTCGGTCATCGGCGTATCGGCTTCATCGGCATCTCTCCAGAAGATGGCCACACACTACGTCGCTACTGCGGTTATCTCAATGCTCTGGAAGAAGCGGGAATCCGCCCGGATTCGGAGTACACCGTCGGACCTCCGGGTGCGCCCGCTTTTGCAACGCAGGAAGACGGCTATGAGGGCCTGATGCGATTGTCGCGCTTGCGTAAGGTGCCAACTGCCGTCTTTGCGCGAAATGATTTCGCAGCAATCGGCGCTCTGCGGGCAGCACACCGCCTTGGACTATCGGTGCCCGGCGATATTGCTATTGCAGGATTTGATAATATTCCGCTTGCTTCTTTCACTACGCCGCCACTCACGACTGCCGATCAGTCAATCCTGCGGCAAGGTATTGTGGCAGCGCGCTTTCTCCTCGATCGAATTATGCGCAATCGCTCAATTGCTCGAAGAAGCGAGTGCATGCCCTGCAGGCTGATCGTTCGCGAATCGACGGACCCTCATGCTGCGACTCCTGGTTAGCGGTCTTCTACTTAGATTGGCATTCGATAAATGGTCGGCACTAATAGACGATTTTCGAACCTTTGCTTCTCTGCGGGCAATGGCTTCTCCATTTGATCCTCCTGATCTCAAACTCGGTTAAGCGCCTAGTTCGCGGAGTGAAATGGCTGGTCAGAGAAATGAGACCTGAAGGTGCTGGGTGAAATCAGGAAGATAAATAGTCTAAAAGCCCCAGTATGCAGTCTGTGCGCGCCTTACTTTCGGAGTTCCGCGAACGAATAGCTACGTAAAAAATGAAACAGGGATGCCTGGATCACGAGGCAATTGCCGTACGCCGGGAGTACACGTACAGTGCGTTTTGTACCAGATGAATGGAGTGGAGATTTCCGCTCCGGTCCAGGCAGGTATGCAGCGCGCTAACTTGGAGCGCGGGAGGCCACCGTGATGGCATTCAATGATGAGGAGCGTTATGCGTTCTCGCTTTGCACGTCTTTTTGCAGCATGTATTGCTGTACCCAGCCTCGCTCTACAAGCCCAGAGTGCTCACCCCGATAATGCTCACGATAACCGTCGCGAAGGGATTGCGATTTCCTATGAGGCGAAACACGATGGCCTGCTGACGCTGGTGCTCGAAGATAAAAATGGCGTGCGCGTTAAGAATCTGGTGGTGGACGCGCCTGTTCATCAGGGACACAACGTCATCGAGTGGGACGGCAGTTCGTCAGACGGTGTCCCCACGCCGGGGACATACCACGTCCGCGGGTTGTTTCATCAGCGCATCGTGCCGCATTTGCAGTACTCGATCTACTCACCCGGCACACCGCCCTGGCCTACTGCCGACGGTACAGGAGCGTGGCTGGCCGATCATACGGCGCCGGCTGCCGTGCTGTTTCTTCCGGCCGGAAGTCCTTGGCCAACGCACTCGGCAAAACCCGAGATGCTGTTTGGTGCAGAATCTGCTGAAGCTGGGCATGCTTTGATGTGGACCGACCTTAACGGACGCAAGCTGGCAGGAACGAAAATACGTGGATGGAATGGCGGCATTGCGATGGCTCGCGATGCTGGAAGTCATCGCAACCCGGATCATGTTGCGTATACGGTGTACGTCGTCAATCCCAGCCGCGATTTTGGCAAGACGGACCCAGGTGGTCTGCAGGTATTCATCATCACCAAAGACGGGCTCACGCCGCTTCAGAAGGTGGTGGGCGGGATTCAGACGCATGATGCGTTTCGGGAATTGGCGGGGCTTGGCGTTTATAACGGTCTGCTGCTGCTTTCGAATCCCGCGGCGAATGAGATCGTCGCGTTCGATGTACGTCATGGAGCGGGCCCGTTGTTTGCGAAGCTCAAACTGCCGAGGCTGGGTGCGTTAACGTTTGAGCCGGATGGCCACTTACTTGTAAGTACCAATGGATGTATCAAACGGTATTCCGTACAAAATAACTGGAAATCGCTTTCTCTTACGAATGAGCATGTCGTGGTGCCCGCGTCCATGTTGCAAGCGCCGAAGCAGATCATTGAAGCCGATCAGGAGATCTACGTCACAGACTGGGGGACCAGCCATCAGGTGAAGGTCTTCTCTGCGGCGAGCGGTGAACTTGTGCGGACCATCGGCAAGCCGGGCGGCCCGCAGATTGGTCCTTATGATGAGTTGCGGATGGCCCATCCGATGGGCATGGCACTAGATTCAAAGGGAGTCCTTTGGGTTGCCGAGGAGGATTATCTTCCCAAGAGGATCAGCCGTTGGGATGCGAAGACAGGCAAGTTTATCAACGCCTGGTACGGGCCTACACAGTATGGCGGCGGAGGATTCGCGGACCCGCATGATCTGTACCGGGCCTACTATCCTTCTCTGGGCAATCCGGGAAGTATGGGGTTGCTCGAGTTTCGCGTCGATTCAGCGACGGGGAAGTCCCGATTGACAGCTGTGCGATACCGGTACCCGGATCCTCTGAATGACGTCATTAGCTACTTCGGGTATCCGGCGAAGCCAATCTTCTTTCCTCATGACATGATTCCGGCAGGTTCTCATGGCGGGATTGCACCAAGCCAGACGTTCTATAGCCATGGGCACCAATATTTCACCGACTCCTACAATACCTACTGGTACAACCAGACCCAGGTCACCACTCTGTGGATTCTGGAGAACGGAGTCTGCCGGCCCATCGCCAGTGCGGGGTGGGTAGGATCGGGTGCTCATCACTGGGCCACTCTGGATAGACCTGACATCAAGAGAAGCATTCCTTCTGGAAATCCTGATGGCGTATTTTTCGTCTGGACTGACCGAAATCACGATCACGCAGTTCAGCCGGATGAAGTGCAGTTTACGCGGCCTGCTGTTCCGGGATCGCCGGGCGTTGTGATTCAGCCAGATCTTTCGGTTATCAGCGGTGGCCCGTATCACCTGCCGGTAGCTTCGGTGGATGCTGCGGGAGTTCCGACATACGATTTGAGCAAACTGACATTGCTTTCTCACACGCCTGCACAGGGCGATGTTGCAATGAGCCCAGATGGATGGTTCGTTGCGGATTTCAGCGGCTATAAGGATGGCAAGCTGCGGTGGACGATACCTAGCCGTGGCACCGAGATTCCTCCAACCCGGCCTGGCGATCTGCAGGATCCTAAGCGTATGTTGGGCTATCCAGTGCGGCCTGCACATGGAGAAGCCGGTTACATGGTGGCCCGATACTCCTATATGGGTCAGATTTACATCTACACAATGGATGGCCTGCTGGTCACAACGCTCGGTGGAGATACACGAATAGCGCCCTTCTGGCCTTATCCGCAAGAGAAGCTTGGTATGGCGATTACAGATCTCAGCTTCGACGCGGAACAATTCTGGCCCTTCATGTTTAGTGAGGATGATGGCAATGTATATCTTGCCGTAGGGAAATGGCACACATCTATCGTCCGTCTCGATGGACTCAACTCGATTAAGCGCGTAGATCTCGGCTATGTGCACGTTACAAAAGAAGATCTCGCCAGGACGCAACCGCTGCGGTCAGAAGCTATTTCCAAGCAGAAGTTACGTACCGAAGCCGACATTCATCCGGTAAATGGGGCGATAACTGCCTCAATCGCAAAATGGCCGGCCAATGGTTGGGCGAGCATTGATGCGAATTCTTCGTTTCAGCTTGGTACGGATGGTAAAAGCCTGATAGTGGCGTATCGGACCAACTATCCGGACCTGCTGCGCAATTCTGTCACGGAGTTTCCATTTGCGTTCACGCAGGGCGGAGGTCTAGACCTGATGATTCGCTCGCAAGGTGCAAGCGATGACCGGCACATACTCGAGGGGGACACTCGATTGTTTGTAACGCAGAAGGATGGCAAACCTCTTGCAGTTCTCTATCGCCAAAAGACAAACAGGCCCGGCCATCGTGTCACCTTCGCGTCTCCTGTCGGAGATGTGACATTCGATGATGTGGAGGACGTAAGTGACCGTGTGCGACTGGCGGTGCAGGGTGGGAATTATGAAGTGGCTGTGCCTTTATCTCTGCTTGGAATCCATCCTTCTAAAGGCAAGGCATACAGAGGAGACGTGGGTCTGGTCCTAGGGGATGGTTCACGCGCCCGGGCGAGAGTCTACTGGCATAACAAGGCGGATGCAATGACCTCCGATGTGCCTAGCGAAGCACGGTTGAATCCAAGCCAATGGGGCTTATTTGTCTTTGAGGATGAGCGGTGAATAGGACAGATATACGTTGTGTTGCCGTAACTCAGGACATCTGTGGCGAGGGTTGTATTTGGCATCCGGAATTGAACGCAGTGTTCTGGACGGACATCAACCGCGGCTTGCTGCACCGTTCCTTGCTTGTGAGCGGGGCCGTCGATACATGGCGATTTGACCAGCCGGTCACGGCTGTGGTGCTGACGACTCAACCGCATTTGATTGGGTTGATCCTCGGCGGCCGCATTGTTCTATGGGATACGCGATTTCATAAAGAGACGGATACACTTTTCCGTTTACCGGAGTGGCCACTTGTGCGGTGTAACGATGCCCGTGTGGATCCTGCTGGAGTGCTCTGGTTTGTCACCATGCAGAACAATGTCCGCAGTGATGGCAGCACGGCAGACGTAACAGAATGGCAGGGCTCGCTGTACTCGCTGGTTCCAGGTGTTGGTGAGAGGCGGTGGCGATCGGGGTTAGGTATCGGAAATACGCTGGCGTGGTCCCCGGAGGGGGACGTGATGTACTTCGGGGACACGTTGCAGAATACGCTATATCGATCTGCATTCGATGCGGCCAGCAGTACGATGGGAAGTCCCGAGACTTTTTTTTCGGCGTTTGAGAGAGGGTTGCCGGATGGATCGGCAGTGGATTGCGAAGGATGCCTGTGGAATTGCCGCTATGGCGGCGGATGCATTGTGCGGGTTGCACCGGACGGATCAATTGTCAAAATCATTGAAACACCAGTCCGCAATCCGACTACCTGCGCCTTTGGGATGCAGAATATGAGAACGCTGTTCTTTACTTCGGCTAGCGCTGCGCAGACGGCGCAGCCGCTGAATCGAGAGGGTTCGCTCTTTTCTTTTGAAACTTCAATCTGCGGTCTGCCGACTCCGCTGCTCCGGCTATAGTCTTACTCCAAGGTGCGCCAATAATCCTCCATCGACCCGGTAGGAGGCTCCGGTAATGAAGGATGCCTGTTCGCTCAACAGGAATGCGATCACATTGGCGATCTCCATGGGCTCCGCCACACGCCCAAGCGGATGATCGTCTCCCCATCGATGGAGCGTTTGTTCCAGACCGTCTACACCACCAACTAATTCTGCGGATGAGCGCACCATAGGAGTATTAACAGTACCCGGCAGCACAGCGTTCACCCGAATATTATCCCTTGCGTGATCGATTGCCATTGCGCGAGCCAATGCGTCGAGCGCGCCTTTGCTTGCTGCATAAGCTGCAACGCCTGCCTGGCACGCGAGCGCCTGGACAGAAGACACCAGCACAATTGATCCGCCACGTTCCATCTGTGGGATTGCGGCCCTGCAGGCCAGAAAGGCCCCACGAACGTTGATCTGCTGGATCGAGTCATACTCTTCCACTGGCGTGCTAACAACAGACCCATAGTGCTGAACGCCGGCGCTGTATACAAGCAGGTCCAACGGTCCACCCTCGACCGTTTTCTGAACAGCATTTTCAACATGCCCAGGATCCCGAACGTCGCATTCAACATATGCGAAAGGCTGGTTGATTGCTTCTGGTGGTTGCTGTATATCCGCTATCGTGACCGTTGCTTCACGCTCCAACAGAGTCCGCGCCGTAGCCCATCCGATTCCGGAAGAACCACCAAAGATCAGAGCGTTTTCACCCAGGAAATTTTGCATTCTATTCAACTTTCGTGATCAGTCGTTCAGCCATTGTGAAAGCACCGCGTAACTCAGCCAGTCCTCGCAGACGACCCACAGCAGGATAGCCGGGCGCTGCTGCCCGTTCGCGATCATTCAGCAACTCCTGTCCATGGTCAGCTCGAAAAGGCAGGCGGTTCTGATCGCCGGAATGTGGCTGCTTTCTAATTTGCTCAATGAGTTTGATGACAATCCCAATCAGATCGGCATCTCCTTCCAGATGGGTAGCTTCAAAGAAGCTTTCTACACTTCCGCAGAGTCCAACTGGCTCGCGCTGAGTAGAGCGCAGGTGTAGAAAACCGATGCGTGAAGCGAAATCGTGAACCATTGTAAGCAGATCATTGTCAGCTCTTACACCGAGGGCGCCAGTGCAGAAAGTGAGAGAGTTGGCATCCCCATCAAATTGTTCGAGGATCCACTGCAAGTCTGCCGCTGTACTTACAATTCTTGGCAGGCCGAGCAGTGGTCGAGGAGGGTCGTCGGGATGGATGCAAAGCTTTACTCCAAGTTCTGAAGCTACGGGACACACCAGTGTAAGGAAGTCTCGAAGACCGGCGCGCAAATCATCCGCAGAGATATTGGAATATGCCTCTAGTAATTCTCGTGTCTGGAACATGCTCAAATTCTGGTGTCCGCCAGGTAAACCGCTGAGGATGACCTGACGCAGTTCTTCCACATGCGCCGGAGAAAGTGTCTTGAAGTATAGGTGTGCTGCCCGGCTGCAGGTTTCCCCCCATTCCTCCTGGGCGTTGCGGCGGTTGAGTATATAGATATCAAAAGCAGCGAAGGCAAGCGCGTCGAAGCGAGTGGTGTACCCGCCGGTCGGTGCAGGTTCGTGGAGATGGGTTCGGACCCAACTGAACAGCGGCATCCAGTTGTATGCGATCGTGCGTATTCCACATGCAGCAAGATTGCGCATCGATTGGCAAAAGTTCTCGACATTTTTTTTCCAGCCAGGAGCACGCAGCTTGATGGCATCCGTGATTTCAAGGCTTTCAGCAACGACCCACTCCAGGCTGGCTGCTCGAATTTCGCGCTGGCGGTTGAGAATCATTTCCATTGGCCATACATCACCGCAAGGAAGTTCGTGCAGGGCTGTAACAATGCCGGTAGCTCCGGCGTCTCGCGCGTCTCGCAATGTGACACGGTCGTGAGGACCGAACCACCGCCAGGTTTGCTCCAGTAACATGATTGCCTTTCTCGAAGAAGCTTTGCGGCGGCTATGCCGAAGAGAAGCTTATTGCGTCGAGTTTATATCTGAGCTATGGTTCCTATGTTCGATTGAGCGAAGATGGTGAACTATCTCATTCGCACACGATATTAAAGCTTGAAGGACCTATACGAGAATCCTTGTTCGGGCTATAAAGAATTGTTTCGCGATGTGATATTAGGAGATGCGAATGCCTGGTGAGAAGAGATCGAAGAACTTGTCAAAAACGAGCGGCGGTGGTTTGGAGTCCATAAGGCGCGGCTATACGATTCAATCAGTCATCCGGGCGGCTTCGATTATTCATGCGTTTCAGTCCACATCAGAGGTGTTGGACTTACGCGTAGTAGCCGGCAGAGTCAATCTGCATAAGGCAACCACATTTCGTTTGCTCGAGACGTTGGTGGAAGCACGGCTGCTTGAGCGGGCAGGGAAGCATGGATACAGATGTTGCGTGCAGGCTGCTCGTTCCAAGCGATACAGGATAGGCTATGCCTCGCAGAGTAACCTGCTGCCATTTACCAAAACTGTGAGTGAAAGTATGGTTGTTGCGGCGAGCGCCGCCAACGTCGATCTGCTTGTTCTGAACAATGAGTTCAGCCCCCGTGTTGCGTTACAAAATGCGGAAACGTTTGTATCGCAGAAAGTAGATCTGGTTGTCGAATCACAAATCAATGTGGCTGTTGCTGCTCAAATTGCTGCTAAATTTTCCGATGCGCGAATCCCATTCATCGCTCTCGATATTCCGCATCCAGGGGCAATCTACTTTGGTGCGGATAATTACAAGGCTGGCCGCATGGCAGGGCGACATCTTGCGAAGTGGGCTGCCAAATATTGGAAGAGCGGCCCTGAACAGATCATTCTGCTCGGAGTTGATGCCGCCGGACCGCTTCTGAACGCGCGACTCACCGGCATAATTGATGGGATCGAAGAACTCGGCCAATTCGGGCAAAACGTTCCGATCCACCACTACGATACGAAAGGTGGTCAGTTCGAGGCCACTCTGGATATCGTCAGAAAACACATCCGGCGTAGAAGGCCGGAGCGTGCCCTGGTAGGCGCCGTCAACGACTCCACCGCTCTCGCAGCGCTTCAAGCATTTCGGGAGGCGGGACTCGAGCGGGCATGTGCCATCGCCGGTCAAGACGGTAGCCTTGCTGCGCGTGAAGAGATGCGCCGTACGTCAACTCGTCTGGTGTGCTCTGTCGCATACTTTCCCGAAATGTATGGAGAACGAATCATTCAACTCGCACTTGATCTCCTGAAGCACAAGACGGTTGCGCCGGCGGTGTTCGTACACCATGAGCTGATCACACCTCAGAATGTAAATAAGGTTTACCCCAATGACAGTTGGATGAAAGTGCATCCTGACCGCGTCTGAAGGTGACTAACGGACTAATTTGTGTATCACGATATGAGATACGCAATGACTGAAGGGACGTGTTTTTGCTGGCGCTTCAATACATAAATATTGGAGAGTTTTATGAATGAGAAACGGCATCTTGCTGCGATTTAATGGGGGAATGTCTGTAGCAGTCTGCTGTGTCATGGTTGCACATTGTGAGACAGCTTTGAGTGTGAATCAAAGTCTCACAGCATCGTTGACATCATTTATGCCGGGGAAATAAAAGCTCATCATCCGGTTCAATGGCTGACGAGCAAGAGCTTGATCCACACGCCGAGAGTTGCTTGAGCCGGTCGCAAGTTTGTACCTAGGAGGCTTCAGGAATGCCCATTAAAAAAGATACGAGAGGGCGCCAGCTTAGATATCTCATCTGTCCGGTGGCAGCCTTGATAGTGTCGTTGCCATTTGTTCTGCCAACGTTGGCTGTTCTGTTTATGGCATCTGCGTCCACAGTTTTCGCCCAGACTGGCCAAGGAGCAATCAGTGGTAGCGTACAAGATAGCCAAGGTGCTTCGGTCGCCGGTGCTGAGGTAAGCGTCATCAGCGACGCCACTGGAGTGAAGCAGTCGATAACAACAAACAAGGCGGGCTTATTCCACGTTGAGTCTCTGAATCCCGGTTTGTACACAGTTATCGTGGAGAAGAAGGGCTTTGAGCGTGCGACGACCAGCGCGGTCAATGTTTCTGGAGTCGGTCGGACATCGCTTGACATCAAACTGGCCATCGGAACGGTTTCGGCAAGCGTGACGGTCACCGCGGACGAGGACCTGCTGTCCAAAACAAACACTGACGTAACAACCACAGTGGATCACCACATCGTAGAGAACCTACCCTATCCTGAACGCAGCTCACTGGAGGCGTCTCTTCTAGTGCCGGGAGTGGAGGGCGATCCTCTGCAGCCTGGCGGAATCGCCACGGAGAATCCTGGAGCTTACACCAGCTACGTCACCCCCGGAGCGGGCATCGTCATCGGCGGCGCGCCTCCAGGCACAAGCTCCATCGTCGTCGACGGCTCTGATGTTACTCAACCAAGCCTCGCGCGCACTGGCGTCAACCTCTCCGGCCGCGAGGTGCAGGAGACTACGGTCATCACCACAGGACTTTCAGCCAAATATGGCCGTACTGGCGGTGGTGTCATCGTTCAAAGCAGTATGGCCGGAACCGACCAATACCACGGTGCAATCACTTACAGCCACACTGATCCCTACTTCAATGCCTTTCCAAACGGTGGCACGATTCCCAGCGCGTTGCACGAAAACTACTATGGCTTCTATGTCGGCGGCCCGGTTTGGATTCCCAGGATTTATCCCCGCAAAAATAAGACGTTCTTCTATGTCGGAGTAGAGCCTGCCCGCATGCAGAATACCTTTGGCTTCCGCGGTAAATTTCCTACTCCTGAGGAGCTTGCTGGTCATTTGCACGATTCGCAGACACTGCTCAATCAGAGTATTCTCAAAAGCTCCGGCTATGCTGCTGCGCTCGCTGCTCCACGCATCGGCTCCATCAACTATCAGTCCACCGTCGATGCCAACGGCTTCCCGAACGGCCCTTACAGCGCATCGGAGATTCGCCCCATCGCCAACGACGATGTCTCTGCGCAACTTGCTCAGAATAAATTTGCACAGTTTGTGCTATCGCAATTTCCGACACCGACGAATCCCGGACCGTATATTAAATTCGACAATGCCCAGGCGACGCCCCAGAATGATGGCACCAATGCAACTTATAAGCGCGGTGTTCTCAACACGGACAATCGCTATTCCATCCGCATCGATCAGCAGTTCAACAATAACAATCAGATGTTCGTTCGCTACACCGTCATCCCTGTCAGCGCAGCACGATTTTTCGCAGTCGCCGCCTCTAATCCGCTGACCATTGTCCCCACCGATTCGGCTGGCACGCATGACATAGCACTCGGCTATACGCACGTCTTCTCCAGCAGTATCGTTAACAGCTTTCACTACTCCTTTATGCGCGTCAACCAGCAGCGTTTAGCGCCACCCAGCACGCGCTCCAAGGATTATGCTGGGGCGTATGGTCTCACGCCAGCTTCCTTCGGCTATGGCTTTCCCAGCCTCGGCAACTTGAATGCTAACGGTGTCGGCTACACCATGCAGATGGGTCTCTCCAACGCAGCCATCCAGGTAGACCAGAACTTCATCGCTGGCGATGACATCACCTGGACTCACGGCCACCATCTCTTTCAGTTTGGCGGTGAAGTCCGCTGGCTTCAGTCCAATCAATACGATCTCGGCGGAGCTACCGGCGGCCGCTACTCCTTCTCCGCGGCGCAGACTAACAACGGCTCCACCGGAGGAGCTCCACTTGCCACCTTTATCCTCGGTACAATCTCGGCCTTCTCCAATACCCCTGTCGAGGTCCCAGGTTATTATCGCTGGCGTTATTATGCAGGCTACTTCCAGGACGACTGGAGGATACTGCCCAACCTCACTATCAACGCCGGTCTGCGCTACGAGCTTGAGACCCCACGCATGGAGAAGTTCAATAATCAGGCCTATGTTCGTACGGAC
Organism: Edaphobacter sp.; assembly: GCA_035656355.1. Lineage (GTDB taxonomy): Bacteria > Acidobacteriota > Terriglobia > Terriglobales > Acidobacteriaceae > Edaphobacter. Next base: position 15,838 of record DASRSR010000119.1, read on the forward strand.
ATCTCCGGTAACCTGAACGGCCTTGCCACTTCTACTGCCTTCTGCTTCTCCGGGGCCTGTGGTAATCCCAAAACTCTATGGCCCATTAACTATAAGGGCTTCGAGCCTCGCATTGGCTTCTCCTATGCCCCCACACCGAAAACCACCGTGCGCGCGGCCTACACGCTCCAGCGTCTTCCGCTCACCGGCTATGAGAACCTCCCCGATCCGAACTTCAATGTCTCTTCGCAGTCGGTTGGCAACCAGACAGGCGGCGTCATCCCCAACTCGACAGTCAACTACATCACCAACCCGGTCGGCCCGCTTACCTCGGCCTATACTGCGCTCAACGGCAACCGCGGACCCATCCTCTACTCCACCGGTCTTGCTCCGGTCTATGTGGACCAGAGCAACAGCGTTCCTTACACGCAGAGCTGGAACCTCACGTTGCAGTATCAGCCCGCTGCCCGCACGGTTGTGCAAGCCACCTACAACGGGGCCAAGGGGACCCATCTGATCGGAGCGTTCGGCGGCGGCGGTTTTGCCAGCGCACTCAACGTCCCTTCGCTCGGTACCATTATCAATGCCATTCAGACGCATCAGAACCTCGGCGCATCCAGTCCCAATCCCTGGGGTATCACGCAAAACGGCGCTCCGATTTCGGAGACCAACCTGCAACTGCTCAACCCCTATCAGAACTTCTTCAATCAATCGCTCTATGAGATGTATCCGCGCGGCGGAAGCATGGAGTACAACGGTCTGTACCTGAGTATCAACCAGCGCTTTGGTCGCGGACTCTCGGTACTCGCTAACTACACCTGGTCTAAGACGCTCGACAACGGTCCCGACACCAACACAGGCGCGAACGGCGGCGGCTTCGGTTATGTTCTGCCGCAGGATCCATCCAATCCCAACGGCGAATGGTCGGTGGCCAGCTTCGATCAGGCCAGCCGTCTCAAAATCGGCTACAACTACCAACTGCCTATCGGTTCGCAGGACGGCCTGAATTTCCACAACCACCTTCTCAACAATCTTCTCGGAAACATCTCTACAGCAGGTATAGCCACCTATGCCGATGGCCTACCCAATTCTGTCACCCTCCACTCGGTGGGCTACTTCGTCTCTGTCACTCCTGTTGGGATGAATGGATGCAAGTCTTCTGGCTCGGGAGCCAACAAGACCAACTTCTGCACTGCCAACGCCTTGCCTACCGGTTACACGCTGCGTCCTAACATCGTTCCTGGCGTTCCCTTGCTCAACAAAAACTGGAAGAAGAACGCACTCAACTCTGGATTTACTCCTTATCTGAATCCCGCCGCTTTTGGCTGCACAGTCAATTCGGCAGGTATCGCGACAAGCTGCCCGGCGCCGGGCGCTCCAGGATCTCCTGCACTCGGCAATGCTCCCCGCACTCTTTCCGGAGCACGTTCGCCGCGCGAGGCGCTGTTCGACATGCGCTTTACCAAGGGCTTCAAGATTGGTGAGCGTTACACCCTCAACATCAACAGTACCTTCATGAACGTCTTCAACCACCCCGTCTATTACGGCGTGAATAACCAGTTGTTGAGCTCAAACACAGTTTCCAATGTCACTGGAGCGATTACACCCGTAGCCTCCGGGAACTTCGGTCAGTTCAACCAGGGACAGACCGCCGGTATGTCCCGCGTTATTCTCGTCGGCGGTGAGTTCACTTTCTAGCCGTCGTCTAGATTCAAACCCTTCATCTCCTGCTCTGCCCCATGCTCTATCGTTAGAAGAGCTGAGGGCAGAGCGGCGTGAGGAAACATTACGAATTGAACAGGCAGGTCATGAAAGAAGGGTATCGCACGGCTGAACGAGCTCGCTGGAGACTCGCAGCCGTTTTAGCATGTCTCATTGTCGCTCCATGCCTGGCACAGCGGCGCTCCTTTGATCCGCTTCGCCTGGTTGATCCCCGCATTGGTACATCGCATGATGGCCAGACCTACCCTGTCGTCGGCGTTCCCTTCGGCATGACTGGCTGGACCCCCGAGACGCGCAGCACTGAAGCTAAGTGCATTGCCCCTTACTACTACAATGACGCAAAGATCACCGGCTTCCGCGGCAGCCACTGGCTCAGTGGAAGCTGCACTCAGGACTACGGCAGCGTTACTCTCATGCCAACGATCGGCGAGCTCAAAGTAGCGCCCGACGAGCGCGCCTCGCGCTTCAGGCACGCTTCCGAGGTAATGTCGCCAGCCTTCTACTCTGTTGATCTCGATGACTACCACTTGAAGGTCGAGCTCACTGGTATCACCCGTACCGGTTTCATGCGCATCACTTTCCCTGCTTCAGGTTCGCGCCATCTTCTTATCGAACCCAACATCCACCCCAACCAGGGCTTTATCGAAGTGCGCCCCAAGACACATGAGATCGTCGGCTATAACCCCGTAGTTCGCATCTACCAGGGAGCAGGTCAACCCGCTGGCTTCAACGGCTACTTCGCCATCAAGATCGATCAACCCATCACGGACTTCGGTACCTGGTGCAACACCACTACAGCAAAGCGCGTTCAACAACAAGGCTCGGGCTGTAATCACATCGGGGCGTACATCACGCTCGCGCCCAACGCGCCGCAGCGCATCCTTGTCCGCATCGGCACATCGTTCACCAGTCTCTCTGAAGCGGAACGCAATCTTTCCACTGAAGAGCCTGACTGGAACTTCGATGCCATCCGCGCACACACCGAGGCAACTTGGCGGCACTATCTCAGCCGTATCGAGATCGAAGGTGGAACATCGGCGCAGCAGACGATGTTCTATACCGCGCTTTTCCACGCCTCGCTCGCACCCCGCATCGTCAGCGATGCCGACGGCACTTACAATGGCTTCGCCAACGAAGGTCAGCTCCATCATGCCCCCGCGGGTACCAATTACTACGACGATTTCTCGCTCTGGGATACCTTCCGCGCGCTCCACCCCCTGCTCACCATACTTGACCCCCAGCGCGACGGCCAGATGATCCAGAGCCTCATCGACAAAGGTCAGCAGGGCGGGGGCTTTCTCCCCATCTTCCCTACCTGGAACAATTACACCTCCGAGATGATTGGCGATCACGTCGTTGCCGTCATCTACGATGCTTACGCGAAGGGCATTCGCAACTTCAACATTCCTGCGGCCTACCGTCTCGTCCGACAGAACGCCTTCATCACCCCTCCCCGTGCCGAATACGTCGAAGGCAAAGGCCGTCGTGCCCTCACCTCTTACCTGCGCTACGGCTACATTCCGCTCGAAGATGAAGTCCTCGACGCTTTCCATCAGCGCGAACAGGTCTCGCGCACACTTGAATATGCTTACGACGATTACCTCGCTGCACAGTTTGCCGCCGCCCTCGGGCACCACGACGACGCTGCGCTCCTCTTCCGGCGATCGCACAATTGGCACAATGTCTTCGATCCAGAAACCCGCTTCGCTCGCGGCCGCCATGCCGATGGCTCCTGGATCACACCCTTTGACCCCACGAAACCCGCGACTTACGTTACCGAAGCTAATCCGTGGCAGTACACCTTCTTTGTCCCTCACGATATCGATGGCCTCATACAGGCCATCGGCGGCCCCTCTGCTTTCATTGCCAAGCTCGATGGCCTCTTCAGCAATCATCTCTACGATCAAGGAAATGAGCCTAGCCACGCCATACCGTATCTCTACAACTTTGCAGGCGCACCTGCGAAAACGCAGCAGCGCATCCGCAAGATCATGAATACGGAGTTCGGTCCTGGTCCAAACGGCTTGCCCGGCAACGACGACGCCGGCCAGATGTCTGCGTGGTACGTCCTTAGCGCGATGGGGTTTTATCCCGTCTGCCCCGGCAAGCCAGACTACAACATTGGCTCTCCGCTTTTCTCGCGCATTGTCATTCATCTCACTAACGGAAAATCCTTCACCATCGCCGCGCCGAGTAACTCTATCAACAACATCTATGTCCGCTCCGTCTATCTCGACGGTCACGCGCATCCCGGCTGGAGCTTCAGTCATAACGACATTCTTCGCGGCGCCACCCTCACGCTCAACATGACGGCCAAGCCAGCAACTCAGGAGAAAGAATGAATCGCAGAGCTTTCCTTAAGTCCTCCAGCCTCGCTGCCGGAGCCGCGCTCATTAATTCCACATCTCACGCCCAGCACGCTACATTCTCACCTGTACCGCGACGCATCCCCATCAATCGCAACTGGCTTTTCCATCCTGCCACTACACCCGGCGACACCAATCCCGACTTCGACGATCGTGCCTTCACCTCTGTTGTTCTTCCTCACACCAACAAGCTCTTCTCTTGGCATGGCTTCGATGACGCCGATTATGAGTTCATCTCCACCTATCGCCGCCGTTTTCGTCTTCCTGCCTCCGCACGCGGCAAGCGCGTCTTCGTGGACTTTGAAGGTGCCATGACTGCCAGCACCGTCTGGATTAACGGCCATGCGCTCGGCGAATACAAGGGCGGCTACACTCCTTTTTCCTTCGAGCTCACGCCACACCTGCGCTGGGACGCGTCCAATGTCCTCGCTGTTCACCTCGACTCCACTGAGCGCAAGGACATCCCTCCCTTCGGCTACGAGATCGACTACATGACCTTCGGCGGCATCTACCGCGAGGTCAGTCTGCGCATCGTTCCTGATCTCTTCCTGGAAAACATCTTCGCTCGTGCCATCGATCCACTCTCCTCCTCGCCTTCGCTCGAGGTCGAGTGCTTCTTCGAGCGCCCAGTGATTGACTCCGCCGCCACACTCGAGGCCGAGTTGCTCGACGGTGACAAGGTTCTCGGCAAACAGACCGCACCGCTCTCTATTCATGCCGACGAATCCGGCATGTCTTCGCAGATACTGCACTTCGAGCATCTCACCGGTATCAAGCTGTGGGATCTACGCACCCCGAAGCTCTATGAAGTTCACGTGCGCCTACTGCGCAACGGTCAGGTTCTCGATCACGACACGCGCCGCATCGGCTTCCGCGAGGCGCGCTTCACCCCTCAGGGCTTCTCGCTCAACGGACGCATCGTCAAGCTGCGCGGCCTCGACCGTCACCAGACCTTTCCATTCGTTGGCCAGGCTATGCCCGCACGCGTGCAGCGCCGCGATGCTTACATCCTGCGCCGCGAACTCAAATGCAATATCGTCCGGACATCCCATTACCCACAATCAAGGCACTTTCTCGATGCATGTGATGAGATCGGCCTGATGGTTCTTGAGGAGATCCCTGGATGGCAGCACATCGGCGACCACGCATGGCAGGACATCGCTGTCGATAACGTTCGACGCATGATCTGCAGAGACTGGAATCATCCTTCCATCATTCTTTGGGGCGTGCGCATCAACGAGTCCAGGGACGACCACGACTTCTACGCCCGAACCAACGCTCTCGCTCATGCGTTGGACAAAACTCGTCAGACTGGCGGCATCCGCTCGAATTTGCATTCGGAGCTTTTGGAAGATGTCTACACGAACAACGATTTCGGTTTTCCATTGCACGAGCCTGTTGCTCCGCTGTATCTAAACACAGAGTTCGTCGGCCATACCTTTCCTACGCGTTCGACCGACAACTCCGCGCGTCAGCGCGAGCACACCATCCGTCACGCACGCGTCCATGATCAGATCGCTTCTGATCCAAAGTTCTCCGGAGGTATCGGCTGGTGCGCCTTCGACTACAACACGCACTTTAACTTCGGCAGCGGCGATCGTATCTGCTATCACGGTGTCTCCGACATCTTCCGGCTCCCCAAACCCGCTGCCGGCTTCTACAAATCGCAGTGCGATCCCGAAGAAGAGATCGTCCTAGAACCAGCATTTCACTGGGTACGCAATGACGAAGACACCGGCTTCACCACAGCTCTCGTCTGCTCCAACTGCGACCACCTGAAGCTTTTCCTCGATAACGGCAAGGGCTTTCAGCAGATTGCCGAAGCAGACCCGGATCGCAAGCAGTTCCCGCATCTCCGTTATGCTCCCTTCTCTGTTTCGTTCGATAAAAAATCCATCCGCAACTGGGGCAATCTTCGCATCGACGGTTATCTCAATGGCAAGAAGGTAGTATCCAAAACCTTCTCTGGACGTGGAGTCGATCACAAGTTCGAAGTCCGAGCGGACGACCTTGAGTTGCTGGCCAATGGTGCAGACTGCACGAGAATTGTGCTGCGCGTGACCGACGAGTTCGGTTGCATTCGTCCAATTGCGAACGACGCCATTCAGTTGGAGCTATCTGGGGCGGCTGACCTGATCGGCGACAGTCCGTTCTCCCTGGTGGCGGGTACGGGCGCTGTGTGGATACGTGCTCGGCAACAAACAGGCACGGTTGTGCTGAAGGCAAAGCATCCCCGGCTGGGAACTCAACAAGTCGCTCTGACCATGAAGCCCGCAGAACCGGAGCTTGTCTGATAGGATGCCGACCGAGGCATCTATCAGGGAATTAGATTTGGTCAGGCAATGTCCTGGTACCAGTGGGGCGCATCCGGCGGTGAAAAGCGAACGCGCCGATCAAACCAGTCCCGAGGAGGAACAGACTTGATGGTTCCGGGGATACCGCAGTGCGAAAAGTGGAGCTAGTCAGTACTGCATTATCGCTGCCTGTAGAACCACCCAGCATTTGGAACGATCCATTGTAGAGGCCGACTGATGAGTTCGCAGGAACTGTGATTGCGAACAAGCTGCCTGTATAACTTTGTCCCGGAGCCAGGTCCAAAGGGAAGTTCAATAAAAACGGCGAGTCATCGAGCCTGAAAGCTCCAGCCAGCGAATAGCTATCGCCATTCAAATAAACCAGTGCGGAATTTGTGCTGGGTGCCGAGACGGTGGCTTCGTAGTAGAGCGTTCCTCCGGCCATTCCTATCTCTTGTATAGGATCGTTGATTGTGAAATTGACTGTGTCGGCATAAGCCGCTGGTATCGATAAGGCTGCTGTCACCAGAGCGAGAGTAATTCCAAGGATGGACTTTTTCATGTGTTCTCCATAGATTTTGTGGTTAGTAAGTTGAGGTCAGGGTAGTGTTGTGCGGCTGCTGCCACCGAAGGTTCCACCTGTGTAGGTGCCAGCAACCTTTGCCACGGTGGCACTGCCCGGGACGCCTGCACTGGCTGCAACGTTTACGACCCCGGTAACATGCGCGCCGGGAGCGATATTGCCCAGTGACTGAGGTACAGGGGTGCCACTTACACTTCCCACCGATACGCCCGTGAGTACAACGTTTTGGGCGGTGATACCTCCGGTATTGCTTACCGTTACAGTCGACTGATAGTTGCCGTCATTCTCCAGGGCAAGCGCCGTAGTCGTCACGAGTTGCACGTTTGTGGCGTCGCTAACGGTCAACGTTGCAGAAGCCGAGCCTGGTGCGTAATTGGTATCACCCGCATACGAAACTGTGATGGTGCTGTTGCCAGGCGCGAGACTGCCAGTCGGATAGTTGACTGTGCACGTCTCCGTGTTTCCGCTTACGGTGCAAACGCCAGGCATCTGACTGCCACCGCCTACTTGGAAGATCAATGGCCCGCTCGGAGGGGTGCTACCGCTAAAGGTGACGGTTGCTGCCAGTGTCGTGTTCGCACTGCCATAGGTTGTCGTCGCCGGTTGAGGAGTGATTGCCAGCGCTTGATTGCTTGGCATGGTGACCGATACATTATCGAAAACGCCGGTAGCTAACTCGGAGCTGGCTCGGCTGCTAACCACCAATCCGATATTGGCGTTGTCTGCCATAGTCATGCTGATCGTGCCCTGCTGGGTCCAGGTCACGCCATCCGAGGAATAGTAACCGGTGAAGGTGCTGCCGTTGCGCACAACGCGAACCCAATAGGGTGTTACAAGTCCAGGGCTTCTGCTTCCGCCTGCGGCAGTGGCTGAGCGATAGATCCAGGTAACACCGTTCGCAGGTGTGAGATTGATGTTCGCCATCACCGAATTCGCGTCGAGCGTCTCGCGAATCATCACGCCGGCCTGCGCGCCGCTGTTGGTATTGGTCAAGCTAACTACCCGAGCGGTAATCGTGTAGTTTGTGCCAGTGACCGCCTGATACACATAATTGAACTGATCGGCCGTCCCGCCAATACTGGTTCCGGCACCGTTCACCGTGAATGTGCCGTTGTTGTAGCTGGCGCTGCCGGCAAGGCTCACACCTCCCACGTCCAGATCCGTCCAGCCTGTCGGCAGACTACCTGCATTTGCATTGACCACCAGAGTGACAGGCGCTGAGTGCGACAGGCTACCGTTGGTGCCTGTAATCGTCAGAGGGTATGTTCCAGTGGGAGTCGTCGATGCAGTCGAGACCGTCACCGTAGAGCTTCCTGATGCGGAGACTGACGCAGGACTGAGGTTCGCCGTTGCACCGCTGGGCAAGCCTGTCACGCTGAGGTTTACCGTCCCGGTAAAGCCGTTCAGCGCACCGATGGTTGTCATATAGGTCGCACTATTACCTGGCGTCGCTGTCTGCGAACTCGGCGTAGCAGAGATGCTGAAGTCCGGCGCTCCCACGACCAGATTGACAGTGGCCGAGTGCGACAGACTACCGTCAGTGCCCGTAATCGTCAAGGGGTATGTTCCCGTGGGTGTGGTCGATGCAGTCGAGACTGTCAGTGTCGAATTTCCGGAAGTGGTGATCGATGTGGGGCTGAAGGTTGCCATCGCTCCAGAGGGCAGGCCGTTCACGCTAAGGCCCACCGTTCCGGTAAAGCCGCTCAGAGGGCTGATCGATGCCGTGTAGGTAGTGCTATCACCCTGCATTACCGTCCGCGAGCTCGGACTTGCCGAGAGATTGAAGTCGGGCGGTCCAGGCACTACCAGCATCACCGTCGCTGTACGAGACAGAGTGCTGGTGGCTCCTGTGATCGTCAATGTGTACGTGCCAGGAGGAGTAGTGGATGCGGTCGAGATTGTCAGCGTCGAATTTCCGGAAGTGGTGATCGACGCGGGACTGAAGCTTGCCATCGCACCAGCGGGTAAGCCGGTCATGCTGAGGTTCACTGTGTCGGTGAAGCCGTTCAGCGCGCCGATTGCTGTGGTATAGGTAGTGCTGCTTCCCTGCATCACCGTTTGCGAACTTGGTGTGGCTGAGACAGTGAAATCCGGCGTTGACGCGACTGTCATCTTGTGAATAACGATCGAGTTTTCGTTGTAATTGTCTTTGCTGATCAGATAATCGCCGGTGCTCGTCTGGTAAGCCCGGATGCCGTACATTGAATCCACATCGTTGCCTACAGCAACGTTTGGGTCGGAGCTGGTCATCGTGAGATCATCGGCCCCGGTGGTAAGGTTGTAGGCATCGATGTCAGGAACAGTGTGAACGTAAGAGACGAAGAGGTAATTGCCTGCCGCGGCATGTCCCTTTGGATTCTGTGAGGTCTTCAGGTTAAAGACCAGGTCGGGATTGGTGGTGTGTCCGGCCTTCCAGCCGTGGTATACCTCAACCCGGCCGCCCAACGAGGTCCAATCGGTTCCATTCGCGTTCAGCAGGACCATCGTGTCGGTGGACGGAATATACTCGATGCCGGCCAGTGGCGCGATGGTCGATGGCGTCGGCGTGGTTGTCGGCGTTCCCCAGATAGGCAGTCCGTTGGTATCGAATCCTGTTAGTGGATAATGGGTGATCGCGTTGGTCTTGTCTAATCCCACCCAAATATCCCCGTTCGTATCTAGGCAGAATCCGTTCCGGACACGGGCGGTTGTATTGAAGTAGTTGGCATAGTTGTAACCTGCCGCACTGGCTTGTCCCGGTAGAGAGCCAAAAGGAACCGCTACGTATTGGTTTGTGGGGAAGTAGGAGAAGAGAAATGCATCGGAGTTCTGACCGGCGGCTGCGAGGATGCGATGACCGTTGACGTCTGCCATAAGGCCAAAATCGAACCCGCGGCTCTGGCTAGTTACATCCAAGCGCGGGTCTGTGGGATAGTCGAGCGCATCGACACTATTGCCAACGTATCCTGCACCGCCCGTACCGCTGTAGTTGTAAACATCCTGACCGCTATATAGGTATGCTCCGTCCGTCCCGGGATCGAAAGCAGCGTTGCCTTCGAAGTTCAATGCTTGCAGTGTGTACTGCAGCACGCCGGAACTGTTGTAGGCGTGAAGATCGGTCTTGCCATTGCGTCCCAGATCCCAGGTTCCTCCCCAGGGATTGTTGAGAACGTACAGGTTTCCAGCGGCATCCTTTCCAATGCCGACGATGCGCGTGAAGCGTTTACTTCCCGTCTGTCCCTTGACTCCCGTAGTTGTGTCCAGATATCCGCCCTGAACGCCGAACGTGCCCACCACAGACGGAGTACTCGATAGGTTTCCGTAGATTTGAATGTTCATGTTCGGCCCTTGATCACCGACCATCAACTGATGATTGACACTGTCGTAGTACAGAGCGGAAGGCCGCGAACTGGAACCCATGTTGATCGTGTTCAGCATGCTCCCCGACGGGGAAAATTCCTGAATTGTGCCCTCACTCATCTGCGCCACCCAGATGTTCCCAGATCCATCGACCGCGATCGCGCCTGGATCTGTGAGGCTCCAATCCGATTGCCACACACCAGCGGTCGTATAGCAACGCACCAGGTTGTCAGGATGATCGCTGACGTAAACAAGCGTGCCGGTATCGGCAATGCCCGTAATTACGTCCGCGCGCCGCTCAGTCTTGTCGGAACTTGCCGACCACGTCAGATCCCTGGTCCCAGTGCTGCGGTTATAG
>DASRSR010000120.1:0-5363 GCA_035656355.1 Edaphobacter sp.
GATATTGCACAAGCCGTCGCCAAAGCCGGACTGGCCCCGCACGATGCCTTTCTGGCCGCCGAGCGCCAGCACACCGAGCTGCTCGATTGGCTGCCCAAAGAAGGCGCTCCCCCGCAGTCGCTCGAAGGCTATCTCTTTCCCGATACCTACTACTTTCCCCGCCATACTTCGCCGGTGCGTATGCTTGCCGCCATGGTGCGGCGCTTCCGTCAGGTCAGCGAGCAGCTTCAGCTCACAGGAGACATTCAGCGCACCGTCATCATGGCCTCATTGGTAGAAAAAGAAGTGAACCAGGACAACGAGCGTCCACTGGTGGCTGGCGTCTTCAATAACCGGCTCCGCCAGGGAATGCCGCTGGCGACCGACCCAACTGTGATTTACGCTGCACTGCTGGAAAATCGCTGGCGCGGAACCATCTACGCCTCGGACCTGCAATCGACCTCACCTTACAACACCTACAAACATCCCGGCCTGCCACCCGGCCCCATCTGCAACCCCGGTATCGCTTCGCTGCGCGCCGCCATGAATCCCGCGCCCACCGATTATCTTTATTTTGTGAGCGATGCCGCCGGTCACAGCCGCTTCTCCACCGACCTCAAACAGCATAGCCAACAGGTACAGGCCTACCGCGAATCGCAAAAAGCGCAGCATCCGCCAGCACCAATTCATTGATTGCACATTTGGAAGCCTTAACGGATTGCCCCGCATCCAATTTGTTAACGAACGAAGAACTTTGAGCGAGGCCCCTTTGCGCAAAGCAGCATCTGCGCACTGGCAGGCAGATATACTTGAGCTTTGTGCCCATGAAGATTAAACAAGCGTTTGCGGCGGGATTGATTGGTGTTGTTCCCGCTTTGACCGGATGCCTGCGGCACACCCGCATCGTCCCCAAAACCGTCCCCGCCGAAATCGTCATCAGTGCACCCCTCGACACCCTGATCAAAGAGGTCGATGACCGCTTCAGTTCGATTCAGACCATGAAGGCCACCGTCGAAATTACTGCCAGCACCGGCGGCTCCCAGCAGGGCAAGGTCATCGAATACCCCAGCTTCAGCGGCTATATCTTCCTGCGCAAGCCGGAAGACCTGCGCGTCATCCTTCTGGTTCCCGTGCTGCGCAATCAGGCGCTCGACATGGTCAGTGACGGCAAGACCTGGAAGCTCTGGATTCCCCCCAAGAACCGGGCCATGGAAGGCACCAGCCAGGTGACGAAGCCATCGAAAAACGGCCTGGAAAACCTGCGCCCTGCCGTTTTCTTCGACTCGCTGCTGGTACGCGGGCCGGAACAGAACGAGATTGTTTCGCTGACCTCGGACATCCGCATCGTCGCCAACCCAAAGAAGAAAAAAGAGCTGATTGAGGAGCCGGACTACGATATGGAGATCCTCTCTCAGCCGCAGGGACAGACCGCGCACACCCATCGCGTCATCCATATCAGCCGCATCAATATGCTGCCTTACCAGCAAGACATCTACGATGCCGAGGGCAAGGTTGTCACTCAGGCCACCTATAGCAACTATCAGAAGTTCGGCGATATTCAATTTCCTACCAAAATCGTCATCAGCCGCCCCATCGACCAGTACAGCCTCACCGTGGCGATTACCAAGCTCAGCCTCAACCTGAAGCTGGATAACGATCAGTTCGAGATGAAGATCCCCGAGAACGTGCCGATTCAGCACATGAACTGAAGTTAGGTGCTAGGTGTTAGTTGCTGGTTGCTGGTGGCTGTTTGTTAGCTGTTAGCTGTTAGCTGTTAGCTACAAGGTCTCACGTTATCTTCCCACTGATCCCATTTCACCCGCCGTCATTCTGAGCGAAGCGAAGAACCCCCGCATTTTTAAATTTGTCATCCTTCTGCCGAAGGCAGGAGGACCTGCTGTTGCCTTTCAGAACCTCATCACACCCTTACTCCATGTCGTCCCGCACAAACGTTCGGGTGCCATCCATGCCACAGTCTCATCGCGGCATAGATGGGAACGTACAACCCCAACCGCACGTCATCTCGACCAAGCCCAGCCCACCAAGCTTCACGTCATCTCGACCGAGCCGAAGGCGAGCGGAGAGATCCCTGTATTTGCCTTTTAAATGAGTGCCTATCGGCATTAGCTCTAGCGATAAAGCCGATGCGCCCGGATATACTCCACCACCGCTGCCGGAACCAATCCCGCACAGTCATCGCCTTCACGCAGACGCTCGCGCAGGTGCGTCGCGGAGATCTCCTGATGCACCGTCTCCAGCAGATGCACTCGCGCTCGCTGCCCGAGCGTCAGCCCCAGCTTCGACAGCGTGTCGAGCGGAAACCCTGGCCGGCTGACGACAATCCACTCCGCCAGCTCCAGCAGCCGTGATGGCTTACGCCAGCGGGGAAGATCGAGGAAGCTGTCCGCACCAACCAGATTGAAGAGAGCAGCATCGGGAAACTCAGCGCGGAGCGCCATGAGCGTATCCACGGTGTAGTTCGGCTGGCCGTCGGCACGTGGTGCGTCCAGCAAAGAGGGCGCAAAGCGCGTGTCAGCGGCACAGGCGAGCTGCGTCATCGCCAGCCTGTCTGCAAACGGGGTTGAGTGCACATCAGGCTTCAGCGGCTGAAGCCCCACCGGAGCAAAGAGGACCGAATCAAGATGAAACGCATTGGCCGCGGCCGCAGCAGCTTCGAGGTGGCCGCGATGAGGTGGGTCGAAGGTGCCGCCAAACAGAGCTACGCGCACGGAACTAGAGTAACTCTCCTGCTCGGGCACCTCATATTTCTCCAAGACTCGTCATCCTGAGTGCAGCGAAGAATCCCGCATCTTCATTCTTCTGACCACATAGAAGGTACGGCTTCAGGCAATCAGAACGGGAAATGAAAGACAACGCCCGTGCTTACCGTCTGCAGAGGATAGTTGTGGCTCTTATCCCCAAACGGATTCAGGTCGCCGATTCCAAACTCAACCAGGCGGAAGTCCATGATGGGAAGCAGCGGAATGTCCACGCCCGCAAAGCCCATGTACTCGAAGTTGGTCTTCGTCTTAACACCATCGCTGCCGTAGAGCAGCCCGTAATTGGTGTTGCCGATGCCCGCGGAACCCTGCACATAGGGCCGCAAGACCCTGTGCAGCACCGGCGCATTGAAGACGACTCGAACGCCGCCCAGGGCCGAGTTGACGCGCGCTCCGCCGCCATTGGCATTGATGTAGGCTCCGCGCTTGGTGGTAGCAATTGTGCCGCGCAGATCCGCGCCCAGCTTCACCGGGCCGAGCTTGAGAAAGTCGTAGTAGATGCCGCCGCCTCCACCCAAAGGAGAGACGTCATTGTTGACCGCCCCCGGCGTGGTCGCCTCAGGCGAGGTCTTGATGCCGCTCAGCTTGCTGGCAGTAAAGGTTCCGTAAACGCCGAACTGGGCCTGGGCGGTAGCTGCAGCAAAAGCGGCGACAGCCAAAAAAAGAAATATCTTGCGGAGACTCATGTAGGGCTAGTTTACCTGCTCAGGCAGTACGAGGGCATTAGTCTGCCCCATTTTTTTGCTTGGATAAAGCTTCCTTTGGTTGTCATTCCCGAAGGGAATCTGCGTTTCCTCGAGTAGCCAAAATACACCTGGATGAAAATCACTCTTACCGCCGTCATTCTGAGCGAAGAACCCCGCATTTATTTTTAATCCTGCGGGAACGCATTATCCCAAACCTACCTCATCTCGAACCGCGCAGCCCACCCTTACCTCACGTCATCTCGACCAAGCCGAAGGCGAGTGGAGAGACCCCTGTATTTCTTTTTTGCATTGTCATCCTTCTGCCGCAGGCAGGAGGACCTGCTTTTGCTCTCAAATCTCATCCCAGCAACCTGTTCGGGTGCCCCATTCATGCCGCAGTCTCATCGCGCCATGGGTGGGATGCACTCACTCCAACCCCACGTCATCTCGACCGAGCCGAAGGCGAGTGGAGAGACCCCTGTATTTCTTTTTTGCATTGTCATCCTTCTGCCGCAGGCAGGAGGACCTGCTTTTGCTCTCAAAATCTCATCCCAGCCACAACGCTCGGGTGCCCCATTCATGCCGCAGTCTCATCGCGGCATGGGTGGGAACCCTTACCTCACGTCATCTCGACCGAGCCGAAGGCGAGTGGAGAGACCCCTGTATTTCCCTTTTTTATCCACGCCTATCCCTGCAATCCGCAGTCGGTATTAAACCAGCCTGGCCTTTGAAAAGCGCCAACGGCGCGACTTATACCAGCCTGGGGCGATAGCCCCAGGTACGCGGCATCATAATAACGACAGAGGGCTGAAGGCCCGACTCATCGTTCCAACAACAATGCCGGGTGCCATTCATCGCAGTCTTAATCGCGATGGATGAGGTGAACAATACCAAATTCACGTCATCTCGACCGAAGGCGCCGCAGCGGAGAGACCCCTGTATTTGCCTTTATTCCACGCCCATTCCTGCAATCTGTGATCGTAAGACATCCAAACGAAAAGGCCTCCCACATGGGAGGCCTTTTCAACAGCATGACAGAGGCTACTTCATCTGAATGCCGCCCTGCGTCGCCTTTTCTTTCTTCAGCTCATTCGCCTTGCGAGCGCCCATGGACTTATTGTTCCAGTCATCAGCGGTCGCCAAATCGGCTTTGCGGGCTGCATCATCGCCACAGTCGATGTTGGCCTTCTGACGGTAAGTCAGGTTGAGGTACGACATCGCGTCATCGTAGGTGGGGTTGATCTGAACAGCCTTATTGAGGTACTGCAGGCCTTCCGTAACCAGATCGTTATTCTCCTCCTGCATCTTCTTGCAGGCTGCCTTGGACTTCTTGACGTTGCCGTTTCCATCGTCGGTCAGGCCTTCCGCGGCAAGACCGGCAACGGTATTCTTGTACGCCTGCATCCAGTCCACAACACCGACGGTGTAATACGCTTCCGCATCGTTCGGCGCGAGAGAGATTACCTTCTTCTGGTACTCTTTCGCCTTTTCGAAATTCTTGATATTGAAGTTGATCGAAGCAATCTGCTTGAGCGCCGTCACATCATTGGGGTCTTTAGCCAGAACACGGTTGAAGCCATCCAGCGCCTTCTTCGCAATGGCCATGTTCTCCGGCGTATCGAGGTTCGGAACGACCTGGTAAGAGTACGCTGTCGCAAGATACAGCTTTGCGTCTTCATAGTTTGGGTCCAGCGCAATTGCGTTCTGGAAGTGGTTGACGGCTTGTTCGTACTGCGCGTTCTTAAAGGCCTGTACACCCTTCGTCAGCTGGTCGCGTGCCTTCAGGCGGTTGCATCCAGTTACAGAAACAAGCAGCAGCGCCAGCATAGCTGCTGTAACTGGAATCCGTGCGGTTAGTTTCATGGGGTGTATCGTCTCCTTCAGATAGGCGCGTTGTCTCGCGAGTAAAGACCTGGAA
>DASRSR010000121.1:0-17788 GCA_035656355.1 Edaphobacter sp.
CGGAGGAACGGGCCGCTGAACTCGACGCCGAACTGGATGCGGTAATGGAGAATATGCCTCAGGGGGTTTATGTTGCGACGCCCGATGGCAGAGTGAGAAGCAATCGGATGGCAAGAGATATGAGTGGCGAGCGCTTTCCCCGGGAGATCAAGACCCTGGAGCGGGCCTTGCATGGAGAGACCTGCATAGAGACAGTGAAGCTGCCCAGCCAATGGATCCATAGCGTTGCTGCCCCGATTTTCCACAAGGGAAAGATTGTAGGTGGGGTGGCAGTGAACACGGATATTACTCAATCCCGTCTGAAGGACGAGGCGATGCGACGGTCTGAGAAACTGGCGGCCATCGGGCAACTGGCGTCATCAATTGCGCATGAGATTAACAATCCTCTGGAGGCGATCACAAATCTGCTTTACCTGATGCGTGAATCTGATTCGATGGAAGAAGTGCAGGAGTATGTTCGGCTGGCGCAAGAAGAACTAGCGCGAGTAACCGAAATTACATTGCAGACGCTAAGATTCCACCGGCAGCAGCGCAAGCCTGTTGAAGCGGACATCGGTGAGCTGTTGCGCATGGTTTTGTCGCTTTATAAAGGCCGCCTGCTTGCTCGGGAGATCACAATCGAGATGAAGCTGCGGGACACACCGCTTGTATGGCATATGGATGGTGAGATTCGCCAGGTGGTGAATAATCTGGTGAGAAACGCGCTCGATGCGATGGAAAATGGCGGTCATCTTTATGTACGTCTGCACTCGCAGCCGGACTGGAAAACCGGTCGCAAAGGAGTGCGAATTACGGTGGCAGATACGGGCGAGGGAATCCAGCCTGAGATTATGGCCCACTTGTTTGAGCCGTTTCAGACTTCTAAAGAGCTGACAGGAACCGGCCTTGGATTATGGGTGAGCCAGGGCATCGTGCAGAAGCACGGTGGGTATATTGACACCAAGACAAAACGCGGTGAGCGGCATGGAACTGTCTTTGCCGTGTGGCTCCCGCTAACTGGTGGTCTCAATCTGGTTGCTGAGGCAGCGTGAGCGCGATTCGCGGACCGGCGGTAATGCTGGATCGTCGGCGGACAATGTGGGGCGTAATAAGAAGGACCAGTTCGCTCGAATCTTTCTCGGCGACCTTTTCTGCCGTTGCGGTCTGAAAACCGGGGAGCTCCCCCAATCCTGGGATGCCGTTGACTGCGGCTGATTCTGAGCGGCTGAGAGTGCTGGCCAGCATTGCTGTAGTGCCATTATTTACGGTGATGTCAGAGGAAAACTGACGGCTGGCAAGAACAGGGATATTATTTAGCGCAGCACCGCTTAGCGCTTCAATCTTCATATCGAGGTGCATCGTGATCGCGCCTGATTTCTGGATGACAGGGGTCGCCTTGAGTGTAAGGCCCAGATCTTCGTATTGAATCTGAGGAATCGTTACTCCATTAGAGCTGCCGAGGAGCTGGTTGAGCAGGCTGGATGCCGGGGTGCCATTGATATTGACTCCGTTCAGCGCGGACGAATTTGCGGCCGCTCCCGTAGTGTAGGTGGAGGTCGTAATAGGGTAGCGTGTGCCGACTCGAAACTCAGCTGTCTGACGATCACCGACGCGTACTTGGATGTAGTCGAGTGCGCGGCTTTCGCTGGAGTTGAGTGCCAGATTCAAGGTAGGAAAGACGTTCGTTGTGATGCCCGCCTGGGTAAGGCCCCCACCGACGAAACCGACTGTGGAGGAGAGCAGTGTGCTCTTTACCAATCCCGAACCGATCAAGGCCAGTGCAATATCGATATTGCTGGCACCAGGCGGCACCAGCCCCTCTGCGATGGCCTGGTTGACGAGGTCCTGGTTCTGGTTGACGATCTTTGAGGCTTCATTGGCGACGCTGTAAACGCCCACCTGCTGTGGTAGCTGGGTACCAATATCGCGCTGACGTGTTTTATCGATTGCGTAAAGTTTAACCTCAATCATTACCTGGCTATCACTATCGATAAGCCCAGCCAGAGTAAGGTTGACCGCCTTCAATGTCTCTTCAGGGGCGCGCAAAACCAGATCTCCCAGATTTTTTTCAATCGTGAGCTGCTTAATATCGAATACATCTCGCACCACATCGCCAAGCTCGTTCATCTGCTGTGAACTGACGCCCGGAATGCGGACAGTCTCTTGTAACTGATGCTCGAGCCGATCGCGGTTTTCGGGAGTATCTTTGGCAATAATGACGCTTTTGTCGTCGAGAGGAACGCTGAAGAGGCCACCCATCTGGAGCAGGATGGGAACCGCCTGCTGATAGGGGCTGTCTTCGAGGTTGAAGCGAACAGCCTGGTGAACGATGGAATCATCAAACACGGGCCGGATACCGTAGCTGGAGATTACCTGCTGCAGAACGCTCTGAATATCGCCCTGGAGATGAAAACTATGGTTGCCGGCGTTGGGCTGAAGTTCGATGGGCCCGGCGAACGTAGGAAGTCGTTTCATCCACGGCTCGCTCTCCGGCTGGAACAGAATTGCAGGTGTGCTGGAGGGCAGATGCTGCATGACGATCTGGTTCTGAGGATCAAGCTGCTGCGCCTCGGCCAGCAGGATATCGGCCTTTTCTTTTTTCCCTAATAAGCGGGCTTTACCCGCTTCTTGTACTAGCTCGGTAACGCGATGCTCACGCACCAGGGTTGTGGCCATCAAATAATCGTGGCTTGATGGATTGAGTTGAAGCGCTTTGTCGAACTGCTTCTGCGCTCCAGTGAGATCGTTGCGTTCCAAAAGACGCGCGCCATCGAGATAGGCTTTTTCGGCTTCATGGAGTTCGCGCTTGCTGGGGGTATGTGGAGTCTCAGCTTTGGGTGGTTTCGATGTCGGTTGCTGCGCAAGAGCGGACAGACTGAGAGCGGTGCACAAGGCCATATTCAGAAAAATACTGGCCGACCGCGAATGAAAAGAAGACATCATGGACTGCTGGTTAGACGAGAACAGAAGCTAGCGGATGCTGGCAATATTCTGAATACGTGGACGTTCGCTGCTGGGCGGACGGCGCATTCCGTTGCGGATGGCTGCTGTGTCCAGGTCAAGTTCGGCAAGGGTACGGCTCAGCGTATTGCGGTGCATCCCAAGCTCCTCGGCGGCTTTGCACTGGTTGCCCTTATGGTGCGCGAGGACCTCAAGGATGTAGCGTTTCTTGAATTGGCGAACGGCTTCAGAGTAGGGGATACCCGCACTGTGCATCTGCGTGATGAGACCGTCCAATTCGCGCTTCAAGATTTAGCCCTCGCTTGCGGGTCGGAATTTTGCGTTGCAGTCTTATTGTCGCTCTAGCTGTGCTGCTTGATCCAATCGGGTGCGTTGTGCTTGATCTGCGCCGCACCGTCCAGGATGAGCTGCCGAAGCTCGTGAGGTACAACGAAGGATACCGCATGAGCACCGGCAAGGAAATAGGGGGCAAGAGAAGATTTTGCAACAGCGGGGATCGGGGGAAGGAAAGCCGTAAGCGTCATCATAACGAGCACACCCAGCAGACAGCCGCGAAAAAATCCAAAGACTGCTCCAAATAGGCGGTTAAAGAAGCCCAGGCCGATAGCATCGGCAGTACGGTGCAGCATCTTTCCAACCAGGGAACAAACCACCATAATGCCAATCGCTATCAATAGAAAGGCGATGATATTGTCTGCGGTCGCGGAGTGAATGACTCTGCCAAAAAATGGACCTAACCGGCGATAATTCCAGGCGGCCACCAGGATACCGGCGATGAGGCCACCGAGGGAAAACAACTCCAGCAGCAGGCCACGCAGAAAGGCCACAATGGTGGACCACGCCATAATCGCGATCAAGAACCAATCGAAGTAATTAAGCTTCATAAAGAAGAGCGGCCGCTGATTAGGCGGAAGGCCTCAAGGTACTTTTCCCGGGTCTTATGAACTACTTCAGGAGGCAGCGCCGGAGCAGGCTCCTGCTTATTCCAGTGGATGGACTCGAGATAATCGCGGACGTACTGCTTGTCGAAGGAGGGCTGTGCGCCTCCGGGCTTGTAAGTCGCCTGCGGCCAATAGCGCGAAGAATCTGGAGTCAGAACTTCGTCGGCCAGGGCGATCTGGCCGTCGATAATGCCAAATTCAAATTTTGTATCGGCGAGAATGATCCCTTTGCCGGCTGCATGATTCGCGGCCTTTTCATAGATCTTGAGGGTAAGATCGCGGAGATCATCTGCCGGTTTCTGGCCAATTGTGTCTACCATCTGCTGGAACGAGATATTTTCATCGTGGCCAAAGTTGTTCTTGGCTGCGGGAGTAAAAATAGGTTCCGGCAGCTTATCTGATTCCTTCAGTCCGGTAGGCAGCTTAATCCCACAGACTGCTCCAGTTTTCTGATAGTCCTTCCAGCCGGAGCCTGAGATATAGCCGCGGACCACACACTCAACTGGAAACATCTTTGCTCGTCGAACCACCATGCTGCGGCCGGCCAACTGATGCAGCCAGGGCTGGCATGAAGCAGGGAATTGAGTCGTATCGGCTGTCAGCAGATGGCTTTTGACTGTATCTTTCAACAAATCGAACCAGAAGAGAGAGAGTTGGGTCAGGATGCGTCCCTTGTCTGGAATTCCAGTGGCAAGCACGTGATCGAAAGCGGAGATACGGTCGGTCGCGACAAAAAGAAGCTGATCGTTGCCAAGATCATAAATATCGCGAACCTTACCACGAGCGGTAAGAGGAAGGTCTCCCAGACTAGTTTGCAGAAGAGCTTGGTTCATTGGAATGACGGTATCACTTTCGGGGAATGGTTTCAGAGAAATTCAGTAGAGCGTTTCAGAAAGAATCAATAGAGCTTAACTACGAGATTGTGGGCGGATTCGGGAGGCTGCCCCGGCGCCGCGGGGCAGGACATCAGCACATGTCTGCCATCGGGTTCCAGCGTCGCAGTAGCCCGGTTGGCGTCACATTGGCTGTTGTAATAGCGCGATGCCTGACGACGTCGCTGTAAAAGGTGTGTCCAGGATGGATGCGAATAAACAGCAATATCGGTACCGGAGCTACCTTTGCCTCCTGAACCCCATGGAACACGGTCAGTAATGAGATTGAGGCCGATGGAAGTTATTGTGTGCGGCGCGGGATCGAAGAGCTCTGCAAGGGGCAAAAAGGCGCTGGCAGAGAGAAGGGGAAGCAAAAGCACTATAGCGATGAGGACAGTGAGCCATCGCGGGCGTAGAAGCGTGAATAGAAGCAGAAAGAATTCGTAGGCAGCGATAGCAGCCCAATAGATAAAGGCATTGAGATGGCTGGAAGAGGTGCTCCATCTGCTGGCAGTAATCAGTAGATAGAACACAATGACTGCGCAGGCACAGCGGATAAGGACTCTGTGTGTCCGAGGAGTGAGGTGCGTCCAGCGCAAACGAAGAATGACAAGTGCTCCGGTCAGACTTACAAAGACGGTGAACGTGAGCAGGAGCATGAATTTAGATTAAAGTTTTGTGGAGTTTTGGGGAAATAAAAAAGGTGGAGCGGAAACATAACCGCCCCACCTGCGCAAAGTAAATATCGATTACGCCACGGCGCGGCGGTTAAGGTTGACGCTGACAATCTTGCTGACGCCAGGCTCCTGCATAGTCACGCCGTAAATGATGTCGGCCTGTGACATCGTGCGTTTGCTATGGGTAATGACGACAAACTGGGTGTTCACCGACATATCGGCAATCAACTTGGCGAAGCGCCCCACGTTGGTTTCATCAAGCGGAGCGTCGACCTCGTCGAGGATGCAGAACGGTGCTGGCTGGAACTGAAAGATGCCGACCAGCAGCGAGAGTGCGGTAAGCGCCTTCTCACCTCCAGAGAGTAGAAGAATGTTTTGCAGCTTCTTGCCCGGAGGCGAGGCCAGGATGTCGATGCCGCTTTCGGCTGAGTTTTCGGCATCCGTCAAGCGCATGGAGGCCTGGCCGCCGCCGAAGAGCTTCGTGAAGGTTGTACTGAAGTTCTCGTTGATGACTTTGAAAGCCTCATCGAACTTGAGCCGCGAGACTTCGTCGATCTCCTTAATCGAGGCTTGCGTATTTTCAATAGATTCCAGTAGGTCTTTACGCTGAGCTTCGAGGAAGCCATGGCGCTGGGCTGTCTCGTTGTACTCTTCAAGGGCCATCATGTTGACGGGACCCATAGCTTCGAGCTTCTGCTTCAGCGCGCGGGATTCCTCCTCTTCGGTCGCAAGAGCCTCGCCTTCAATGCGGACAATCGAGGTGTCTTCGCGCAGCGTAGAGGCTTCGACAGCCAAATCGTTGAGACAGGTACCCTCAATGTGCTCGATATCCGAGGCCAGCTTTGCGGCACGGGCGGTGAGAGCAGCCCGCTGCTCACGCAGCATCTCGGTTTCGTGCCGCAGAGCGCGCAGGCGGCCATCGAGCTCGACCATGGCTGTGCGCAAAGCGTTGGCCTCTTCGGTCAGGCGCGCGCCTTCCGCAACCGCGGTGGCGCGAACGCCGGTGAGTTCTTCGTGCTGGGTTGCCAATGCAGCGGTTTCTTCCTCGCGGCGGAGTTTTTCCGCTGCGGCAGCAGCAAGTTGCTGGTCGATCTGCTGAATGCGCTGGTTCTGTCCGTTGTAAAGCCGCGTGGTCTGATCGAAGTTTGCCTGTGCATTGCGGCGACGCTCTTCCAGGCCAGCGAGATCGGCCGATGCCGCTGCCGCTGCTTGTTGAAGTTGCTCACGCTGAGTACGCAGCGTTTCAAGCTGGGTGTGCAGTTCGGCAAGCGATGATTCCAGCGTGGCGTGTTCCGCCTCGAAGGCCGCTGCTTCCTGCTTCCGGCGGTCGATCAGATCGGCCTTCTGGTTGCGCGCGTCGCGATTGCGCTCGCTGGTCAGCGACCAGTCGGCCAGGCGGCGCTCGATGCGGGCAGTCTCGGTCTCCATTTGGCGTAGCGCAGCGCCGGAGTTGGCAGATTCGCGCTCGGCCTCGCGGCGTTCATTCGTCTTGATCTCAATGACAGCGCCGAGGTCGGTAATCTGCCGCTGCAGGTCTGCAGTACGCAGATCGGTCTGGGCCAGCTCCTGCTCCGCTTTCTCGATCTTCTGCTGGACTTCCGTCAGCTCACGCTTCAGTGCCAGTGGACCCTGTGCGCGTGGACGACCGCCAGTAACGGTGACGTTGTGAAAGGTTTCGCCTGTGGGTGACAGGAAAAACGACTGCGGGTTTGAAAGCGCAAGGGAACGCGCGGTATAGGTATCGGGAGCGACGTAGCCCTCGCGCAGCTTAGGCAGAATCACTTCCAGCGATTTGCCAAATCCATCGAGAACGCGAACGCAATTCTTCAGCGGAACGACACCTTCAATACCTGCAGTGCTGGTCTGAGCTGCACTGGTCATGCCCTCAGAAAAAGGGAAATTTGCCTGGGCCTCGTTGGGATGGACAAGGAAGGTGGCCCGTCCGCTGACGTCGGTCTTCAGAAGGTTCATGCCGGCGTCGGCAGCATCCCAGCTCTTGACGACGATGTAGTTCAGCTCATCACGCAAAAACTCATCGACAACGCTTTCATACTGCTCGTCCACTTCAAGGAAGTCCGCCAACGTACCAACCGGAGTGGTGTTGGCCATTCCGGGATTGCTGGCATTGTGCTTGAAGATGTTGCGTACAGTTTCGGTGGAGTAGCTGTGCTCACGAATCAAAGCTTCAAGTGAGCTGCGACGGCCGTTGAGAGTGGCAACCTCGCCACGCAGCCGGTCGCCCTGGCGCTTGCTCTCGGACTCTTCGGCGCGACGTGCTTCCATTTGAAGACGAAGGTCGGCGATCTCGGCTTCCAGCCGCTTAAGCCGCTCAGTTACGGACTCAAAGGAAAGCTTGACCTGTCCGCGTTGCAGCCCCAGTGTCTCCAACTCCTGACGGGCAATCTCAGATTCAGAGCGTAATCGTTCAGCCTCGCGATCCAGGCTGGCCAGCGCAGCTTCAGCCTGTGCTTGCTCATTGCGGGTTTGCGAGATGCGCTGCACCAACTGCATGGTGGATCTGCGATTCTGCTCAGCCTGCTGTTCGGCTGCAGCCAGAGCGCGAACGGCTTCCTGTGCCTGCTGTTGTTGATGCTGTGCGGCCTCGCGCGATCCGGTGAACTCGGCCGTAGCGTTTTCCAAAAAGCTACGGTGCTGCTCAAGCTCGCCGCTCAACGTGGTGAGCTGCTCGTGCGCCTGCGTCAGTTCGTCAGCGCCGGAAGCCAGACGTCCAGTCAGATCGGCAATGCGGTCTGCATTGGCAGAAGTACGGGCTGCGATGCGTTCAATCTCGACTGCTGATTGATTTGCTTGCGATGCCGCTTCACGAATCTTTTGATCTAGCTCATAGCCGCTGCGAATGCCTTCAGTATGTTCGGCATCCATCGCCTCAACGGCAGCAGCCTGCGCATCAATCTGAGCAGCGAGCATGGCAATCTGTTCGGCAGCCGCGGTTTGCTCGGTATCGAGCTGTGCCATGCGGCTTGCCAGCACTACACGAAGTCGTGTGCGAAGCTCGTCACGCAATGCGCCATAACGTTCTGCCTTCGCTGCCTGGCGCTTGAGCGTTGCCATCTGGCGCGTTACTTCTTCGAAGATGTCGTTGACGCGTGCGAGGTTCTGCTTGGCGGATTCGAGCCGCAATTCGGCGAGTCGCTTTTTTGTCTTGAAGCGGGTAATACCTGCCGCCTCTTCGATAATGCTGCGGCGATCGAGCGGTTTGGAGCTGAGGAGTTGTCCGATACGCTCCTGGCCGATGATGGCGTAGGACTCCCCACCGAGGCCTGTGCCCATGAAGATGTCCTGAATGTCGCGCAGGCGGCAAATTTTGCCATTCAGCAGATACTCGCTGTCGCCCGAGCGGAACAGACGCCGTGTAATAGTGATTTCACCAGCGCGCACCGGTGCGCGATTGAACTTGCGCCGGCGAATCTTGAGGACGACATTGTTGCTGGCGGGCGCCTCTGCTTCAGAAGCCTCCACATTCTCTGCTGTAACGGCGCGGGATCCTTTGCCTTCTTCTTCGATGACAGTGCCCGGCTGCGCCTCGGCAACTGCTTCCTCAGTCTCTTCAGCTCGCTGTTGACGAAGGGCTGTTTCATCCCAATCGGCAGGCATCTTCTCATCAACGACTACCTCTGGCTCGTCGCCTACACTGGCGCCGTCGTAGACCTCAGGATCGACCAGCGTCAGCGAGACTTCGGCCATGCCTGTCGGTTTACGATCGCGCGTACCGGCAAAGATCACGTCTTCCATCTTCACACCGCGCAGACTCTTAGCCGACTGCTCTCCCAGCACCCAGGTGATGGCATCGGAGATATTCGATTTGCCGCACCCATTCGGGCCGACAACGGCGGCGATGCCCTCGCCGGAGAGCTGAACTTCAGTGCGGTCGCAGAACGATTTGAAACCGAGGATCTGGACTTTCTTGAGCTTGAGCAAAGTCACCTCTGGAGCGAAACCGGGGAGTTACGAAAACAGGTCCGCTCCTCTTGTTTAAGACTGAATCAACTTTAGCCGTGGTAAGGACTGGAATCAACGGGTACAACACTACACATTGTGGATAAGGCGGTACGAATACCACAAATAGGGAAAGAGTGCGTATGGCCTGCATTTATTGTCCTACGGCAGAAATCGAACCGGGAGGAGGGTGAAATCGTCGGTAGCAATGACCTAACTTGCCATGAAAGCAACGGCGTTTCTATAATCCGCATCATCATCCAGGACGCACAAATTCGGAGCTCCAGTCGGACCAGTCGCACAAGGAGCGTCTGGTCGATGGCAGGTGACTGCGTGTGTACTTTCCCTGTATGTTTTGGGTATGTTGTATAGACATTGGCTGCGGTTCTTAGACTAAGTATTTTGAGGAGCATGGAATGAAGAAGGTAGTCGTTGCGTCTCTCCTGGCGGTTGCAAGCGTCGCAGTGGGTGGGCGGAGTATGGTTGCGCAGACTCAGGAAAACACTGGGGCAGCCGCGCAGTCGAGTGGCGGAATTCAGATGTCTCCGGCCGAATATAAGGCCTACAATGATGCAATTTCTCAAACGAATCCTCAAGCAAAGGCTGCTGCTCTGGAGTCGTACCTGACCGCTTATCCAAACTCTCAGGTAAAGGCAGCGACGCTGCAGAATCTGATGATTACCTATAGCGGGTTTGATGCTGCCAAAACCCTGAGCACTGCGGACAAGCTGCTGCAGGTGCAGCCGGACAATTTGCGTGCGCTGGCTTTAGAATCTATTTTCCATAAACAAGAGGCGGATAAGGCCACCGATCCTGCGGCCAAGCAGGCGGCGCTTGATCAGTCGGCTAGTTTTGCGCAGAAGGCACTGTCTGCCGCTAAGCCTGCGGATATGAACCAGGCCGATTTCGACAAGCTGAAGGAGAGTGTAACTCCCAGCCTATATAGCGCCATTGCAGCTGATGCAGCCGCCAAGAAAGACATGAAGACGGCGATTGACAACTACACGAAAGAGTTGAAGGCAGCTCCGCCGGCAGCAACAACTACTCCTGGCGCAGTTCTGCAGGATACTTACTATCTGGGTCTCGCGTACTATCAATCCACGCCTCCCGATTATCTGAACTGCACATGGTTTACGGCCCGCGCCGCAGCTTTTGCGCCGGAGCCATATAAATCTGAGTTTCTCAAAGTTGCCACATATTGCTACAAGAAGTATCACGGCAACTCGGATGGATATGATGCTGCAGTAGCGGGAGTTCAATCCAATCTCTTCCCGCCACCCACATGGGCCGCTTCGGTAAAACCGGCTCCTTCGCCCGCAGATATTGTGGCCCAGGTAATTGCGAGCACCCCGGATCTATCCACGCTGGCAATCAGCGACAAGGAGTTCA
This sequence comes from Edaphobacter sp., assembly GCA_035656355.1. Lineage (GTDB taxonomy): Bacteria > Acidobacteriota > Terriglobia > Terriglobales > Acidobacteriaceae > Edaphobacter. The sequence goes on from DASRSR010000121.1 coordinate 10,777, forward strand.
TCCTTCAGAATGGCAAGCCCGAGGATGCTGCCAAGGTTTGGGACACGATCAAGGGGAAGTCGGTGGAGCTTCCGGACGTGACTGTTGTTTCCGCAACCGAGAACCAGATTCAGGCTTCGGTCTCTGACGATGCGGTACAGTCCAAGACGGCAGACTTTACCTTCAATATGAAGGAACCGCTGAAGACAGTGCCTGCACCCGGAACGAAGATCACTCTCTCAGGTACTTATTCCTCTTACACAGTAGGGGGACAGGAGAGAGGTACGGCAGCAGCAACTCCTGCTGCACCTGGTGCTGCTGCTGCACCGACGACAGCCCCAACCACGGGCACCACCACCACACCTCCAGCTGAAAGCACAGCAACGCCTCCTCCTGCTGGTACAGCTACTCCGGCAGCAGCACCAGCCGCGGCTCCTGGACCGGTGATGATCATCATGAGCGATGCCGCGGTCTCGCAGCCAAAGGCTCCAGCAAAGAAGCCAGCCGCGACGCATCATCGCACTGCGCCGTCTCACCGCAGGCGGTAATACAACAAAGCAATCAACACAGAAGAGGCAGCCTTCGGGCTGCCCTTTCTGTGTTCAATGAGTTTATTGTAGTGCCTTCGAAGCTTCAGCAAGAGCTATTCTTCCAGATTAGCTTCCGATTGAGAGGACCTGATTCAGGGCCTCTCAATCATTAGTCGAGAGCGTAGATTGCAAGCCCGCTGAGCAACTTGGGATAGAAGTCAGTGGACTTCTGCGGCATGACATCGCCGGCGAGAGAGACATCCTTGAGCTGGTCGAGAGTAATGGGCTTGATGAGGAAGGCAATATCGGCTTCGCCACTGGTGACTAGTCCAATGGCTTCGTCGGCCTCGCGAATGTAGCGGACATTCCCGAGCTTTGTAACAGTGTCTGGAGTAAGACCGAGGATGCGCTCAAACACAATGGCATGGAGTTGGACTACGTCAAGCTGAGCTCGACGGGAAGGAATGCCGGCCAGCTCCTTGGCGATAATATCTTTCTTTGCCTTGAGCAGATAATTGCCATCACCTGTAGCAGCCACGAATGCTACGCCGGGAGTTTTGGCGAGGATGCTGACATCAGGAGAATCGAGTTGCTCGATCTCAAAGAAGGCGGAGGCCTTAGTGATGAAGTCGGGCGAACTGAACTCGGGAATGTCGTAAACGACGCGATGCGTAGGCAGAATAGTAATGCCAGGAGCTTCCATGTTCACGAAAGTCATCATCATAGCTGCTTCGGGAAATGGCGGCACGGGAAGATGGCTGGGGCTGAGCTTCTCGTCTTCATCGCGAGGCTGGTTGAGGGGCAGCCTGAGTTGGGCGCTGCGCTCCTTGGCGTAAGCGACTGAAGTCTCATAACGGTGGTGGCCATCGGCGATGATCAGCTTTTTGTCCGCCATCGCGGTGACGATCAGATTGATCAGTGAAGGATCGGTGAGCTTCCAGACCTTGTGGACAACGCCGTATTCATCGGTGATTGCAAGATCAGCGGGTGCGCCGGAATCAAAGATTAATTTCTCAGCGGTGAAGGCAGGGTCCGAATAAAGCATGTAGATCTGCTCGCAGTAGGCGCGGGTAGCTTTGAAGAGTGACATGCGGTCGGACTTGTGCTTGGGAAAGGTCTGTTCATGGCGATAGACGACGTGGTCTGCATAGTCGTAGAGATGGCCAAGAGCAATAAAGCCGCGACGCTCACGGACTTCCGTGGTGTGGGGAACGGTATAAGTCTGGGAGTAGCCATAGAGTGCAGGCTCCGCCTCTTCGCGAAGAATGTGGTCCTTGCGCCATTCTTTAAGGGTTTCCGCGGCGCGAGTGTAGACGTTTTCCTCTTCGGTGTCAGTCGGATACTGTTTCCCCAGGATGACGCGCACAAGGTTATAAGGGCTGGCTTCGTAATAGCGCTCCTGCATGGCCGGAGTGATCTTGTCATAGGGCTGGGTGACGACGTCTTCCATCTTGACGAGAGAGGTGTCGTAACGAAGAGCGCGGAAGGGGTAAATGCGGGCCATGCTGTCTGTTTTCTCCAAAAAAGGGTATGGATTGATTGTACGGTGCGGGGCCGTGGCAGCGGGGGAACATAGGTAACGAATGGTTTTGAAATTGCGTCTATTCTTGTGGAAGCATCGGCGGCGTTGTTTATCCGGAGATATGGTGGGATACTCTTCGCGGGTTACAGACAGGACGGCGGGCTATGTGGAAGGTGCGCCAGGTACGGAAATGGCAGTCAGGGGCAAGGCATTGCTTGGGGTGGCTTCTGGGTATTCTGCTGGTCGGCTCGCTGTCTGGTGCGTTTGCAACGGCAGTACAGGCACAGGAAAACCCGCTGGATCAGGTGCATACACAAGCGCCGCCGCCGCAGAAAAAGCCTACTGACACGACGCCAGTGATTGAGGGCGCGAACAATGCTGCTGCGCGGGGTGCCTTGAATCGGAATGCCAGGATTCGCGTTGATGTAAATCTGGTACTGGTTCCGGTCTCCGTGACAGACCCTATGAACCGCCTGGTAACGGGGCTGGAAAAGAGCAACTTTCAGGTTTTTGATAATAGTGTGGGGCAAACAATTAAGAGCTTTTCGACCGACGATGCTCCGGTATCGATTGGGATCGTGTTCGATCTGAGCGGGAGCATGTCATCGAAGTTCAGGCGATCGCAGAAGGCACTGATGGAGTTTCTGCGTACTTCGAACCCGAAAGATGAATTTTTTGTGGTGGGCTTTAATGATCGGCCAGCAGTGATTGTGGATTACACCTCGGACGTGGAGGATGTTGAGGCACGAATGGTGATGTTGAAGCCGGAACGGCGTACCGCTCTGATTGATGCGGTGTATCTGGCGGTGGACAAGCTAAAGGAAGCCAAATACGACCGCAAGGCATTACTGGTGATCTCCGACGGTGGCGACAATCGCAGTCGATATACCGAAGGCGAGCTGCGGCGTGCAGTACGGGAGAGCGATGTGCAGATTTTTGCGATCGGAATCTTTGACCAGTACGCGCCGACACCCGAGGAGCAGACCGGGCCTCTGCTGCTGGCGGATATGTGCGATGCGACAGGCGGAAGGATGTTTCGCGTGCTGGATCCGAGCGATCTGGAAGACATTGCCAGCCGTATCAGCGCGGAGCTGCGCAATGAGTATGTGATCGGATACACACCCTCACAGATGAAGCGGGATGGGAACTGGCGTAAATTGAAGATACGATTGGTTCCACCGCCGGGACTTCCTCCGCTGACGGTGCACAATCGTCAGGGGTACTATGCACCATCGGAGTAGAGAAATCTTACAGCTGGCGCTGTTGGCAGCAGTGTATCTGCTCGCTGGCGGCAATAGCGCCAGAGCGCAGCAGGCGGGAGCGCAATCAAAAGCTGTGGCGGTCCAGCAAACAAGCCCTGCGCAGCAGCCATCGCTTACGGTGGATCGTGATCCTGTTCCTTCGCCCGACGTTGAAACTCCTGCTGCTCCGGCTACGGGCGCCCCGCAGGGGCTTCCGACGGGAGTTATCCATAAAGGGCCCGGCGGAGGCTACACACTGCACGAAAATGCGTACGAGGTGCGCCTGAATGTAGCCGTGCTCGACAGCAACGGGCGCACAGTCCAGACGCTGACCAAGAATGATTTTCGTGTATTTGAAGACGGAGTTCCGCAGACGATTGCTTCATTCCGGCACGAAGACCTTCCAGTCTCGCTGGGGATCCTGATTGATAGCTCGGGATCGATGTATGACAAGCGTGCAGCGGTAGAGGAGACATCGCTGGATCTGGTGAGATTGTCGAATCCTCAGGATGAGGCATTTGTCGTGGATTTTTCCTGGGAAGCCTTTCTCGATCAGGACTTCACAAATGACATCAACAAACTGCAGAAGGGACTTGAATACGTTAAATCCAGCGGAGGAACGGCGATGTACGATGCGCTGGTAGCCTCAGCCGATTACCTCCAGAAAAATGCCAAACATCCTAAACAGGTACTGCTGGTCGTAACCGATGGCGATGACAATGCTTCGACAGAGACGCTGGAGCAGACGATTCGCCGGATTCAGGATCTGGACGGACCGGTAATTTACAGCATCGGGTTGCTGTTTGGACAGGACATCGATAAGCGTGAGGCGCGTCACGCGCGGCAGGTGCTGGAGACACTCTCGCAGGAGACAGGCGGCGTTGCGTATTTTCCCAAAGCACTGAAGGACGTGGATGAGATTGCAGCCGAAGTAGCCAGAGACATACGAACCCAATACACAATTGCGTACCATTCCACTAAGTCTCCAGAGCTGGGCGGTTATCGGCAAATTCATGTAGAGGCGAAGGCCAAAGGTATGGGCAAGCTCTCGGTACGCACGCGCGCAGGCTACTATCCCAAAGTTGAGATGAAAAATAACAGCGGAGCAGGGGCAAACGGGGGCCTGAACGATCCGGGAAAGCGGCCGCAGTAATGCGTGTAGCGAAGTCGATTATTGATCTGGTGGGACAGACGCCAATGGTTCAGCTTGCGAAGCTGAGTCCATTTGGCAGTGCGGAGATTTGGGCCAAGCTGGAATTTCTAAATCCGGGTGGAAGCATTAAAGACCGAGCGGCTCTGGGCATTGTTCTGGATGCGGAGCGTCGTGGCGTGCTTCGTACGGGATCGACGATTGTGGAAGCGACTGCCGGAAATACGGGAGTTGGCCTGGCGCTGATTGGTGTCAATCGCGGCTATAAAGTGATGCTCTTTGTGCCAGAGGGATTCGCGGAGGAGAAATGTATCCTGATGCGAGGCCTCGGCGCGACGGTTGTGCGAACTCCAGAGGCTGAAGGAATGGCCGGAGCAATTCAACGGGCGCTGGAGTTTGAAGCGGAGACGGAAGGCGCATTTGCGGCGTTGCAGTTCGAGAATCCGGCGAATCCGGACTTTCACGAGCAGACGACCGCAGTCGAAATATGGGAACAGATGGCCGGTCACGTCGATGCCTGGGTTGCGGGAGTGGGTTCGGCAGGAACATTTACCGGAGTCGCACGCTTTCTGAAGATGCAGCGGCCGGAAGTAATTAACGTCGCGGTAGAGCCGCAGGGCAGCGTGTTGCAGGGCGGCGAACCAGGTCCACATAAAGTGGAAGGCATTGGTGTGTCGATTGTTCCGGTGACGTTTGATCGCAGCGTCTGCGACCGCATCATCAAAGTGTCTGACGATGACTCCTTTGCAATGGTGAAGCGGTTGGCAACCGAAGAGGGTATCTTTGCCGGATCGAGTGCGGGAGCGATGGTTTATGCGGCTGTGCAGATGGCCCGTGAATTAGGTGTGGGCAAGCGTGTGGTGACAGTGATTCCAGATTCTGCAGAACGGTATTTGAGTAAGGGAATTTTCGGATAGAACTTTTCAGGGAACAGGGAGACTGGCGAGAGTGACAGAGGCGAAAAAGCACGGGTTTGCGACCAGAGCGATTCATGATGGGCAGGAGCCGGAGCAACTGACCGGTGCGGTGAATGTACCGATCTTTCTGACCTCGACCTATCAGCAGGAAGAGATTGGAAAGAACAAGGGCCATGAATATGCGCGGCTGACCAATCCGACAAGAGATGCGCTGGAGGAGAATTTGTGCTCGCTCGAAGGCGGGACAAGCGCGCATGTTTTCGGAAGCGGCATGGCAGCAATTACAGCCTTATGCACGATGATGAAGGCCGGTGACCACGTGGTGTGCTCGGACAACGTCTATGGTGGAACGGCACGAGTTTTCGACAAGATACTGGCCAATTACGGGCTGCGATTTACCTATGTCGACAGCAGCAAGGCTGAGAATGTTGCCGCGGCAATTACGCCTTCGACAAAGCTGGTGCACATTGAAACGCCGACAAATCCTATGATGTCGATCACCGACATTCGCGCGGTGGCGGAGATTTGCCATGCTCATGGCGTGGAGCTGAGCGTTGATAACACCTTTATGTCGCCGTATTTTCAGCAGCCAATTGCGCTGGGTGCGGACATCGTGATGCATTCAACGACGAAGTTTCTGAACGGCCACTCCGATGGGCTGGGCGGCGTGCTGGTGTGCACAAAGCCTGAGCAGGCGGAGCGGTTCCGGTTTGTGCAGAAGTGCACGGGCGGAATTCTGTCGCCGTTTGAGAGTTATCTGCTGCTGCGCGGCGTCAAGACGCTGGCGGTGCGAATGAAACAGCACGATGCCAACGGGCGTGCAGTTGCGGAGTTCTTCAAGGGACACAAAACGGTGAAGCAGGTCTTTTATCCAGGCCTGAAGGAGCATCCGCAGCATGAGCTGGCGAAGCGACAGCAGACCGGATTCGGGTCGATGATCTCGATTGAACTGGGATCGCTCGACCATGCGAATACATTTGCGAAGTCGTTGCGCCTGGGCTACCTGGCGGAGAGCCTGGGCGGGGTGGAGACCTTGATCTGCCATCCAGCGAGCATGACCCATGCGGCTGTTGGCGCAGAAGGACGTGCCCGGTTGGGAATTACGGATGGGCTGATGCGCATCAGCGTCGGGATCGAAGAGGTTGAGGACATCATTGCCGATTTCGGGCAGGCTCTGGATAAGATCGGATAGAGGTACCCCTCCCCCCGTACTTAAGTACCAAAGTCTTCAAAACAAATGACATAGAGGGGTACTTTGTACCTTAAGTACCACAAAGCCCGGTGGCGAGCCGGGCTTTTTCTATGTCTTTTAAGAATAGCAGGTTGAGACGTAAAGTATGCCAGATTTATGTCCTTTATTATGTGTTGCTTGCATCATTTTTGACTTGACAAGGTTTGTTCGGGTTTGGAAGAGAGAATGGGGGTCTTCGCTTCGCTCAGAACGACGGAAGGTTTGGAGTTGTGCATTCCGCCCATGCCGCGATAACACTGCGGCATGAATGGGGCACCCGGCAACCCCAACCCGGGTGTTAGAGGCTGAAACAATGAGTCGGTCTTTCAGCCCTCTGTTGTTATGTTCCGTTTTCCTGGGGCTGCGCCCCAGGCTGGGATTATGTCGCGCCGTTGGCGCTTTTGGTTTGCGTCACAGCTGAAGCCGTGCCCAACGAGGGATA
>DASRSR010000122.1:0-22530 GCA_035656355.1 Edaphobacter sp.
AGGCTTCCGTGCGGGCAAAGTACCGGAATCGCTCATTCGTTCAAAGTTCGCGAAGGAAGTACGCCAGGAAGTGCTGGAAAGCCTTGTCTCCGCGCCGTTCCGCAAAGAGCTCGATCAGCGTCAGCTGCGCCCCGTATCCGAGCCGCAGCTCGTCGACATGCACCTCGTCGAAGGAGAGCCATTCAAGTTCAAAGCAGCTTTCGAAGTTGCGCCTGAGTTCGAGATATCGGGCTACGAGAGCGTCCACGTCAATAAACCCGACACAGCGCTCACCGACGACGAATTCCAGGCCGAACTTGGCCGCGTGCTGGACGCTCACGCAACCGTCGAGCCAGTTGAGGAAGACCGCGCATTAGCTGAAGGCGACTGGGCCGAAATCCAGTTCCGCGGTGAAGTCAAAGATCTCGCCCAGACCGTAACCGAAGAAGGTGTTACGAACAAATCGGAGACCGAGCCCATCACCGGCGACGACGTGCTGGTCGAGGTCGGCGGCAAGAATACACTGCCTGCCTTCAATGATGCTCTGCGCGGCGCAAAGGCCGGCCAGGAGATGACCTTTGAGGTTGACTATCCGGCGGATTTTGGCGACCAACGCCTCGCGGGCAAGTCTGTCAGCTACGACGTTACTGTAAAGAGCATCAAGCGCAAGATTTATCCGGAAAAGGACGACGAGTTTGCCAAGCAGCTTGGCAACTATGAAAGCTGGGAAAACTTCGAGAAAGATCTGCGCGAACATGCCGCAGACCGTAAGAAGACCGCTCTCGAAAACAGCGCCAAAGACAAAATGCTGGAAGAGCTAATCGGGCGTTATCAGTTCCCTGTTCCCGAATCGTTCGTCCAGCAACAGGTGGATGCCCGCCTGGACCGCGGTCTGCGGGCCTTGGCGCAGCAGGGCATGAGAGCCGAAGATATGCGCAAGCTCGACTTCGGTCGGCTGCGCGCCGCACAGCGCGATCAGGCCCTCAATGAAGTTAAGGTCTCTATGATTCTCGACAAGATTGCCGAGAAGGAAGATGTCACAGTAAGCGACGAAGACCTCGATCGCGAATTGCTTATGCTTTCCATCCAGTCGCGCGAGCCCCTTGAAGCGCTCCGTGATCGGCTGGCGAAGGACGGCGGTCTGGACCGCATCCGGGAACAGATGCGCCGCGAAAAGACGGGTAGCGTGCTCTACGAGAAGCTGTCAGCGTAGAGCGCAAATTTTTCTGATTGAACCTATACCGGAAAGAGAGCGTTATGGGACTTGTACCGATGGTGATTGAGCAGACGAGCCGGGGCGAACGCGCCTACGACATCTACAGCCGTCTGCTCCGCGACAACATCATTTTTCTGGGAACACCGATCGATGACAATATCGCGAACGTGATCATTGCTCAGATGCTTTTTCTAAGCGGTGAAGACCCGGAGAAGGACATCCAGCTTTACATCAACTCGCCCGGCGGTTCGATCACCGCAGGTCTGGCGATCTACGACACCATGCAGTACATCAAAAATGATGTCGTAACCTTCTGCATCGGACAGGCGGCCAGCATGGGAGCGTTTCTGCTCATGGCAGGCACCAAAGGTAAACGCTTTGCCCTGCCCAACTCGCGCATCCTCATTCATCAGCCATCGATGGGTGGTCTTAGCGGACAGGCCACCGATATCGATATCCACGCGCGCGAAATTCTTCGCATCCGCGAGATCACCAATCGATTGATGAGCGCAAACACCGGACAGACGCTCGAGCGCATCGAACGCGATGTTGAGCGCGATTTCATCATGACCGCGCCGCAGGCAAAGGAGTACGGGATCATCGACGATATCATCGATCGTCCCCGCACCTAGAACATGAGGAAAGGGGCTTGTCCATAGGGACGAGTCCCATCAGAGAATTTTGCTCATCAACAATGACCGAATAGCGTCTCGGTTCCCATCATCGATTGGGATTACTGTTGTTCCGTCGTTTCCGGTCACCAGAAACACACTCCTTCCCTCGATCCACTTGCTGTAGGTCGACCACGGAATGAACGTAGATGTTCCACTAGCCAGTCGGGTTCTAACTCCATCGGAATCCAAAGAAAGCGTACCCGCACGTGCACTTGCTGCTTCTGCACTTTTCGCTAGACTAGAATTCCATCGGAACCAAGAGAATCCAATGAAACCCACACAGATAGCAAAAACCATGGCCATAGCACCCCAATTCATCCGTTCATGATTAATCAGCGCATTGATGGCCACACCAACAACCAGCAAACAAATAACTGAAGAGTACCAATTAGCCGCAAAGAACTTTAGCCAGAAAAGACGCGGACGTGACAACCGCGCCGCCTCCTGAAGTTCGGTTGCTGACACTGTTGCTCGAACCTGCATGACACTCCTATTTGGAAATCAAAACTTCAAGCAATCTTCTATCACAGACCCATGCCGTCAGAAGCTGTTGATTTTGCTATGGCAAATTCATGACCGATCTAATGCCCCATTCGATGTATAGCGCAAGGCACCTGCTCCAGGATTTACAAGATGAAACGGGTGTAAACTTCTGCTTATACGGAACACCGCTTCACCAGGAGTTGCAGCATCTATGAAAACTTCACGAGGCTCGGACGAATCCCTTCGCTGCTCGTTCTGTCACAAATCGCAGGATGCCGTGGCCAAGCTCATCTCCTCTCCCTCCGACTATCCGAGGGCCTATATTTGCGACGAGTGCGTAGCGGTGTGCAACTCCATTCTTGAAGACGACCGCACGGAAACACAGCCCGGCGGCGCACCAGCCCACCTGCCAAAGCCACAGGAAGTCAAAGCATTTCTGGATGAGTATGTGATTGGGCAGGAGCAGACAAAGAAGAAGCTCGCCGTTGCCGTCTACAACCACTACAAGCGTATTCAGATGAACAAGACCCGCGGCAACGATGTGGAGTTGTCGAAGTCCAACATCCTGTTGGTAGGTCCTACCGGCTCGGGCAAAACGCTTCTCGCCCAGACCATGGCGAAGATGCTGGACGTTCCGTTTGCCATCGTAGACGCAACCACGCTGACCGAGGCTGGCTATGTCGGCGAAGACGTCGAAAACATTATCCTGAAGCTCCTGCAGGCTGCCGAAGGTGACGTGCAGCGCGCACAGAGCGGCATCATCTACATCGACGAGATCGATAAGATTGGACGCAAGGACGAGAACCCCTCCATCACCCGCGATGTCTCCGGCGAAGGTGTCCAGCAGGCCCTGTTGAAGCTCCTTGAAGGCACAGTAGCCAACGTTCCCCCGCAAGGTGGCCGCAAACATCCGCATCAGGAATTCACAGCTGTCGATACCACCAATATTCTCTTCATCTGCGGTGGGGCATTCGTCGGCCTCGAAAAGGTTATCGGGCGCCGCGTCGGCAAAAAAGCTCTGGGCTTCAAGGTACTCTCAGAGGCTGATCCAAAGGAAAGCGATGTTACGCCGATTCGTGCACAACGCGATGCCGAGCTGCTGCGCCAGGCAGAACCTCAGGATCTGCTCAAGTACGGCCTCATTCCCGAGTTTGTCGGCCGCCTCCCAGTCCTGGGCATTCTCGACGAGCTGGACGAAGCAGCGCTTATCGAGATTTTGACCAAGCCGCGCAATGCAATTCTGAAGCAGTACACCCGGCTGTTCGATTACGAAGGCGTAAAGGTAACCTTCAGCGAAGATGCCGCACGAGAGATTGCGCGCGAAGCACTGGAGCGCAAGGTCGGCGCACGCGGCCTCCGTATGATTCTCGAAGAGTTGATGCTTGACCTGATGTACTTTGTTCCAGGCAACAAAAAGGTCAAAGAATTGACCATCACCGCAGAGATGGTGAAAAAACACAGCCTGACGCTTCCCCTGCTCTTGGAAAAAGCCGGATAATCTCCGCTATCTATCGCAATGGGATGCGAGCAGCGCCGCTTGCTCTGTTTACGTTTGTGGGTGCGGACTGGATAACGGAGGGCATTTATCATCACTCCAATCGCAATGCGTTCTGCGCGTACACTGCGTCTAACAGAGGAATATGATGTCGAACCCGAATAAAGAAACACTGAACGGCGAAGCCCGCAAGCTGCCCATGATGCCCATTCGCGATATGGTCATCTTTCCCCACATGATGACCCCATTCGTCGTTGGGCGCGAGTCCAGTGTGCGCGCTCTGGAAGAGGCGCTCTCCGGCGACCGCAAAATTTTTCTGGCAACGCAGCATGACGCCTCCGTGGATGAGCCTACCGCCGACGATATCTACGAAACTGGTACGATTGGCAATATCGTCCAAAGCGTCAAGATGCCAGACGGAAATATTAAAGTTTTGGTTGAAGGAATTGAGCGCGCCCGCGCCACGGCTATCAGCGATGCCGATGGGTTCTTCGTCGCCACAGTACACACCGGCAAGACCCATCTCGACCAGACTCCACAAGTTGAACAGTTGATGCACCGTGTTCACACCCTGTTCGAGCAATACGTCAAGCTGCAACAGTCTCTGAACTACGAAACCATCGCGGCCAGCGTGCGCGCCGACGAACCTGCAAAGCTGGCTGACACCATCGCCGCCAACTTGCAGCTTTCCATCGAAGAAAAGCAGCAATTACTGGAAGTCTTCGATCCCGAGTTGCGCCTCTCGCGAATCGCCGACGTGCTCGACATCGCGATTGAAAAGCTGAACATGGACCGCACCATTCAGTCGCGCGTCAAGCGACAGATGGAGAAGGCTCAGAAAGAGTATTACCTCAACGAGAAGATCAAAGCGATCCAGAAAGAACTGGGCCGCGGAGAAAAATCCGAATTCGACGAGCTGAAGAAGAAGATCGAAGCGGCAGGAATGCCGAAGGACGTACTCGACAAATCGCTGCTGGAGCTGAAGAAGCTGGAAGCGATGCCGCCAATGTCGGCCGAATCTACCGTCTCGCGCAACTACCTCGACTGGCTTCTGGCTGTGCCTTGGAAGAAACGCTCCAAAGAGATTCGCTCTATCGAGCACGCCGAGCAGATTCTCAACACCGACCACTACGGCCTAGAGAAGATCAAGGAGCGGATTCTCGAGTTCCTTGCCGTGCGGCAGTTGGTCAAAAACCCCAAAGGCTCCATCCTCTGCTTCGTCGGACCTCCGGGGGTAGGCAAAACCTCCCTCGGCATGTCGATTGCCAAGGCGACCGGCCGCAAGTTCGTTCGCATGTCACTCGGTGGTGTGCGCGATGAAGCGGAGATTCGTGGCCACCGCCGCACCTACATCGGCGCGCTGCCCGGACAGATCATCCAGTCCATGAAGAAAGCCGGTACCAAGAACCCGGTCTTTATGCTCGACGAGATCGACAAAATGGCCTCCGACTTCCGCGGAGATCCCGCCAGTGCCCTGCTGGAAGTTCTCGATCCGGAGCAGAACACTTCGTTCCAGGACCACTATCTCGACGTGGAGTATGACCTCTCTCAGGTGCTCTTTGTCGCCACCGCAAACGTGCTGCACACCATTCCTGGCCCGCTGCAGGACAGGATGGAGATTCTGCGACTGCACGGCTACACAGAACTCGAAAAACTAGAGATTGCCAAGCAGTATCTGGTGAAGAAGCAGCGAGAAGCAACCGGTCTCACGGAAAAGCAGTGCAACTTCGAAGATGAGGCGCTGCGTCAGATCATTCGCTCTTATACTCGCGAGTCTGGCGTGCGTAACCTGGAGCGCGAGATCGGCAACGTCTGCCGCAAGGTCGCTCGCCGCGTCATAAAAAATGGCAGCAAGCATCAGGAGACCATCACCGGTGCAAACCTAGGCGAGATTCTCGGCGTCCCCAAGTTCCGCGACTCACAGGTACATGAAAAGAGCGAAGTTGGCTTGGTTACTGGCCTCGCCTGGACCGAGATGGGCGGCACCATTCTTCCCACCGAGGTACAGGTGCTGGACGGCAAGGGCAAGATGACGGCAACTGGCCAGCTTGGCGACGTCATGCAGGAGTCCGCCCAGGCTGCGCTGAGCTATATCCGCTCAAGAGCGCATTACCTCGGCCTGGCAAAGGACTTCTACCGCAATGTCGATATTCACATCCATGTACCCGAAGGTGCCATCCCGAAGGATGGTCCCTCCGCCGGCATCACCATTGCGACCGCCCTTGCCAGCGCCTTAAGCAAGATCAAAGTACGGCGAGATATTGCTATGACCGGCGAAATTACCCTGCGCGGCAAAGTTCTTCCCATCGGTGGCCTTAAGGAAAAGCTGCTGGCAGCGCATCGTGCCGGTATCTTCGAAGCGATCCTTCCAGAAGACAACCGCAAAGATTTGGCCGAACTTCCTGACCTGCTGAAGAACGAAATGAAGCTCCACTTTGTTGAAGAGATGGATCAGGTGCTGCAGATCGCCCTTGAAGAGAACCTCCCCGAATTGCAGGAAGAGACGCCAAGCGGTCTCGGAAACGTACTGCCGCAGATGGATGTTCCTCAACCCGTTGCACGTCAGTGAGTGAAGTTAAATTCCTGCCGATTTACGGTAGTCAGTTTGCTACACGCAATTTGATTCGAAAAAGGCCTCGAAGTAACTCGGGGGAGGAGGTACCTCTTCCATTCCTCAGGCCTTCTTCCCTCTGACGAAGTGCAGAATGATCGAGATAACAGCAAAGATCAGGAGCAGATGAATCAGGAAGCTGGTCACATGCAGGACTACGAATGAGCCGATCCAGATGAGAAAAAGAATGATCGCCAGAACAATAAACATGAGGCATCCTGCTTTCTATTCAAATTGCCGCAGCCTTCACGGCGAGTCACAGCTTTATAAGAGCAATAATTCCTCTTACACGTTGCTCTTGGAAACACATTCTCAACTTACCTCATCTTGACCGAACAGCGGTGTCCAAGGAGCTAAAGAGGCACGCATCCTGAGCGAGGCGCGTAGCGCTGAGTCGAAGGATCCCTGTATTTATCTGAAGTAGAAAGAACGTCATCTCGACCAAAGGGCCGCCCCTGTATTTACCTTTGCTCTTGTCATTCCGCAGCACAGCGAAGGAATCTGCTTTTAAGCGCAAAAAGGCGTCCCGAGCTTAGGACGCCTTCATCAATTTTAATATCTTTATGGCAGCTCGCGTTAGGCAGTTCCGCCGGCAATGGAAGGAATGAGCATGACCTCATCTCCGTCCTGAAAAGCATAGTTCTCGCCACCGAGAAATCGAATGTCCTCGTCGTTGACGTAGATGTTGATAAAGCGGCGAAGCTTACCGTCATCTCCCTTGATCTGCGTTCCCAGCGCCGGAAAAGTCTGCTCGATGTCCGCGATCAGGCCAGGCAAATTCGGTGCGCTGGAATCGAACTGTTTGCGGCCATCCGTATGGCGGGTGAAAGCGGCGGGAAGCGTTACCTTAATTGCCATGAATTCCTCCTGCTGCGGCCAATTCAGGTTCGACTGCGCCATCCAACTCGCGGAGATAGGCATCGAAGTCAGCGAGCCGCGGCCGTACAGCGCGCTCTTCCGGATAGTGCCCAGCCAGCGCGTCAGTTGTTTTAAGACCATTGCCGGTAATACAGGCAACAGTGAGTTCGTCGGGAGAGATGCGTCCATGCGCATACAGTCGTGCCGTAACCGCTGTGGTAACGCCGCCGGCAGTCTCAGTAAAGATGCCTTCCGTCTCCGCCAGTTCCTGGATACCGGAAACCAGCTCGACGTCGGAGACATCCTCAGCCCAGCCGCCGGTTTGACGGATCATTTGGGCTGCTGCCGGACCATCTGCCGGATTACCAATGGCGAGCGAGCGTGCAATGGTATTCGGCCTCTGCGGCTCAATAAAGTCGTTGCCCTGTTTCACTGCCTGCACAATCGGTGAGCAGCCAGTGGCCTGTGCGCCAAAGAAACGGACAGGCTTCTCTTCCACGAGACCGAGATAGATAAGCTCCTGAAATGCCTTGCGAATCTTGCGAATCAGCGAACCCCCGGCCATCGGGACGACGACATTATCAGGAAGCCGCCATCCCAGCTTTTCGGCAATCTCATAGCCTACAGTCTTCGAACCTTCAGCATAGTACGGGCGCAGATTGACGTTGACGAAGCCCCATGTGTACTCGTCGGCAATCTGGGTGCAGAGGCGGTTCACATGGTCGTAGTTGCCTTCAATGCGCACCAGACGCGCGCCATAAACCTGTGTATTGAGAATCTTGGCAGCCTCAAGCTCTGCCGGAATCAGAATGCAGGCCTTGATGCCAAGACGAGCAGCCTGCGCTGCTACTGAGTTGGCCAGATTCCCCGTTGAAGAGCAGCCAACAGTATCAAAGCCGAAGCGCTGCGCATTGGCCAGAGCAACGGAAACCACGCGGTCCTTGAAACTCAGGGTTGGAAAGCAGACAGCATCGTTCTTAATGTAGAGATTGTTTGCGCCAATGCGCTTCCCCAGATTGTTGGCCTTCACCAGAGGGGTAAAGCCAACGGGCAAATCCGGCTGATGTCCTTCCGGAATAGGAAGAAGTGCAGCATAACGCCAGATGCTGGGTGGTCCTGCGGCAATGGCTTCGCGCGTAAAAACGCCGCGAACTGCTTCCAGATCGTAAACCACCTCAAGCGGGGCAATGCAATCCGGGCATGCGGACAAGGGCTGGTTTCCAAACCGCTTTCCGCACTCATTGCACTTCAGTTCATATACCGAACACGAATAGTCCATTCGCTCTCTCCGAGGAGGAGTTCGGAGCTTGTGAAGGTCTCTCTTTTTGGGAGTTGCCGCGAACGGCCAGGAAGGTGAAATGGGGTGCAACCTGATGTTTTGGTTGCGTGCTCCTAATCTCATGTTCCCTGTTTCCAGGAGAGAGTTGACACCGGTACGCCTTTGTTCTGTCCGGTTGTCGTGGTGTCACAGGGCTCGTCCCTCAACCACTCTGCATGAAATTCAAATTTGCCCGAAGGCAAACTGGAATAAATCATTTTTAGCACATCGTTGAAACGACTGCAAGTGCAACTGCTGAAGAATAGATGCTTTGTACTCCACCAAGGCTCCTTTTCTTTTACCGAAGCTCCAATCTCACGCCGAGGGACGGCTGGTGCTCGTCACAATCTCTCGAACTCCTTTGACGAAAGCCGCGGGATCAAACTCCGTGCGAACGATCTCATCGGGACAATCCGTCTGGATTGCCACGCGCCAGTTGCACACAAACGCTACAAGCTGATCCGGCTGAGACGTCTTAATCTCAGAGCAAAGATACTCCGCATCTCTTATGCCCGACTCGCCTTCTACATCAATAAGCACAAGATCGTAGTGGCGTGCCCAAAACATTGAGAGACCATCTTCATAGCTAAGCGTAGAGTCAACATCGAAACCGGAGACGCGAAGAATCTGGTCGCGCAACGGCCGCAACATCTCACGGTTACATACATGCAAAATGGCAGGTTTTTCGTTCGGGTCTGGAATAGTAGTCATCTGGAAGAAGTGTGCTGATCTCAGAGTATCAGGAGAATCCTTCGTCAGCACAAAGGCAAGAATGTCGAATTTCTCCTTACAAAGCCAGTCCTCACGCAGCTCAAATTTCCCTCCCCTTGCAAGCTCATGGAACAGTAGGATTTAGCCTCCCTTTCGATTGCAAATGGGCTGGTTGCTGCATCAGTGTTGCAACGATATTGATAGCAAACAGCATCACCGCAATAAGCTCAATTACCGCAGAAACCGGCAATATCTTCCAGGCCGGCCTCCACAGACCTTCATAAGCCAGAGGTTCAGCAGAAGTTCTAAGCAGGCAGCCCAGATAAAGCAACAGCAACGACCAGAGCATAAGCTGCTTGCTCCATAAAATCTTCATGCCGCAAAAGGCGGGCAGTATGCGAGGGCCAATCACAAAAACCATTCCAGCAACGAAGCCAACCGTCAATGCATGACGGCTTGCTCCCCAGAGTCCTCCGGCTTGATCGAACGGAACAGCAAGCAGCGATAGAACGCATGACACGATGAGCCATACATAGGTAAGCCGCAGAAATACCGTAAAGCTGGGATGAATATTGAGCAGCTTGGGCGCCTGAATTCCTCTCTCCCATACATGCAGCGCCAGAATGGAAGCGACTGCTGCAAACAGGAATGCAACCGTTGCGATGGCCAGAAAATTTAACGCCATTGCAACAAGAGCACCAATACTCAATAGATAGGCACGCAAAAGATAACTTCCATTTGGTGGCTTAAATCCGGCAAAGACCGGTAGCCATCGTGCATTGAACCCCCAGATCGTCGGAACCACCATGCCCCAGATCGACAGGATGACAAACTCCTGATCGATCATATGCGGCAACGCAGGCGACGTACCGTAAATGGATTGTCGCAATAGCAGACCGAAATTTACCATCAAAACCAGAAGAAATCCCACGCTGGCTGCCAGAACAACATAAAGCCACTTCTCTCGCTGACCTGAAGTTGCTTTCGGCCCATACTTTCGCAGCACATGCCAGAAGATGAGAAACCCAGCGATCTGCAGCGCAGCGGAAAGAGGTAGCAGAACTCTCCACTTCCACAAAAGAATTCCAGCTAACCATCGCAGCACAATTCCCACTGTCCAAAGACACCACGCAGTCCATCCCTTAGCCGCAGGAAAGATCACCGTACTGCGCGATTTAGTAAGCGAGTAGAGTCCAATGCCCAGAATGAAAGAACCTATCCAGCCGAAGATCTGCGCCTGACCATGCGCCTGCAACCATGCCTGCGGCAAAGCCTCTGGCCGGTGCATCTCCGAAATATCCAGCAGGTTCCACACACCCAGGAATGTCCCCGGGAGAAGCATGAAGAACAACCCCGTAAGAATGAACGCGGAAACCAATCGTTGGCTTTGCCGCTCCATCGCGATGCGGCGCTGATTGTCTTCTGGATTTAGAACTGTAAACGGCGTGCTCATCGGTCCTTTGAAATCATGAAGCCGTTTCTATCCGCGCCAAACTCGCTTCCTCGCTGTCCATCTTGCCGTAGGCATAGGCCTCTTCCGTAACGATAGGGACTTCAATAAAGTTTTCCGTTAACGGAGGCGACTGTATCTTCCATTCCAAGCCCGCTGCACGCCATGGATTTGGCCCTGCCACCTGGCCGTACTTCAACGACCATAGCAAATAAACCGCAGGCAGCAGATAGCCGATAGCGAGAATAGAAGCTCCAGCTGTCGACAGCACATTCAACACCTGAAACTCCGGCGGATAAGAATGATACCGGCGCGGCATTCCGAGATAGCCCAGAATGAACTGCGGAAAGAAGGTGAGGTTAAAGCCAATAAAAAGTATAGTTGCGGCGAGTTTCCCCATCGAGTCCGGATACATTCGGCCTGTCATCTTAGGCCACCAGAAATGCAGCCCTGCCATATACGCGCTCACCATGCCTCCCACCATCACATAGTGGAAGTGCGCAACGATAAAGTACGTCTCCGTCAGATGAATATCCATGCCGAGCGCCGCCAGAAAGATTCCGGTCATGCCGCCCGCAGTAAATAAGCCAATAAAGCTCAGGCAATAAAGCATCGGCGTTGAAAACGTGATCGAGCCTTTGTACATTGTCGCCGACCAGTTAAAGACCTTGATTGCCGAAGGCACCGCAACCATCATGCTGAAGATGGAAAACACCAGCGCAGAATAGTTGGAGATTCCCATGATGAACATGTGGTGTGCCCAGACAAAGAAGCTGAACACCGCAATACTTACCGATGAGAATGCGACCGCCGTGTAGCCAAAGACGCGCTTACGGCAAAAGCACGCCACCACCTCCGAGACAATGCCCATGCCCGGCAGAATCATCACATACACTGCCGGATGCGAATAAAACCAGAAGAGGTGCTGAAACAGCAGCGGATCGCCGCCCCTTTGTGGATCGAAAACTCCCAGACCGGTGATACGCTCCAGAGATACAAGAAACAACGTGATAGCGACCACCGGTGTTGCCAGAACAAAAATGATCGATGTCGCGTAGTAAGACCAGATAAACAGCGGCAGCCGAAACCATGTCATACCCGGCGCTCGCATCCGGTGAATCGTGACAATAAAATTCAAGCCCGTAAGAATCGACGAGAACCCTGCAACGAAAATTCCCATCGCAGCCGCGACCACATGTGTATTCAAATAGTGCGTACTCAGCGGCGTAGTAAATGTCCATCCGGTATCCACGCCACCAAAAACCATCATGTACAGCTCAAGGCTTCCGCCCGCCATGAAGAGATACCAGCTAAACAAATTGAGCCGGGGAAAAGCCACATCCTTCGCCCCAATCATCAACGGAATCGCAAAATTTCCCAGCACCGCCGGCGCAACCGGCACCAGGAAAAAGAAGACCATGATGATGCCGTGGATCGAAAACATTTTGTTATAGGTATCCGCGGATACCAGTTCCCCGCCGGGAGTCAGCAGGTTCAGCCGAATCAGCGCCGCCATTGTGCCGCCGATAACAAAGAAGAAGCTCGTGGCGAGCATATATAAAATGGCGATGCGCTTATGGTCTTTGGTCAGAAGCCACGACTTCAGGCCGTATTCATCATTCAGGTAGTTGTGCTGAGGCAGGACCGAAAGATCGACGGCAGCTGTAGCCATTACTTATCTCCACTTGGTCTTCAGGGAAATCGGCGCTGAGTTTTTACCTGGTGCCAATCTCCGAAATAATTGCATTGAATTGAGGCTCAAACGCAACGTCTGAGTTACGGCTGGGTCCAACCCTGCGGACCTCGATGCGAAATATCTCCGGCCCTCGTTGCAGATACTTCCACTGCGCCTGTCCAGGGCGCATCTGCTCAATCTGACGGTTCAGTGGGATGGGGTCGTGATCGTTGACGAGTACAAACGACTCGCCCATCGAAAGTCCATCCAGCTTTCTGAATACAAGCGGATGACGCAAAGGCCGCGGGACTTCTCGCAGATCTAATTCTTCGGATGCCGGTGGAGAAGCGCTGGTTTGCCCGGCAGCAATCACATAAAGGGCCGAATCCTCATGCGCCTCCAGATGATGAGGCGCTCCGGCAGGAATACGTACCGCCTCGCCAGTTCGCAGCTCACAGCCTTCCTGCTCCTGGTAAAAGGTAATGTGGCCGGCAATGGCATACACCATAACAATTGCGGGATTCGCATGTTCCGGCACAGCCTGGCCTTTGCGCAAGCTCAAAAGGACCAGCCGATAGCCTGGCTCGTTGACCAGAACCTTAGCGTTGAACTTGCTGTCGCTGAACTCGATCTGATCCTTGATATTGAACTTTTGCATCGGCAATCCCTTTCGCGCACAAAACAACCGAAATCGCGTTACGCACAAAATCTACGCTACGATCAAAGCAGGATGCTATGACATCAGTCGTAGCACTCGATTCGCGAAGCTGGAGGTGCAATGGCTGCAGAAAAGATTGCCGCGCTGAAACAGACGTCGCTGTTCAGAGAATTAAGTGACAAGGAACTCTCGCACCTCGCAAAACATGCCGTCACAATTCATCTGAAAAAAGGAGACATGCTGTTTCTTGCCGGTGAGCAGGCCCGCGGCCTCTTCGTCATCGTCTCCGGCAAAGTGCGCGCCTTTCAGCACAACGCCGAAGGCCGTGAGCACGTAATGCACGTTGATACTGCGGGCGCAGTCATGGCCGAGGTTCCAGTCTTCGACGATGGACCATATCCAGCCTCCGCCGTGGCCGAGGAAAAAACTACCGCGCTCTTCATCGGCAAGCAGGAGATGTGCCAGTTCTGCATGGAGCACCCCGCCTTTATGTTCAAAGCATTAAAGCTGATGGCCGCAAGAGTCAGGAAGCACGCGCAGATGGTCGAGCTGCTAACCTTCCATGAAGTCGGACAGCGACTTGCCTTGCTGCTGTTGGCGCATGCAAAGATAGAGGACAGTTCCCTTCCCCGCAAAGCCGAATTTCTGCTTCCGTTATCAAACCATCAGATTGCCACCCGCATCGGCTCAGTACGCGACGTTGTCTCGCGGGCCTTTACTCGCCTTCAGCACGATGGCCTCATCACGCTCGATGGCCGCAATGTCACCATCCCCGATGTCGCCGCACTCAAGCGCTACTGCGCCTGATTTTCAAATGGTATAGCCATTAATAAATGCGCCGATCGGCCGCCTTCTTCGCATATACTTTCTTCGAGCATGGGCCCTGCATCTGAGGAAGAGCGCAATGGAACTCAGTGAAACTCTCGTGGCCCAACAGCAGGTTGTTCGCCTGCAGGCGCTGCTGGAGGCCAGCCGCCAGATTCATTCGACAATTCAACTCGACGAGGTCCTCTGCATCGCGCTGCGGATTGTCGTTCGCGAGTTGGAGCTGACTGGCGCATTCTTTACCTCATTTGATCGCTCCTATGGCGATGTGCCCGCCGAACTGATGCAGCATCTTAGCTTAGGCCCTGACACTGAAGCAGCTATCGACAAGAAAAATGTCCTGCTCTTCTCTCTCTGCGATAAGAATGGAAATCGCTTCACCGATCTCGCCGCAATTCTGCCGGCTGGCCGTACGCTGACAATTGACGAGATCGATTTTCTCGAAGCGCTCTCTATGCAGGCTTCCGTTGCCATTGAAAACGCACGCTTTCATGAGCGCACCGTACAGTGGCAGAGGCTCGAAAGCGACCTCGCCTCTGCTCGCCTGGTGCAGCAGAGTCTTCTTCCTGAGCGGATGCCGGAGATTCCTCGCTATGCCCTCGCAGCACGCTCCATCACCTGTTATGAAGTAGGCGGAGATTACCTCGACGTTATCTCGCTTCCCTCCGGCGAGATCATCGCCGTCGTCGGCGATGTCGCAGGCAAAGGCCTTACCTCCGCTCTCGTCGGCATGTCATTTCGCGCTGCATTTCGTGCAATGGTGCACTCCGGTCTGCCGATGGCGGAGATAGCCACCCAAATGAATCAGTTGCACTATAGCGAAGGAGCAGAGTCACGGCGCCGATACGTCACCGCCTTTCTGCTCCGGCTTGACCCTGCTGCCGATACGATTGAGGTGGTCAATGCAGGGCACAATCCGGCACTCCTGCTGCCAGGCGACGGCGAATGCATCAAGATCGTGGCGTCAGGTACGCCAATCGGGATGCTACCATTCTCCAGCTATCACGCTGAGAAATATGTGCTCGCGCCTTCGGCAAGACTGCTCATCTACACCGACGGCCTCACCGAAGTTTTCCGCGAGCAGGAAGAATTTGGCGAGACACGTCTGCTTCAGACCTTCTCCGCCTGCAAAGAAGCTAGCCCCGATGCAGCGATTACCGCATTATGGAACACGTTGACGGCTTTCTCAGATGAACCCACGCAATCTGACGATATGACCGCGTTTATGTTGTTCCATACCTCATAGTGGAGCATGTTATTGATGAATAAAAAGTCGAGCACCATCGAACTTCATCTTCCGTCGCGGCTTGGTTACGAAAAGATAGCCATGAACACAGCCGCGAGCACAGCGAGGCTGATGGGATTCAGCGACGAACGCATCGAAGACCTGAAGACAGCCATCGCAGAGGCATGCATCAACGCCATCGAGCATGGGAACAAACTCGACGAAACGCTGTCTGTCGGTGTCATCCTCTCAATAAATGAAAGATCACTTGAGGTCAAAGTCCTCGACACCGGCTCTGGACCGAAGCACGATACTGCTGCCCCAGACATTGACCGCAAGATGCACGAAGAAGAGCAGGCCCGCGGCTTGGGCATGTTTCTTATCCAGTCGCTCGTCGATGAGGCAGAGTGGGTCAGTTCACCACAAACCGGCAGCTATGCTCGGATGGTCATTCACCTTCATCACACCAACGATTAGTAAGGAGGCAGAAGATGCAGGATAAAGACACACAGGTAAAACTCGATCAGGTAGAGTGTGGCTCAGGCGCTCCCATCACTGTTCTTCGCTTTGCGGGCGACATCACCAGCGCATCGCAGCCAGCCGTACTCGGCACCTACCAGAAGCTTCCGCCCGAAACGAAGCGCATTCTCCTCGACTTCTCCAAAGTGGAATACCTCAACTCCAGTGGCATTGCCCTAATCATTCAGATGATGATCGCCGCCAGCAAGCATTCGCAAGTGATCAAAACCTTCGGCCTGACTCCGCACTTTCAGAAAGTCTTCACCATGGTCGGCATCACAAAATATACAAGCCTTCATCCGGATGAAAAAACTGCCTGCGTCGCGTTCGCCGATTGATGTACCAACCCCTTCTTTTCAGCTCATTGCCAATGCCGGTTCCGTCGCTGGGATCGAACTCTGTTCTGCTATGCGCTCAATCCGCAACACTAGAATGTCGTCCTCTTGCCCGAAATCTTGTGCGGCAGTTGCCAACGAAGCAGCAGTCACAGACCTCTGTAACATCTTGTCAATGCGCTCAAATCCAAAAAGCTTTCCATGCTCATCCTTTGCTTCTGCGATGCCATCGGACATCAACATCAACGCATCGCCCATCTCCAATTTGAAACGAACAACCGGAAACTCAATCTCCGCAATTACTCCCAATGGCAGCGATCCTTCCACCTGCATTTCCTTCCCATTCCGATAGGGCGGAAGATGCCCGGCATTCACCAGCACGACGGAACCATCGGAGTCGATCCGCAGCATCAGGCAGGTCGCGCTTGCATGTCCCCGGTCACACAGCTCTTCATTCAGCGCATTCATGATCCGTAGTGGGTCGCTATCACGCTGCACTGCAGAGCGAATCGAGCCTACAATCAATGCCACCAGCATGCCCGCCTGCAACCCCTTGCCGGTAACATCTCCAACGGCAATCAGCACGCTGCCATCGTCGCCACCGGGAATGATCTGGTAGAAATCGCCGCCAACCTCTCTCGCAGGCCGATACTCGCTTTCGATCGTCAAACCTCGCACCTTCGGCACCTGCTCTGGAATCAGCACCTGTTGCACATGACGTGCCTGCTCGATCTCCAGCCTCCATTGCTCCCGCTTGCGCTGCGCGTGCAGGAACCGCCGCGACAGCATCACGGTAACAAGCAGCAGTGATAGCATCGTTGATGCAGTGCCGAGTGATATTTGAAATCCGAAAGCTGCAAATGCCGTCGGTACATGAATCAGACCCAGTTCATGCTGATACTGCGAGATCGCAGCCAACACCACAACCGGCAGCGCCATCCAGCCCTCTGCTTTGTGCCGCCGAATTCCCTGATATACAACCCAGAACAGCAATGCTGCTAACAGCAGCTTCACCACCAACAGAAATGGCAGCAGATAGCTTGCACTATGAACAGGAACCATTTGCCCATAGAATGGTGGCCGCAACATCGCCGTCCCAACCATCAGCAGTGCAACCAGCCCCCACACCGTACGATGCAGACGCGCCATGCGCGGCAGTCGAAACCAATATCCCCAGAAGAGCACCCACAACCCAATACGTACCGGCGTCAGAAAAACATCTTCAAGAATCACTCCCGGCGTCTGCCCTATCCATGTTGTAAAGTTCACCAGCAGGATAATTGCATTGCCGATAAGCGTAATCAGCGAGACGCATGCCAGCCACAAATACGCTGGCTCATTGCGGTCGAGCCAGAACAGGCTCAGCGACACCGTCAGCGCGAGCAGCAGAATCAGCATCTCCAGAAAACCGCTGCCAACTCCATGCGCAATGTCGTCCCAGTCCAGCCGAATCTGAGTGGCAATCACCGACGCATATCCCAACACCGGAGGCTCATGCATGCCACCTGCATCCGGACTGTTGAAACGCGTGGCGCTATCCATCCACATTCGAATCGCTATCGTCACCATTCCACTGCGAACATTCGCCGGCAACCGAAAAGCCCTGGGTAGTGTGCTATACGCCGTTACCCCATGCGCTGTAAATCTGCCAAACTCCCCAATGCGTCGACCATTCACATAGACCTGGTATGCATCGTCAGCACTGTCGGGCATCTTCAACGCCAGGGGATCGTGTGTCCCCTGGATGTCAATCTTCAGGCGATACCACGCATATCCAAAGTGATCAGGATACCCACGCGCCGTCCAGCCAGGGATATATCCACTGCTGCCAACACTCGCGTCCGCCGTACCGGGTGGCGGCGTCATGTCCATCTTGTCCCAGCCGGAGTCATTAAACTCCGGCTGAGCCCACGCCATGTCGTCCCCCGTATGGAACTTCCACGGTCCCGTCAATTCCACCGCCGCATCACCCAGCGAGATCTGCATCGTCGCGCCGGCGTTGGGCTGCTTTGCAGGAGCAGCAGCCAACGTTGCAACTGGCACAACACGGAGCGGCAGCAGAACCAAGAGATAGAAAAACAAACGACGCATGGCAGCCTTCCTCAATGAACGAGTGCTCGATAGAAGCTAGTATGCTGAGTCAGAAGTTCGCAGCAATAAGATCTTGTCATCCTGAGCGAAGTTTGGTCCATTTATGGCCAAACGAAGTCGAAGGACCTGCGGTTGTTTCTTTCACGAACGAATGGCTCACTACACTAGGAAAGTGACGAAACCCGGAGATTATCCTGTCTATTCAGCTTCAACACCACTCCGAACAGTACAAGTCCCGTAGCCAGCAGTAGAAACGGCTCAGGCTCGGGCGTCGGCAAAACAACAGAGCCTGTGCCGACTCCAAATCCTTCCGGCGGAACAACTCCATCTTCAGTGATGAAGAAGAAATCGTTGTTGGAAAGAACGCCATCGGTAAAGCTCAGAGTGTACGTCGAGCCAGCCAGAGAGCAGGCCGTGTCGCTGAAGATGTTATTTGAGCCGGTCAGCGCACAACTCGGTGTCTGTCCAGCCAGAACCGGATTATCGGCAAAGGTGATCGTGAGGTTGCTCCAATCCATCCCTGACCGGTTGACTCCGGCGAAGCAGCCGTCAGCGGTTCCACCGCCCGGCAGTTCTCCGACACTGCACGCGGTAAAGGTAAAAGTGAATGGAGTTGAGAAGATGGGCTGGACCGAAAACGCCGGCGGCGGTGGGTCCAGAACGCGCATATGGAAATCGATCGGCTCAGCGCTTGCTGAACCAATAAATGCGCACGCGATGATGAGTGCGAACAGGCAACGAAAAACTTTCATGGCGGGCTCCTTTGTTTCTTTCTCGAAGTCCCACGTGAAATTACAGGAAGGGAGGAAGGAGACAGGGGCCGCACGCGAGACGGGTTCTGTGGTTCCCAATCATAGGAGCACGGCTCTGTATGAGTCAATCCACAAGTTTGCCACTTAGGAGGATAGCTATTCCCGCTTATGTCTGTTTCCCTTTATTGTCATTTCCGCTGGTTGTAACCTCCCTTTATTTCTCATTCCCGCTGGTTAATTAGCCTCCCTTGTTTTTCATTCCTGCCAGTAGCCTCCCTTTGCTTGTCATTCCCGAAGGGAATCTGCGTTGCGAGAATCACCACAACTACACATGGAAATTGGATTTTCATTTGCCCCACAACCGACTGTTAGAGAACAAAATCCTTCACACAATACAAAAGCCCCGGCCTCCATTGGAGGCCGGGGCTTTTGGTTGAGGTTAAGTTAGAAGTGGTACTTCATTGAAAGCTGTAGGTTTCTTGCACCAGACCGGACCGTAGTGATCTGGCCAAAGGTTGTAGCTGTACCCGCATTGCTTGCAGGATTGCCAAGATATGCGCTGTTGAAGAGATTATCGGCATCAACCCGGAAGTTGAGCTGATTCTCATGCCAGATGGTGAAGTCCTTCGTAACCGAAGCGCCGTAGGTCTGATAACCGGGTGCCCGCTCCGAAGTGGGACGAGCAGTACCAAAAGTTCCAGGCGCTGCCGCTCCGTAGGCACAGACACCATTGTCAACGCCTGCATCTGGGCACGGAGTTGCCGAAGGATCGGTTCCAAACCAGTGATCGATACTGCGATTGACGATCTTCAGCTTCCGGTAATGATTAGCACGTGAAGAATTACCATTGGTGAATGAGTTGTTTGGACCGCTAATATTAACCGGGAATCCCGTATAGCTGATGCCGGTCATACCGATCTTCCAACCGCCTACTACCTCGTCTAGGATAATTGGCATGTTGGAGCCAAAGGTACGGCCACGGCCAAGCGGAAGGTCATAGACCATGTTCCAGTTGAGCGCGTGACGTACGTCCTGACCTGCCGGGCCATACTCTGAGTGCATGTCATAGACGTTCTGTGCATAGGCACTGGTCACAGTTACGCTCGGAACGCCGTAGAAGCCAATGCTGTTGGTCATTGCATGGCTCCAGGTGTAGTTCACCGTGTACTGTAGGCCGTGCCATGCACGCTGACGGAACGAAGTCTGCAATGCGTTGTAGTTCATCATCGCATTGGAGTCTGTGTAACGAACCGCACCGTTATAGCCTATACCCGGGGTTGCGTAGTATGGCGCAGGAGCCTGAGCAAGACAGGCAGCCGACGGATTTGGAACTGCCGCCTTCTGAACCACCCCACCAATAATGCATGGGTTATGCAGTTGGTTGCCTGCGTTTGCTGTAACGAGGTGCTGTCCAGATTCGCCGAGGTAGCCGATCTGGAACGAAGCGGTGTTGCTGACCTGATACTCCGTGGTCAAGCTGTACTCGCCAATGAACGCCGGCTTGATGTGTCTGTTCCAGACGTTATAGACCGCACCTGAAGCTTTCGGGCCGGATGCAGGGTTGCTGAAGCCGTCCTCAACTCTGAAAAAGTTGCCGGGGCCGGCAGCAGAAGCTGCGTTTGCGTTGGCTTGGTATGCAGACTGGAACGGAAGGTTTGTCGTCATGCGGAGATTGGCGCCAGTACCTTCCATGAAGTTCTGGATACCATATCCGCCACGCCAGACCCACTTCGGACTCACCGAGTAGGCAAAACCGATACGCGGCATCACGCTACCGTAATAGGGATCAACCAAACCACGGCTGTAACCGGCGGACTTGGCTGTTACGCAGGGAAGGCCACTTGCTTTGCATACACTTGTGTCATTACCGTCGATGATGATCACGCTGGGATTGTTCAGATCAATGGTCGACATCTTGTGGTTGACTTCATAGATTGGCTGATCGTACTCGTATCGAACTCCGATGTTCAGAGTCAGATTCGGCATCACCTTCCAGTCATCCTGGACGAAGTAAGCATCGCGCCACGACCGCATGCCGGCAGGCCCGGAGACACCACCGATACTGACGTAAGATGCGCGGTCGAGAACGAAGTCGGCGGCCGAGTATCCAGTATCTGTATATCCATTGGGATCAGGATTTGGGCTAGCAGTGCCGGCGCCTGCGAAGTAAAATCCTCCCATGGAACCATCGTTGCCAGGATAGAAGTTATTCTGTTGCTGGCGCATAAACTGCACGCCGAATTTGAAGGTATGTTTGCCTTTCAACCAGGTGAAATTATCTCCATAGAGGAAGGTATTGTCGGTGTAGTTCGTGCCTGTGTTGGCATTGCCAAGGTTGCTATATTGAGTTCCATTGGTTGCTGCAATGGTGGCAGTACCGGAAGAACCAAATATCAGGCCTGAGAAACCGGCATAGGGTTGACCCGCGCCGATGCCAAGCATCTTGTTTCCATTCAACCCGAAAGCACCGGACGGATCCAGAAGGATAGCGCTGTTGTTCTGAATGCGGGTATAACCTGCACGGAATTCGTTCACCATCGAAGCATTGAAGGTGTGAACTTCGTTGATCGCTACTCCTCGAATCGGGAAGGTCGGGGCACTGGTGAATTGGACTGGCAGCGGGTTCGATGCCGTGGTGCCATTATTGCTGTAGCTGAAACGAACAGAGAGACTATCTTTATTGCTTGCCTTCCAATCGACCTTGACATCAAACTGATCGTTGTAAGACCGATTCTTGGAAGCGCCACGGTAGTTGTTCGTCGCGGGTGAACCGTCTGTTAGCTGAGGAGCCTGGTTCGGCAGAGGATAAAGCTCCGGATGCGCAAACAAGAATTTTGCCGCCGGATTGTTGATCGGGATGATATTACCCGCATAAGCAGGAAAACCAGCGGTAGTTGCATCATGGAGTTGAACCAACTGGCTGCTCTTTGTGCAAGTTCCCGATTTTAGACACATTTTACTCGGGTCAAGGAGTTCTGAAAAGTTTCCTTGGCGCTCGAGAGCGGTCAGAACGGTTGCATTAGCCGGACCACCTGAATGGTATCGCCCACCTTCGTAATCACCGAAGAAGAATAATCTATCTTTAATAATTGGGCCGCCAAATGTGCCGCCAAAGATATTTCGCGTAAATGAAGTCCTGGGAGTGATGGTAGATGTGTGCTTATTTCCCCAGGTGTTGGCATTCAGTAGATGGTTGCCCAAATAGTAAAATGCGCTTCCATGCCAGTTATTCGTTCCGCTCTTGGTCTGGTAAAGAATGTCGCCGCCATTGACATTGCCGTACTCAGCTGACGCATTAGCAGAAATAACCTGGACCTGACCGATCGCGTCCATGCTGGGCAGATACCCCGGCTGGTCGTCAAGGGTCTGGTTGATGTTCATACCATCGAGCAAGTACTGATTGGCCTGCTGACGATTACCATTGACCGAAACCGTATTCGAACTCATCTGTCCCGCAATAGCATTCTGGCCTGTGAAACCGTTCGGGCTGGTGCTGATCGATCCAGGCAGGAACATCGTCAGCGCAATAATGTTGCGGCCTACACTCGGTGCATTCTCAATCGCGCGCGTATCCAGTGTCGTCGCCAGCGTGGGATTTTCAGTGTTCAACAGGGGAGCGATTTCCGTATTGACCGAGACACTCTGCTGCTGCCCT
>DASRSR010000123.1:0-22179 GCA_035656355.1 Edaphobacter sp.
CATGAGGCCAGGGTCCACACACCGCTCCAGAAGATTAAGGCCAGCGGACGCACGGAACGCTGGCTTCGTTCGCCATCTTCGCGCGCATAATCGAAGACAATGATCTGCCGTCCAATGCAGGCTGCGTGCAAGGCATCCAGCCGCTCGCGCAGTATCTGCGTCATACGATAGCCGGGAGCGTACAGCAGAATTGCGTCAAGATCGTTGCGCATCTCTGCTGGCAGAACGGCCTCGATGCGTTGCAATGCCTGATTGGCAGCGACTACGTTCTCCGCTCCGCCCCAGGCACTTACAAGACGCATACCCAGCACCAGAGCGGTCAATTCGCTGCGGGTAAACATCAGCGGAGGAAGGTCCATATCGCGCCGGAGCGTGTAGCCTACACCCGCTTCGCCTTCAATCGGCATCCCCGATAGTTGCAGGTCGTGAATATCGCGATAGATGGTGCGCTGCGAGACCTGCAATTTTTCGGCCAGCTTCTGCGCCGTCAGCAGACGGCCAAGGCGCAGAAACTGGACGATGCGGAAGAGTCGGTCGGCGCGTCGCATCGCTTAGCGTCTCAGTGTGAGTGCAGGCCTACGTGGTTGCCTTCCGAGTCGCGGAAGCAGGCGTAATATCCGTAGCCTCCCGGCACGGGAGTCTTTGGCATCAGCACCAGGCCACCTGCTTTGGGCAGTCGTGCCAGCACTTTGTCCAGTTCACCGTTGCAGTTCAGATAGACCATAGTGCCCGGCCCGGGCTTGTGAAACTTACGCTTCACCAGCGTTCCTCCGGTGCCGTCTTCGTCTGCGGGAAATAGCGCCATCGGAGTGTCAAGATTCTCGCGCCGCATCTGCACACCTAAAAGGGTCTCGTAAAAGGTTATTGCCCGGTCCAGATCCTCGCATGGAATCTCAAACCAGTTAATTGCATTCTGGCGGATCGTTGCTGCAGGACTCATGTCGTCTTGCTCCTGAAAAAATGATGCTGTCTTAAGCAAAGCATAAGAAGACCCTGCTGACAGCATTGTGTCAGTAGGTTTTTGACGTTACAAAAGCTGGAAGTGTGACGAAAACGCTTTCGATCCCATTTTGAATCCGAAGGCAGGCATATACTCCAGTGGCACGACCAATCGAAGATTTTTAGGTACTTAGGTACAGGGGGACCCTCAGCGCAGCCGGCTGCGGACCTCGTCTCGCACCAGGTAAAGAAAGAAAATTAGCGAGAACATGCCACGGATCAGAAAAAATCCGGCGTGCATCTTCTCGAAGAAGATAAAGTCGCCGGTAAACAACAAAACGCATCCGGCCAGCACCAGCGCCCAGCCCCAGCGCCGCATACGCATCAGGCCGAAGATGCCTATAACCAGCAGCGTGCACAGCGACAGCACACCATACTTGGTGATGCCCGAGCCGAAGGCGTTGCGTAGCGCTCCGAAGACGTTCATCATCGTCAGAAACAGCATGAACAGGCAGATACCCGCCACGCCCGGCAGCATCTGTCCCACGGCACTTTTCTGTTCGGTTGCGTCTTTCTGCTCTTCAGTCATCGTTTCCTTTGTTTGTCATTCCCGAAGGGAATCTGTGCTTGCGCGAACTACCGAACTATCTCTCCCTGGAGGAGAACCTCTCTAAAGCGTATGCAGATAGGCCAGCAGATCGTTCATCTCCTGCTGGTCCATAGTTTTGCCCATCGCGGGCATCAGGCCATGTCCGTTCACAATCGTCGCCGTGACCCGCTCATCATTGGCCGGAGCGCCGCTCGGCAGCGACGGCTGCTTATAAAGACCCAACAGCGAAGGACCGTGCAGTCCGCCCGAGCGCCGGTCGTAGTGGCAGCGGGCACAATGCGTTTCAAACACATCATGGCCGTGCATCTGCTGCGCATTCAACTGCGACAGCGGCACCGGCGGTGGAGTCGATTTGCATCCTGCCAGCGCACACGCCAGCACCAGTAAAAAGAACGCTCGAACCATAGCTTTCATTTATTTTCTCATCCCGGGTGCACCGACTGCGCCAGCAACACAATACCGATGATCGCCAGCCCCGCGTAGACATACTTGAGAAACACATCGCCGTGCAGCCGGTGATTGATCACTCGGCCCAGCCACACCGCTGGCAATAGAACAATCAGGCACAGCAGGTAATAATGCGTCACCGCTGGCACCCAAAGCCCGGCAAACCAGTAGCCCGCCATGCCAAAGATACTGGCCGGAAGAAAGTATCCCTGCAACGTTGCACGAAACTGCTGCGCCGGCCAGCGCCGCATCGCACCGTAGATCACCAGCGGCGGGCCGTTCATTCCGTACGCTCCGCCAAAGACACCGGCAACAAATCCGCAGCCAAGCAGCCACGCTTTGTTGTCGTTCTTCAGTTCTGGCGGCCTGCGGCCAAGAAGCGAATATCCTGCAAACGCAATGATGAAGACGGCCAGTGCAATCCGCACCGCCTGCTGATGGCTGCTCGCCAGCAGCCACAGCCCAACCGGAATGCCGAACACGGTCGCGCCAACCAACCATCCTGTGCTGCACATGTGGATCTTGCGCCAGTCCTGCGCGACAACGACGGCGGCAATCGTAATCGACACCAGCACTGCCAGCGGCGCCGCAACCTGCAATGGAATAAACAGTGCCAGCAGAGGCACAGCAAACAGCGCCTCACCAAAACCGAAAGCGGAACGAATTAATGTAGCCAGAAAAATAACGGCAAGCACGCCGAGGGTTGCAGCATCCATCACGCAGCCCGCACGTCAGCCAATCGATCGTTCTTCATCGATTAATTCTACTTGCCATCTGAAATAGCGATAGCAATCAGCGCGAAGCATTAATTTGCCGCGGCAATCGCAGCGACGATCTCGTCCATCACCTTTCCATCCTCATGCGTTCCCGGTGTGTGATTGTTCACCATGATGGAGAAGATCACTGTGCGTCCACTTGCGCAGTCCAGGTAACCGGACAGTGCCCGCGCCTCGCCAAGCGTTCCCGTCTTGGCAAACAGATGGTCCTTCAGCGGCGGTTTGGCAAAGCGCGAAGCCAGCGTTCCATCCTCGCCGCCAACCGGCAGCGCAGCCTTCCAGTCGGCGAACCAGGGCTGAGTGCTCGCATAAAGAAGAAACCGTGCAGTTGCTCGTGGAGCAACTAAATCATGCCCGCTCAATCCTGATCCATCGACAAAAGCGAAGTCATCTTTATCGACTCCGGCGCTCTCGAGGAACGAACGAATCACACGCGCTCCCTGAGCGGTTGAGCCATTGCCCAGCACGCTTTCGCCAAGCTGGTGCAGAAATAACTCGGCATGAAGGTTCTGGCTCACTTTGGCTGTGACCTTGATATCTTCCCGTACAGGAATCGAAGTATGCGTCGCCAGCACAACGCCGCCCTTTGCCAGCGCATCGGGGCGTGTTCCCAGACCGTAGACGCGGTGCGGATCGAAGCCCGGAATCGGCGCCTTGGACTGCCTCAGCAGCCCTTGATCGTCAGTCGAAAGCCGATGTTTAGCAATCGCCTTTCCGGTAATGACGATGCCGCGCTGTTCCAACATGCTCTTCAGCGCAATAGCCGCATATTCGGCTGGATCTTCAATCGCAACCTCTTCTTCATCCGGCTGTGCATCCACGGCAATCGAGCCATAAACGCGCAGCTCCCTCGAGCCGATCATGCGGTCCATTTGCACATGGTTTCCACTCTTCGCCGGGCCGGTCATCAGCGCGGAGACATCGACCGTGTAGTACGGAATTGCGGGATCAATCGTTACCGTCGCTGGTTTTCCAGGCGCATCGCCCGGAGTCACCGTCACTTTGAGCTGATTGTCATTAATCGTCAGCGCCGAAACTGGAGCGCCGTAGCCCCATACCGCGTCGTCAATCGTCCAGTTCTGCGGATACGGCTCCCAGGGAAACAGCGTGTCATCGCCAATCACATCGCCATTGACGACCTTCAAGCCGGTCTTTGCAATCTGGTCGGCCATGTCTTCCAAATAGCGCAGCGCCGGTGGAGCGGGCGGAGCAGGCTTGGGCCGCAGTGCAGGAGCGATATACGGAATCGGACGTCCCGAGATATTGGCATCGCCCGCGCCGATCAGCACCAGATCTCCCGTAAGCGTCTGGGTGCCATTGCGAACCCCCTTCGCGACTACCTTCGTCTCGAAGGTCGTATTACCGCCGAGCAAGGCCATCGCCGTGGCCGTGGTGAAGATCTTGTTGTTGCTTGCGGGACGGAAGAGCTGCCCCTCGTTCAGGGAGTAGATCGGTTTCCCGTCGATTGTTGTTACATCGATTCCCCAATGCGCGCGCGCAACCGAGGGATCGGCCAGCAGCGCCGCAATCTCTGCCTTCAGGCTCTTTTTATGAGGCTTCGCATGGGTCTTTGCTCCCGCAGGGACACACAGCGCCGCAACCAGGAGAATCCCGGCGTAACGTTCCGCAAGTTTTTTCATGCGCGCAGTCTAGCATCCCGCGCTGCATGGAGCATCTAAAATCTTCCCATGCCCTTTGCCGCTCGTCCGCGCTTTGACTGGTCGCTCCGCTCGCGGACGCTTGCGCTTGGCGAACGCACGCTGGTGATGGGCATCCTCAATGTCACGCCCGACAGCTTCTCCGATGGCGGTCACTTCTACTCGCCCGAGCACGCACCGGAGCGCGCGTTGGCACAGGCGCTGCAAATGCTCGATGCCGGAGCGCACATTCTGGACATTGGCGGCGAATCGACCCGGCCCAACGCCACTCCGCTCTCCGCAGAGGAAGAGCAGTCGCGTGTGCTTCCGGTGATCGAGGCTATCTTGCAACAGAGACCGGAAGCAATCATCTCCATCGACACGCACCACGCCGCAACCGCTGCGCACGCCGTCGAAGCCGGTGCAGAGATCGTCAATGACGTCAGTGGCCATCTGTGGGATACCGAAATGACCGTCACCTGTGTCCGGCTCAACTGCGGCGTCGTGCTGACGCACACGCGCGGCCAACCGCAGCAGTGGACGACTCAGCCGCCGCTCGCCCCCGAGGAAATATTGCCGCTGGTACTGGATGGGCTGCGCGAGCGGGTTGTAGCTGTCACTGAAGCTGGAGTCGCAAGCGGCAAGATGGTTCTTGATCCCGGCTTCGGCTTCGGCAAACGGCTCGACGAAAATTATCCGTTGCTGGCGCATCTCGACCAGCTTCGTGAGCTCGGCCTTCCGGTCCTTGCCGGCGTCTCGCGAAAGAGCTTCCTCGCTCGCGCATTAGCGCCGCTCTACGGAGAGTTGCCGCCACCCGAAGCCCGCATCCATGCCACTACTGCGGCTAATGTAGCGGCAATCCTGAACGGAGCGCACATCATCCGCACCCACGATGTAAGTCCCGCACTTGAAGCCGCCGCCGTAGCGGACCGGATATTAGCGGCACTGTGACGTTCTCAAATACAGGGATCTCTCCACTCGCCTTCGGCTCGGTCGAGATGACGTGAGTTGGTTATGGTAATGATTGACATCGGCTTTGTATCTTATGGGACGATTTCATCATCATGGTGGGTGCAGATGCATAACGTCCTACCCACGTCATCTCGACCGAAGGCCTGAAGGGCCGCAGTGGAGAGACCCCTGTATTTGCATTTCCATCGCGAAAAATGTGGAGCAATATAAATAATTACTTCACCGGAACGTCAGGAGGCAGCGCGCGGTTGCGGTCTTTGAGCCACTCCAGCGTGACCGCCTGGGCCGTCTTCTTTTTGGAAGCCTGCTCGTCGAGGTCGGGCATAAAGATTTCGAGGCCTGCCTGCGGGGTCATGCGCGTATAGCCATTCACGAGCTGCGCCTGATAGTTCGCCAGATCGAGATCAAACCAGGGGTCCTTTGAGGCGTCGATCATGGTGATGTCGGCATAGTTCATGGTGAGCTTGCCGAAGCCGACACTGCCTCCGCGAAACCGGATGAAGTTGTGCCACTGCGCCAGCCGCGCCTCGTCGTCGGGGCTGTTGCCGTAGATCAGCTCAATGTCGGGCGGCTTGATACTGATGCTTGTAATCTGGCCGCGGATATGCGGCGGCGGAAGCAGACCCTGTGTGTCGAAGACGACATTGTTGCCGCTGACCTGAACGCCAGGAACATTGCTGGCATGGATCAGATCGTCCAGTTGCACATGAAACCCGCCGAGCAGCCCCTTCAACGGAACCTTCAGCACATTAATCTTCGCCACCTGGAACTGGACCCGTCCATCCGGCAATGGAGAGAGCGTTCCTGTAAGCTCCACAGGCAGCGGGATAATTTTGTGTACAGTGCCGTGCAGTTTGAGTTGCGCTCCCGCTGGCTCGATAGAGATATTTTTGAGCGGCGCCTTCGATGAAACGGAGTTCAGGTAATTGGCAATGTCTCCGATATTGGCGCGAATAACGCCTTTCTGAATCTCAAGGACAAATGAGTTCGGATCGTCGAACGACGGAACTACCTGCGGATGAGTCCGGACCATCAGGCCGCGAATCCAGCGGACATAGACGCGGAAGTTTGGCCCTTTGCGCAAACGCAGGTTGTGCGCGTAGACGGTAGTTGGCGAGAGATCGCCCGAGGGTGCAATCTCAGTAACCGCAGTTGTGTTGGAAGAAGTGGTGGAGACAGGTGGCTTTCGCCGCGCGCGCCAACCGAACCAGCAGAGACAGGCAATGACAATAGCGGCAACGGCGATGGTGAAAACGGAACGGCGGGTCACTGAACCCATTTTACGGGGTCATTGCCTGATTGAAGATGGTTTGAGAAATACAGGGGTCTCTCCACTTCGCCGCTACGCGGCTTGCACCCCAACGAGCAAGTGCGCTCGTCGGGGACCCCGCGGCTTGCACCCCAACGAGCAAGTACGCTCGTCGGGGACCCCGCGGCTTCGGTCGAGATGACGTGAGTTGATTGAAATGTGGCTGGAAATCCACTACGAAAGGCGGGAATGAAGGTGCTATCCTTTGGCGAAGGAAAAACGAAATGCCTCTCGTGCTGCTCATCCTCGAAATCGTTACTTTACTGGCAGTAGTCTTTCTGCTGCTGCGCAGGCAGGCTACGCCGTCGCAGGATTCGCGCCTCGCCCAGATTCCCGATCAGCTTACCCGGCTTGAGGCGCGTCAGCAGGCCGCCGACGAGCAGATGCGCAATGCCTTCGCGCAGATGCGCAACGACATCGCCGCCGAGGCGCAGCGCACCCGCGAGGCCAGCGAGGCTGCGTTCGCTGCTCTGCGCACCGAGGTTACGGCCAGCATCGCTACGCTGGGCGCGACCCTGAACACGGGTCTGGCCGCCTTCCGCAGCGATAACAAGGACTCCGATAACCAGCTCCGTACTGCCGTGCAGCAGCAGATGGACACCATCACGCGGCGCATCTCGGAGTTCACCAGCGACACAAACGAACGGCACACCAGCCTGCGCGAATCGCTCAATACCAAACTGAACGAGCTAATGGCCAGCAACATCACGCTGCAGAACCAGCTTCGTACCGCTGTCGAGGAGCGACTGACCAAGCTGAACGAAGACAACTCCAAAGAACTGGACAAGATGCGACAGACCGTCGATGAGAAGCTCAACGCGACACTGCAGACGCGGCTTACCGAGTCCTTCGGCCAGGTAACGGATCAGCTCAACAAAGTCCACACCGGTCTCGGAGAGATGACCAAGCTCTCCGACGGCGTTAACGACCTGAGTCGCATCTTCACCAACGTCAAGGCCCGCGGAGGTTTCGCTGAGGTACAGCTCGGGATGCTGCTCGAACAGATGCTTGCTCCGGGCCAGTTCATCCGCAATGCCAAGGTCAAGGAAGGCACACAGGAGGTGGTCGAGTTCGCTGTGCGTTTCCCTGGCCACACCGGTGAGACGTTGCTGCCGATCGACGCCAAGTTTCCCCGCGAAGACTGGGAGCGACTCGAAGCCGCCTACGAGAGCAACGTACCCGAGGCCATCGCCAGCACGCGCAAAGCGTTCGACTCCGCGATTCGCACTGAAGGCGAGCGCATCTGCAAAAAGTACATTAACCCTCCGGTGACCACGCCTCATGCCATCATGTTTCTACCCACGGAAGGTCTTTACGCCGAGGTGATGCGCCGCGAAGCGTTGCAGGCCGAGATTCAGTCGCAGTGCCACGTCACTATTGCCGGACCAAGCACGCTTTCGGCCATCCTCACCAGCTTCCAGATGGGCTTCCATATGCTCGCCATTCAGGAAAAAGGTGATGAGGTATGGAAGGTGCTTGAGGGCACCAAGCGCGAGTTCAACACCTTTGAAACGCTGATGACCAAGATGGAGACCCAGGTCGGCACCGTACAGAACACCATCCACAAGCTTGGTGTCCGCACCCGAGCCATTAACCGCACGCTGCGTGAGGTCGGCGAGTCAGACTCTAATGTCATTGCCTTTGAAGAAGGCAACGGCGTAGCTCCGCTTCTCGCTGCCTCTGCGGACGAAGATTAAAATTGGCTGCACGATTCCTCACCACCAGAGGCTTTCGCGATCCACTCAGACCGTCATGACCTCTTTTTCTTTAGCCTTGAAGAGTTCTTCGATGCGCTTAATCTCGGCATCGGTTAACTGCTGCACCTCTTCACTGGCGCGTTTTTCATCGTCGGCAGAGATCAGCTTGTCCTTGGCTGCCTTCTTAATCTGATCGTTGCCGTCGCGGCGGATGCCTCGGATCGCAGTCTTGTGGTCCTCCAGCGTCTTATTCAGTTGCTTGACGACCTCTTTGCGCCGTTCCTCTGTCATTGGGGGGACCGGCACGCGAATCACCTTGCCATCAGACATCGGATTGAGGCCCGTACCAGCAGTGCGAATTGCTTTTTCGATGGCGGAGACCATACCCATGTCGTAGGGTTGCACCAGGATCAGGGTCGGCTCTGGGGTACTGACCTGGCCCATCTGGGAGATCGGGGTTTCGGTGCCGTAGTAATCCACGCGCACCTGGTCGAGCATGTGCACGTTCGCGCGTCCGGTGCGCGCTGAAAGCAGATGCGCCCGGAAGTCTTCCACCGTCTTTTCCATCCGAGACTTCAACTCCTGGTGGGTGCCTTTTAACGCTTCAATGCCTGCCATTGCCGATGCCATATGCTGCTGTCCTTATGCGCTGATTGCGCCAAAGCAGATTTTACTGGAAATGGCAGTTGCACCGCATGGCAGTCCCCTTTGCGATGACGAAACAACGGCCTCGCTAGAATGGAAAGCAGCGTGCTGAGCCCGCAACAACTCGATCGTTTGAACGTGGTTCTGGTGCGAGCACGCAATCCAGGCAACATTGGAGCCACAGCGCGGGCGATGCACGACTTCGGCTTCCGTCATCTGCGCGTGGTCAACGAGTATTCCGTGCCATTTGCTACCGCGCGGTCTGCGATGGACGCTTCCCAGGTTGTTAAGGGAGCAAAGGAGTTCGGCTCGGTTGCCGAGGCAGTTGCGGACTGCAATCTTGTCATTGGAACGACGGCGGTAGGCGAGCGGGCATTGCAGCAGCCGCTATATGCGCTACCGGAGGCAGCGGGAAAGATTCGCGACGTACTCGCAGTCGAGGGCCGCGTAGCTCTGCTGTTTGGATCGGAGAAGACCGGCCTGAGCAATGACGAGCTGAGCCACTGCCATTGGCTACTGACGATTCCCATGCATCAGCACGAAGCCATGCGGCACCCCTCGATGAATCTGGGCCAGGCAGTCGCTGTCTGCCTGTATGAGTTGGTGCGTGGAGACGAAACTTCGGTGGCTGCATCTGTCCTTACCGCCGAGGCCGGTGAAATGGACCGGTTGCGATTGCTGTTGACCGAGATGCTGCAGGCCATCGGCTACACGGAGCGGCATCCGGCGAACTGCGATGAGGCGCAGATTCGGCGGCTGGTGCTGCGCATGGGGATGACGGCTAAAGATGTGCCTGTATGGATGGGAGTTCTGCGGCAGATATTGTGGAAGACGCGCAAAGGGTAATGGAGGCTGGTTGGATGGCAGGACATCGTTGGACGATTGGGGCGCTCGCAGTCGTGTGCGCATTGGCGACGCACGCCCAGGCCGAAGGGCGAAAGCTAACGACAGCGGACTATGCGCAGGCGGAAAAGTTTATGAATTACAACGTCGATCCGCTGGTCTTCCACACCGTCAGGGACGAGAAGTTTCTACCCGACGGCCGCTTCTGGTATCGCGATCGTGGGCCGGATGGCCTGACGCTGGAGCTGGTCGATCCGGCAAAGGGGACAAAGACGGCGGCGTTTGACCGCGACAAGCTGGCGGCGGCGATGTCGGCAGCAACCAGCGGCAAAAAGACTTTCGATGCGAGCAAGCTGAAGATCAAAGACATTGCCTTTGAAGATAACGATCAAGTTCTGCTGGTTGAGATCGACGGCGATGCCTTTCGATGCAATCTCTCTGGGGATGTGACCTGCTCGCTTCTCGCCATGCCGGTAAAAAACGGCGCCGAAGGCCGCATTCTTGCCGAAAGCCAGGGCATTGCCCAGGCCGACATCTCGCCCGACGGAACAAAGGTCGCCTTCATTCGTGATTTCAACCTATGGGTGCGCGATCTGACTACCGGCAAAGAGACGCAGCTTACGAAGGACGGCGTAAAGGACTTTGGCTACGCCACCGACAACGCCGGATGGCAGCAGAGCGATAGCGCAATCCTGGTGTGGTCGCCCGATGGCAAAAAGATCGCTACTTTTCAGCAGGACCAGCGCAAGGATGGCGAAATGTATCTGGTGCCCGTGACTAATCGGCATCCGGTACTGAAGGCGTGGAAGTATCCGCTGGTGGGCGATGCCACCGTCACCATGATTGAGCGCGTGATTATCGACGTGGATAAGCGCAAGGTGATTCGGCTAAAGATGCCGCCCGACCAGCATCGCTCGACGCTATGCGATGACGTGAGCTGCGAGAAGACCAAGACCTGGGATGACGTGCAGTGGAGTCCGGATGGCAGGCATCTCGCCTTTGTTTCCACCTCGCGCGACCACAAGCGGGAGTGGATGCGCATTGCCGATGCCAGCAATGGCAAGGTGCGCGATGTGATGGGCGAGACCGTCTCCACGTTTTTTGAGAGCGGCAACGGCAAGGTGAACTGGACATATCTGCCGAAATCGAATGAGCTACTGTGGTTCAGCGAGCGCGACAACTGGGGCCAGATGTATCTCTACGACCTGACCACAGGCAAGCTGAAGAACCAGATTACGCATGGCGAAGGCAATGTAACCCAGGTGCTGCATGTGGACGAGCAGGCGCGCAAAATTTACTTTCTTGCTGTTGGCAAAG
Source organism: Edaphobacter sp. (assembly GCA_035656355.1). Lineage (GTDB taxonomy): Bacteria > Acidobacteriota > Terriglobia > Terriglobales > Acidobacteriaceae > Edaphobacter. Next base: position 11,193 of record DASRSR010000123.1, read on the forward strand.
AACCGGGACGCGATCCATACTTTTCGCACTACTACAGCATTAATTTCGATGGCACGGGAATGAAGCTGCTGACACCGGAAAATGCCGATCACAGCATTCTCTCTTCGCCCGATGGCCGCACCTTTGTCGATATCTACTCCACGCCGACTGAGCCGCAGACGGCAGTGGTGCGCGACAGCGATGGCAAGCTGGTGCAGAACGTCGCGAAGCAGGACATCACGAAGTTAATCGCCTCCGGCTGGAAGCCGCTGACGCCGATTACCGTGAAGGCGCGCGACGGCAAGACCGACCTCTACGGTTTTATGTTCAAGCCGACAAACTTCGATCCGGCGAAGAAATATCCCATCGTGAACCATGTTTATCCCGGGCCGCAGACGGGATCGTGCGGCAGCCGCAGTTTCACCGCATCGCATGGCGATGACGAGTCGCTCGCTGAACTTGGCTTTGTGGTCGTGTGCATCGATGGCATGGGAACGCCATGGCGGTCGAAGTCTTTCCATGCCTTTTACTATGGCAACCTCGGCGACGATACCATCCCCGACCAGATCGCCGGCATGAAGGAGCTTGCCGCAAAGTATCCGTTTATCGACATCAGCCGTGCGGGCATCTATGGCCACTCCGGCGGGGGCAACGCGACCGTGTCGGCGATGTTCCACTTTCCCGATTTCTTCAAGGTGGGCATTGCGGAGAGCGGCAACCACGATAACCGCGAGTACGAAGACGACTGGGCAGAAAAGTGGGCAGGACTGGAGGTCAAGAACTCTGATGGCACAAGCAACTACGATAGCCAGGCCAACCAGAACTACGCTGCGAACCTCAAGGGTCATCTCTTTCTGCTGCACGGCACGATGGACAACAATGTGCCCATGAACAACACGCTGCTGGTAGTCGATGCGCTGATCAAGGCGAACAAAGACTTCGATCTTCTTATGATTCCAGGAGCTGCCCATGCTTATGGTGCGGCAGGGCAGTATGTGACGCGACGACGCTGGGATTACTTTGTGCGCTATCTTGCGGGCGATGTTCCGCCGCATGAGTACAAGATGAAGCCGTACGATGAGGTGCAGAAAGTGCTGTCGCTGGATCGGATGGATTAGGAATGGAGAGCACGACTGTCGTGCTCTCCCAAAAGCATCGCTACTCGACGATCTTGCCATCAGCAGGCTTGGCGGAGGTTGGACCCGCGCTCGTTACCTGCCATCCTTTGCTGGTATTCGTGAGCGTTGCCCGTGCGCTCTGTTGGCCGCTGAGATCGGCATGCAACTGCGGATAGGCGTTCTGCGTTTCAGCCGCATTCGCCCATGCAGGTGCGTCGGTGATCGTGTAGTGATAGGCAACCTGCGTAGTCGCTCCAGTTGTGCTGCTGGTGGGGGTGGAGCTGTCGATGCTGCTCACTTTGCGATGGCCATAGCAGAAGTTGCCGAAGCCCGGCTGCTGCACGTCGGCAGTCCATGCAGAACGGCCCTTGTCCGACAGATCGTAGTTCGTGACCTGCTTGCTGGCGATAATCATCTTCTTCTTTTCAGCAGTGGTTCGGGTCAATAATCCCTGATCGACCAGCGCATCGTAGCCTGCTGTTTTCGATGTATCGGAGGTCTCTACCTGAACCGGAAACTTAACCGGATCGGTCCAGAGACACTCGGGATGCGCACTGTAGTACGTATTGATTGCATTGCTGAAGTTTGCGCTGTTGTCGGTCTTCCTATTGCATCCTGTAATCATTAGAAATGTAGCCGCGCAGCAGAGCGTAGCGCGCACAGTTAAGGTGCGGATCTTCATCTTCTTTCTCCTCGGACCTTTCATTTTTGTCGTACTTGGCCGCGTCGATCGGGCTGCGCAGGGCGTTCCTCTGGTGAGATGCGGGAAGGCACACTATGGCTTGCTATTTAAGCTTAAGTTTAAGAGTTCCTGCCCAGAGCCAGCACTTCTGCTGGTTGCATCCCGCGCTCGCGTAGCGTCCGGATAGCAAGCGCATCGTGCCGTTTGGCCAGGCGGATACCGTGGTCATCCCGCAAAAGGCCCGTATGAAAGTATGAGATCGCAGGCAATCCAAGTGCGCGCTGCAACAGAATCTGCCGGGCGGTGGACTTCAGCAGATCGGCTCCGCGTACCGCTTCGCTGATGCGCATCGCCGCATCGTCAACAACGCAGGCGAGTTGATAGCTGGGAAGGCCATCCTTGCGCCAGACAAGAAAATCGCCGAAGTCCGCGCCCGCGGTGAAGTTATGCGCGCCCAGGTTGCCGTCGATAAATTGAATTGTTTCGCCATCAGGAACACGGAAGCGGTAGTTCCTGTCCGGCTCAAAGGCAAGCGAAGCGCCGATTGCGGGCCTGCATCTGCCGCTGTACACCGGCTCGTCGTCTGTATCCTCGTGCGGTGCGGCAATCATCAGCGCCAGTTCGCGACGGCTGCATGTGCACGGATAAACGAGGCCCGCAGCTAATAACTGCTCAAAGGCTTCGCGGTAAAGCGCCAGCCGTTCTGACTGCACAATCATCGGCGGCGTCCACGTGATGCCCAGCCATGCGAGATCTTCGATCATGGCCTCGGCAAACTCTGACTTCGAGCGCTGCGGATCGAGGTCTTCATTGCGCAACAGCAATGTTCCGTCATGCTGCTGCGCACGTTCATAGGCGGTCCAGAAGGTAGCCGCATGCCCAACATGAAGCAGGCCCGTTGGAGACGGCGCGAGGCGGCCAATGTATTTTGCAGTTTCAGTCAGCACTATCACTACATATAATCCACACCGTATCGCACGGGAATCTGCGTAAACGCAATGCGTGTGGGCGCGGACTGCATTCCGTAGGTTCACTTCGCAAACGGCTTGCATAGTTGAGAAATTAAATAAAAAGAACGGTCTGCTTCGGCAGGCCGTTTTCTTGCACTCCATCTCTGCTAGGACTTTTACCCTATATTTCTCTGGCCCACCTGACCGATGACACCTGCGCGGCATTGCATAACATGGCTTAATCCTTTCCACAATTTTTTAAGAAGGCTCTCTGAGGTACACAGAATGAAGTTAAAGACGTACTCTCGTTTGCTCGGCCTTATGCTGAGCAGCGCAACGTTATTGACGAACATCGGCTCCGCGCAGCAGCCCGAGCACCCGCGCAGGATGCGGGCGGTAAGCCAGCCCAATCCTCTGCCTTACGATCTCATCCTGCAGCACGGCCATGTTATCGATGCAAAGAACCACGTCGATAAAGTCACCGACGTCGCCATCAAAGACGGAAAAATCGCCCAGGTCGCCGACAATTTGAATCCCAAAGATGCGGCTAAGACCATCGATGCAACCGGGTACTACGTCACTCCGGGCCTTATCGACATCCACATGCATGTGTACGCCAGCACCGGTGAGCGCGGCTCCTACGCGGGCGACAATTCCATCTGGCCTGACGGATTTACCTTCCGCAACGGTGTAACCACCATCGTCGATGCCGGCAGCTCCGGCTGGCGCAACTTTGAGGACTTCAAAGCCCACGTCATCGACCGCTCTCAGACACGTGTCCTGGCCATGCTCAACATTGTGGGCGGAGGGATGCGAGGCGGAGCCTTCGAGCAAAACCTCGCCGACATGCAGTCGGATCCTACCGGCAAGATGGCGCTCAAATATCCCGGCGTCATCGTCGGTATCAAAAGTGCCCACTTCGAAGGCCCTGAATGGACTCCCTATATCGAAGCTGTAAAGGCTGGCACGATGGCCAACATTCCGGTCATGATTGACTACGGCGCCAACCGTCCCGAGCGGCCGCTCTATGGTCTGCTTTCTCAATATCTGCGACCGGGCGACATCTATACCCATGCTTATTCAGGGCTGCGCGGAGAACAGGACCCGCAGACGCTGAAGGCCAGCGCCGCAATGCTGGTGGGCCGCAAGCGGGGCATCTACTTTGACGCCGGTACCGGTGGTGGAAGTTTTGCCTACCGCGTCGCTGATCCGATGATCAAGGGCGGCTTTCTGCCGGATTCGCTTTCGACCGACCTGCACATTACCAGCATGAACTCATCGACAAAAGGCCTCTTGAATGTTGCCGATAAGTTCATGGCGATGGGCCAGACGCTTCCTGCCGTTATCCAGGAGATGACCTGGAATCCCGCTCGCGAGATTCGCCAACCTCAACTCGGCAATCTCTCCGTTGGCGCTCCCGCAGACATTACCGTTCTCAACGTCGAGCATGGAGAATTCGGGTTCCTGGACATGAATAACCTGAAAATGATGGGCAACACTCGACTCATCTGTCAGTTGACTATTCGCGATGGAAAAGTTGTTTACGACCTGAACGGTATCTCGATGGATATGTGGGATCAGAATCCCTCCAGCGACCCGAAAGAGGCGTCGCACTGGACCATCTATCGCCCTCGGCCTTCCTCTGCAACAAAACAGACGAAGTAAGTCTCTCCCATCCCCTGCCGGAGTAGGACTTTAGCCCTAGTCCGGCAGGGGATATTTGTCCGTAGCCAATCGCTTCGTCGAACGCCTATCATTCTCGCCGATACCATCAGCCTGAATACTCCGGTCTTATACCGTGCAGGGCTCGGTATTACCGCTATCTTTCAGCGGATAATGGGATACAACATCCTGACTTCAATAAGGAACCAGGCACCTTCAGGCAACGTAGTTTCCTGCAAGACGCACTTGAATTTGAATTTACTGCCGGTTGCGATGTATGGCACGGGAATGAGGAACGGGAATGGCAATTGAAACAGTCAATCAACAGGACCCCCGCTTTACCACTCTGAATCGAGGTAACAACGCGCGTTTTCCGCCGACCGAAGCGGATGCCGCAAGCCGCATCGTGCTCTGCGATAACGCCAACGATGTTGCCGAAGCTCTGCAGAAGATTGTCAGTGCAGGCCTTCGGCCCACGGTACGCAGTGGCGGTCACTGCTACGAAGATTTCGTCTATACCAATCCCAAAGGCGCCATCATCGACCTCAGCCTCTTCAACGAAACCACACCTGTGGCCGGAGCGCCGGCCTACCGCATCGCCGCCGGTACCCAGCTCGGCGACGCCTATACCGAACTTTATAAGAGACACGGGGTAACCCTGCCCGGCGGCTCATGCGAGAGCGTTGGCGCAGGCGGACACATCACCGGTGGTGGTTATGGTGTGCTCTCGCGGCTGCATGGCATCACTCCCGACTGGGTTACCGCCGTCGATATTCTCACGGTCGATAAAAAAGGGCAGGTTGTCCCACGGCGGGTCGATGCCAAACACGATCCGGATCTCTTTCGCGCCTGTCGCGGAGCAGGAGGCGGCAACTTCGGCATCATCACCAACTTCTACTTCGATAAGCTGCCTCCCGCGCCAAAAGAGGTCACCCACGCAGGCGTCAGGTTCGACTGGAATGGAATGACCCAGGAGCGCTTCACGAAAATCCTCCAGACCTATGGCCACTTTCTGGAGACACGCGGTAATGACCCGGATACGTGGGGCCTGTTCGCCATCATTGGCCTCTCGCACGCATCAGCGGGCAGCTTCGGCGTCAACGTGCAGTTCTGTAATCCCGATGGCACCTGCAAAGACCTGAAGGTGCTGAACGAGTTCCTCGACCTCTTCGAGAACTGCAATCCGTCCGCCAGCGAGATGACCAATGATCATCCTGCCGTGGCGGAGCGTATGTCTCCGCAGCGGCCCGGTCGAGAGCGCGGATGCCTCAACGGCAAACACCGCACGAACCTCAGCCCCTGGTTCAATGCCACTGTGCGCGGCAATGGCGGCAGCTTCGGAGAGACGCGCTCCAAATACAAATCCGCCTATATGAAACGAAACTTCAGCGTGGCGGAGACAGTTGCCTTCTACAAGCACATGCACCGCACCATTCCGGGGACTGACCTTCGCGGAAGCATGGTCCTGATGGATGCCTACGGCGGCGCAGTGAACCGGAAGGAGCTTATCGAGGAGACTGCGGTCCATCAACGATCGTCGGTGATGAAGCTACAGTTCCTGAGCTACTGGCGCGACCCCGCAGAGGATGCAGGTCACATGACCTGGATGCGCGACATCTACACGGACGTTTATTCCGGCCCGGATACAGACGCGAAGCATAAGGGCACTCCTTATCCCAATGACCATTACGAGGGCTGCTACATCAATTACCCCGATAAGGACATGCTGGAGTACTCCTTCTGGCCGGAGCTTTACTACGGCGATCAGGGCCTCTATCCCTTCCTGCAGAGTGTCAAGCGCCAGTACGATCCCAACAACGTCTTTCACCACGCCATGTCGGTGCGCGCATAATCATTACAAACCCATGGAGAGGGCCGTCATGAAACAACAGAAGGATTGGAGCCGCAGAAAATTCGTTCAGTGGATGGGGTACACCTCCGCAATCGGGGCCGTGGGACTCCCTGGGCGCTGGCTCTCAGCAAGCCCGCTTGCCGGAGCACCCACTTCGCCGCGTTTTGCGTTCGCCGGCTCTACCGGCAAACAGCATGGCATCCAGGTCTTCTCCATTAAGAATGACCGGTGGTCGCACGTCCAGACCATTGCCAGCGAAAATCCATCGGCGCTGGCGCTGCATCCCAGCGAGCGTTTCCTCTACGCCGTCAATGAGATCGACAGCTACCAGAGCCTGCCCACCGGCACAGTCGAAGCCTACAGCATCGATCCGCACAGCGGCCGCCTGACATTACTGAATCGCCAGCCGCTCTCGCTCTCCGGTGTGCTTCCCCGCCACCTCGCTGTCTCGCCCGATGGCCGCACCCTCGCCGTCGCAGTGCACGGAGGCGGCGCATACAATCTGCTGCCCATCGGCGAGGACGGCCGCCTCGACCGCGTCTCCGCCATCATTAAAGAGACCGGCTCCGGTCCCCATGCCGACCAGGACTCGGCGCATCCGCAGATGGTCGTCTTCGACCGCAGCGGCAGCCGCCTGCTCAGCGCCGACCTTGGCAGCGACACGCTCAGCGTGCTCGATCTCAACGACGATGGCCTTTCCGTTGCCAGCCGTAGCCAGGCAGCACCCGGCAGTGGCCCGCGTCAGATGGCGCTTCACCCCTCCGGCAATCTGCTCTATGTCGTCAACGAACTGGATGCTTCGCTTTCCTGTTTTGGCTACGATGCCACCAGCGGTTCTATCCGCCAGCGTCTGCACCACACGGCCATCGGCTCCTGCTCCGCCAGCGGTGTTGCCGCAATGGCGATGCATCCGGCAGGCAATGTGCTTTACACCTCGTACTGCGGTTCGGGAGCGGGTAGCCTCTCAGCCTGGCGCATCGACGCTGCCAGTGGAGCGCTCAAGCCGGTACGGCGTGCTGCGGACCAGGCGTCCTCTCTCCAGATAGCATCCATGGTTGCGGCACATGACAGCCTCTTCGTCCTCGACCACAAACAAGGCATTCTCCGTCTGCCGGCCAGCGCAACCAGCGGCCGGCTTGGGCAGCCGGTACAGGTCGCCCGCATCGAAGCACCCGTCAGCCTTGCGCTCAAATACAGTTAACGATCAGCAAAGGAATACGACGTTTCAAGAACGGAAGGACAAATCGTTGAGCAATATCTGGAACCAGACCAGCAGTGCCCTTAAAGCCGGACGTTCTCTTACCGTAGCCGCCATGTTCGCCCTCACCTGTCCTCTATGGGCAACAAATGGTTCCTCGGTCTGCGCCAACCTTCCGCACTCCGATCATCCGAAGGCCACCATCTCGAACGGAAAGCTTGAAGCGGTTGTCTTTCTTCCCGATGCGAAGAATGGATATTATCGCGGGGCTCGCTTCGACTGGTCCGGTGTCGTCGGCTGCGTTTCGCTCAACGGTCACAAGTTCTTCGGCGAGTGGTTTCCCCATTACGACCCCAACCTTAACGACTCCATCACCGGCCCGGTCGAAGAATTCCGCTCCGACGACGGCCCCATGGTTCCCAGCGGACAGCGCCCCGGCGACCTTTATGTCAAACCCGGCGCTCCCGGCTATAACGAAGCCAAACCCGGCGAGCTTTTCCTTAAGCCCGGCGTCGGCACCTTGCGCAGGATCGATGACAAGCCCTATTCCTTTGGCGGCGCTTATCCGGTCGTCGATCCAGGCAAGTGGAGTGTCCGTGTCAAAAAGCGCTCCATCGACTTCAGACAGATCGTCAAAGGTCCGCAGGGCTACGCCTATGTCTACGAAAAGATTCTGAGCCTCGACAAAAATGGCACAACCATGACGCTGGAGCACCACTTCAAGAACACCGGCAAAAAGGCAATCGACACGCAGGTCTACGATCACGACTTCTTCATGTTCGACGACCGCCCTATCGGTGAAGGGCTGGTGATCCGCTTCGCATTTACACCTGAACCGCAGGGCGCGCTCGGCCCCGCTGCTCGTCTTGAAGGCAACAACATCGTCTTCCAGAACGTTACCGGCCGCCGTCATCGTGGAGTTGCCGGCTACATCAAGGGCTTTTCCGACAAGGCCTCCGACTATAACTTCACCGTCGAAGACACCAATGCCAAAATCGGCGTGCAGCAATCCTCCGATACTCCGCTTTCGCGTTTTTATCTCTGGTCTACCTCCAAAACGGTCGCTCCGGAAGGCTATATTCATCTGAACGTCGCACCCGGTCAGAGCCAAAGCTGGACGATTAATTACCGCTTCTTCACCTCGGAACAGCAATAATCTTTGCTACGCAGGTATGCTGGTTCTCTGACTTATTACCGAAAGGAACGCAAGAATGCAGCCGATGTCTCGACGTGATTTCATTCAAGGAGCAGGCGCTTTGTCTCTCGCTGCCCACCCTCTGGCCTCATTCGCCAAAAGTCTAGGCAAACATGAAAGATTGCTGCTGGTTGGCACTGTGACTGGTCACTCCAGTTCAAGCCAGGGCATCTACGCCTACGCCTTCAACACTGCCACCGGCGACCTGAAGCAGCTTGGGCTGGCGGTTGAATCCAACAGCCCAACCTTCTTTGTGCTCTCGCCCGACAAGAAATTCGTCTATTCCGTCAACGAAGTTGGCAGCTTCAATGGCAAGCCGGGCGGGGCCGTTTCCAGCTTCAGCTTCGATCGCAAAAACGAGAAGCTGGGCTTCATCAACAGCTCCAGCTCCGTCGGCGGTGGCCCTACCCATATCGCCGTCGATCACACTGGCCGCTGCGTCTTCGCTGCCAATTATGGCGGCGGCAGCGTCGTGTCCTTCCAGGTCAACGATCAGGGACACATTAGCGATCACGTCTCTTTTATCCAGTACGAGCCTGACGCTTCACGTCACGAGCGCCATCCCCACGCCCACTGGGTAACGCTGTCGCCCGACAATCGCTTTCTTCTCGTCAACGATCTTGGCCTCGACCAGATTCACATCCACCAGCTTGACGCCTCGACAGCCAGGCTCTCGCCGCACGATCCTCCTCGTTGGCGCTCCGATGTCGGCTACGGCCCGCGGTCGCTTACCTTTCACCCCAATGGCAAGTGGGCTTACTGCGTCTGCGAACTCAAGCCCCATGTTTACGTTCTGAACTGGGATGCACAAAAGGGTGAGCTCACGACCGCGCAAAACATCTCCCTGGAGCCGGAGGACTACACTGGACGCTCGGCCCCCGCTACGATTGCCTTCGATAAAAAGATGCGTTTCGGCTATGTGGCCAGCCGCCTCGACGACTTTATGGCCAGCTTTAGCGTCTCGCCCACGGATGGCAAGCTAACTCCTATTGCGCACACCCCGTGCGGCGGCAAGCGGCCGCGCCATCTGGCGCTTGACCCAACAGACGGTTGGCTGCTGCTGGCCAACCAGGACACGGACAATATCGCTGTCTTCGCTCGCGACAAGAAGAACGGTCACCTGGCGGAAACCTTCAAGAGCTTCCCTCTGGACAAGCCGATGTGCCTGGTCTTCGTCTAAAACGAAACAGATCAACAAACCTCATAAGCCCCACACCTCGTTTCTGAGTTGTGGGGCTTATGACTGGAAGATCGCTTTCTCCGCCAATCGTCTCTTCAATAATCCGGGAACTACCTTGCCGGCGATGTGTGCCCAGCGTGGAAACTCTTCCGCCGCCTGAACGAACTCGCCCGCATTCACAAGTCTCAGCAGCGTCGAACCTCGCAGGCTGCCGCAGCCAAGATTGAAGACAAAGTCCACCAACGCATCGACCTGTCCCTGGCTTAGTTCAACCTTGACGGCCTGCTCCACGCAAGCGAGTGCGCGTGCTACATCTTTGCCCAGCAAAACCTCGGCTTCAGCTTCGGTAACAGTCATTCCCTCGGTGACATCCAGTCCGGTATGTCCATAGCCTACTGTCCATACGCCAGCCTGATCGCGGTAGGCTTGCAGCCGCAGACCTTCAAACTGTCTGGTTAGCGCGTAACCTTCGGCACTGTAACGATAGCCGACCTGTTGCTTACCCAGATTGGGTATGCATTCCCCCTGAAGCTGCATTCCATATCTCCTTTTGTGGGATTTCTGCAAAGCATCAAACCGCCTATAAATGAGAAATGGATGCAGACAGACCAGCGCAACCTCGCTCGTCCATCGCATCCAAAGAGATCTAGTTGAAAGATATTTAGGGCAGTTTGGCCCGGCGCTGACACGCCGGGTCTTTGTTTTTGCTCTTTATTAATTGTAGCGAATCGACACTTAGTTTATGCCAAATTTATTTGCTTTGATTTGTATGACTTACATGCTTTAGGGGCTTGACAGACTTTTGCACAGGCAGCCCTTACAGCAGCTTCGCTGCCTCCTTCGCGAAGTAAGTCACGATAAAGTCTGCGCCTGCGCGCCGGATCGAGAGCAGCGATTCCATCATGGCACGCTCCGGCTCCAGCCATCCGCGCTCGAACGCGGCGTGGAGCATAGAGAACTCGCCCGATACCTGGTAGGCACCCATGGGCAGATCGAAGCGTTGGCGGGCTTCGTGGATGATGTCCAGATACGGCATCGCCGGCTTCATTAGCAGCATGTCGGCACCTTCGGCGATGTCCTGCTCAATCTCGCGCATGGCCTCGCGCAGGTTGGCTCCGTCCATTTGATAGCTGCGGCGGTCACCGAACTGCGGAGCGGAGTCAGCCGCCTC
>DASRSR010000124.1:0-13456 GCA_035656355.1 Edaphobacter sp.
AGCACTCGTTTCGCGGAGTTAACCGGCCCCGGAAACGAAACGATTCCCGCAACCGCCTGGAGCTGCATCAACACAGATATTGTTAATGTCCACGGAACCCCCTCGCACCGCGATGTGAAGGCCAAACGCGAAGCAGTCGTACCGCTCTGGTGCGGTGTGCAGATCCCACTGGATGCCAAACCGGGCCATTACAGCGGAAGCCTTTTTGTCATCATCAATGGAAAGGAACTTCCAGTCGCCATCGAACTGACGATTAAGCACGATTTCATTCGAGCAGGCGGTGCGGACCAGGGCTGGCGTCTCGCGCGTCTCGGATGGCTTAACTCAAGAATTGGTCTGGACGACACAGTCACCGCTCCTTACACGCCCATAAAAATGCAAGGAGAGGTCATCCACTGTCTTGGCCGCGAGATATGCCTCGGCAAGACCGGCCTTCCCGTCAGTATCCGCGCCAACGGAAAGGAACTGCTCGCCGGTCCGGTGGTGCTGTCCATCAATGGCCAGCCCTTCACCTCAAAGGGCACAAGTTCCATCGAATCTGCAAGCGACGCAAAGCTTGTCATTGTGTCAACAGCAAAATCGGGGTCATATACGCTTCGCGTGCGAACGACAATCGAATTTGATGGAGGGACTGGCTTCGACGTCACGCTGTCGAGCGAACAATCCAAGTCAGTTTCCGGGGTTGCGCTGGAAATAGCATTTCCTGGCGAAGCTGTTCCCTATGCCGTCGGCATGGCACTCAAAGGCGGCGCGCGTCCTCAGTCATGGCAGTGGAAATGGTCAAAGCAGCCTGAACGCTGGAAAGACCAGGGAAGCAACCGGGAATACTTTATATGGATGGGAGATATTGATGCCGGCCTTTACTGCCGCCTCACATCTCCGTTGGATGACTGGAAGAACGGAAACAGCGGCAGCGTCAGTTTTGCGGAAAGTAACGGCCGGGTCACGTTTCGCGCGACCAGCGGAGCAAGAAATATTCGCGCAAACGAGGACATGCACTACTCCTTCCGTCTACTGCCCACCCCGGTGAAGCCCCTCGCCCCGGACCACTGGAAGTACCGCTACGCTCATGCCTACCAGCCACCCGCGGAGTTAAAAGCCCTTGGAGCAACTATCAATAACATCCACCAGGGAACCCTCCCCAACATGTACATCAACTACCCATTCCTCAATTTGGACCTGTTAGGCCCATATGTCAGCGAGTCTCACGCCCTGGGAATAAAGGTGAAAATCTACTACACCATGCGTGAGCTTTCAACGCGCCTGCCCGAATTGTGGGCCTTCAGGAGTCTGGGTGACGAGATCTATCGTGTGGGGGGAACGCAGGGACAAGGCAATCCGCAACTCGACTTCTGGCTGCAAGAGCACCTGCGGCACCAGTATTCTCCTGGATGGATTACGTTGACGCCAATGGGTGACATCGATACATCCCTTCGCGTGTATTCGGGGTCGCGTCTGGCCAACTTTTATCTGGAAGGGCTGAAGTGGCTTCTGCACAATGTGCCGATTGACGGCGTTTATCTGGATGAAATTGGCTATTCCCGCGCCACGATGCAGAGAGTACGTAGGGTGCTCGAGCAGCATCCGGGAGCCATGATCGATATGCACGGAAACCATGATTGGTGGTCGTGTAACTGCCCCATCGGATACTACATGGAGCATCTCCCTTACATTGACCGGCTCTGGCTTGGCGAAGGATTCAATCCGGATTCACCACCGGACTTTTGGCTCATCGAAATGTCTGGAATTCCGTTCGGAGTTAGCTCGGACTTACTGGAAAAACCAAACCCCTGGCGCGGCATGTTATTCGGCATGACCAATCGTGCGCTCTATAGCGGACCACTGCCCACACCTATCTGGAAAGTGTGGGATAACTTCGGTATAGAAGATGCCTCGATGATCGGCTGGTGGGATAAAGATGTTCCAGTCAAAACCGGCCACAAGGATGTGCTGGCAACGGTATATCGCAGGCCTGGAAAATTATTGATTGCTATCGCGAGTTGGGCTAGCAAGGCAGTCAACATCAAATTAGCAATTGATTGGTCGGCACTTGACTTAGAGAAGTCGCGCGCAAAACTCTCGGCGCCGGAGATGGGATATTTCCAGTCCGCGCATGATTTCAGCGTGGAGCAAAGCATCTTAATTCCCGCTGGCAAGGGTTGCTTGCTCAGGCTCGAACAATGAGTCTGTCTTGACCGTCACCAACCGATTCGACGTACAACTTCACGAGAGATGATTTGTCGATGCCCGAATCGCCAATGATTCCGAGCACCTGTCCCTTCCGTTACACCTACAGCACGCCGTTATCGGAACATGACGACGTGAAGGTGGTGCAGGAATTATGCGGCATGCGAGGCTGTCAACCACGGTGGAGATCTATAAGAAGCGGAGGCGCAGAGCAAAGCGTCTTGAGTGATTTGTGTCCACTCTGCGCTTGTTTTGCGCCCTTTCGGACTTTGGACGTGGGAGGGTGTATGTGATTGAAAATATGGTAGGCACGATTGGATTCGAACCAACGACCTCTACCGTGTCAAGGTAGCGCTCTAACCAACTGAGCTACGCGCCTGCGTTATTTGAAAAACATCTTCCGGACTGAGAGATGAGCGGGTCGCCAGAACAGGTCGGCGAGCATGAAGCCCAGGAAGTCTGCAGGTTCAATTGTAGCAAAGGTTGAATCCGACTTCGGGTCCAAGATAGATGTGACGCGCTATGCCGTTGAGGCAAGGTGTAGATTGGCTTACGGAAATGATCGGAGATAGGTTCAATCTCCAAAAGCCTTGCTCCACATAATTTTGTTCCAACGAGAAATCTATGAGGAGTGCCGACAGCAAATAATCGATCCAGCCGCGTGTAATAGATATGCTTATGTGACATGGTCAGGATTGACAATCTATCGTAATCGATTTTATTGTGGAGCAACGAGGGAAGAATGCCGCGATCCAATTTGATGGTTGTTCAGGGAGGCGGCCCAACAGCGGTTTTCAATACCAGTCTCGCTGCCATCATCGCTGAAGCCCAGCGGCAACCCTCAATCAATTCCATCTATGGAGCGCACTTTGGTGTTCGCGGTTTAATTACTGGCGACATCGCCGATCTCACAACGCTCTCGGCTAAAGAAATTGAAACATTGAAGAGAACGCCGGGGGCAGCGCTTGGCTCATCACGCCACAGCCCGGCTGAAGGAGAACTCGACAGGTTGGCGGCAGTGCTTCGCCGCTATGATATCGACTCCCTCATCTTTGTGGGGGGCAATGGCACTATGGGCGGAGCTCATGCCGTGAGTGAGTTCTGTAAATCGCATGATCTTGATGTTCGTGTCATCGGAGTTCCCAAGACTATCGATAACGACATTGCATCAACGGATCGCTGTCCGGGATATGCCAGTGCGGCTCGGTATATCGCGACTGCAGCGCGGGAGCTTGGCGTGGATGTCCGCTCGCTGCCGCAACCGGTCACAATTCTGGAGACCATGGGTCGCAATGTTGGCTGGATTGCTGCAGCGGCGGCGCTTGCTGCAGAAGGCGCTCGAGGTCGCGAGTACGGCCCTCACCTTGTCTACATTCCGGAGGTTGCCTTCGACTGCGACGAGTTTCTATCGAGTCTCGATGGAGTTGTTCGTGAGATCGGCTGGGCAGTGGTAGTGATCTCTGAAGGGATTTGTAAGGCCGACGGCAGTTTTGTCTACCAGACAACTGATGCCGGGCAGTCCGACCCGCTGAAGCGGCCGATGACGGGCGGGGTCGCCCAGCATCTTGCATCTGTCGTCAGTCAGCGGCTGCGCATTCGCTGCCGAAGCGAAAAGCCGGGACTTTTGGGAAGGGCGTCCATGGCGCTGGTTTCTGAGCAAGATCGTACCGATGCTGTGGACGTTGGGCGGACCGGTGTAGAGGCGTTAGTTTCAGGGGAACGCGATGTAATGGTTTCGCTCAATCCCTTGGGCGAGAAGGGGTGCAGTACAAAGCTGATTCCTCTTGCCTCTGCATCAACGGAACGCAGCATCCCCTCGAATTGGCTGCAGACAGGGCCGATTCCGGTGACGCAGGATTTCTTTAACTATTTACGTCCTCTGGTTGGACCGCTGGACGAGCATATGACCGAGATCGGGACTCCGACTCGGGAGAAGCAGGAGCATTAGACGATGGCAAAGAGTGCAGGAACAACAGCAGATCGCCCGATAGGCATGCTGATCTTTGGGCGCAAGCGTCCGGGGTTCGATCAGGAGTGGAGCGCAGAGATACGCGAGCGGTGCCGTCGCTCGCTCGACGAACTGGGCTTCGCACTGGTGGGTGCCGACCAGGTGGTGCTGGACGACGAATCAGTCTATGGCACGCTTGACGCGATCTCCAACGCAAAGTCCCGTGCACTGATCGTTGTTCAGCCGTCGCTCGCCGATGGCCAATACGCCTTAACGGTGAGCCAGCGATGGCAGGGGCCTGTGATTCTGTGGGCCACGCCGGAGCGTCCCGGAGATGGCAAGGTCAGCTCCTGCTCGCTGGTGGGGCAGCACCTTTGGGCATCGATCTTCCGGCAGGCTAATCGCCGTTTTGAATTTGTTTATGGCGCACCGGAAGAGGTGAAGGAGGACCTGAAGCGCGCCGTCGCCATCGCCGACACGGTGCAGCAACTGACGACGGCGAAGGTCGGCGTGGTGGGGACGCATGCGCCGGGTTTTCTCGATCTGGCCGCCGATCCGTTCCTGATCCGCAAGACATTCGGGCTTCAACTGCATCCGCTCAGCCTGCCGCAGTTTATTGACCGCGTTCAGGCTGCGCCCGTCGATGAGGTCTCCAGCGATTTAAAGAAGATGCATGCGTTGGGACTGGGGCCGAGCAAGGGTGTCACGTCGTTTACCGATGATCTCCTGAGCGTCAACTCGCGTTTTTATCTTGCGATTCAGGACCTGATGCGAGAGACCAGTCTGAATGCGCTGGCGCTGCAGTGCTGGCCGGAGCTGCCGAACGTACTCGGCCAGTGGCCGTATCTTGCGGTTTCGCGACTGAGCGCGGAAGGAAATGCTGTTTCAATCGAAGGCGATGTTGATGGTGCAATCGGCAGTCTGATTGGCAAGATGCTCGGCATCGGGCCGGGCTTCCTCTCCGACTGGCTGGAGCACGATGCGGACACCATTTTCTTCTGGCATCCGGGTATGGCGCCGCTGGATATGTGCAATGCGGTCGGGTGCGAGGATACACCCTCCATTGGCGAGCACTTCAATGGAGCGAAGCCCTTTGTCGTCGATGGAGCGCTGCAGATCGGGCAGAAGGTGACTGTTTCGCGCATCTGGCGCTGCGATGGCCGGTATCACTGGATGTCGTTTGAAGGCAAAGCGGTTCCGGCAAAGCGCAAGGTCACGGGAAACAGCCTGTTGGTTGAGGTCGATGGGGGAGATGTGCCGGCGAGGTTTGAGCGGCTTCTCCATGCCGGACTCCCGCACCACGTCACGCTGCACTATGGAAGCCATGCGGAGACATTCCGCCGACTGGCGCGGCTGCTGGGAGTGAATTGGCAAAGTTAGAGATGTTTGGCGCTTAGAATAATAGGTTACAATCAATTACTGCATAGGTAGGGGTAATCTAAAGGAAATTCAAGTACGAGGTTAGATTTATGCCCAAGACAACCGCTAAAACCCGTGTGGCACGCCATGAGATCCGTGATGAGATCGAACGCCGGATTCTTTCTGGAGAAAGCAAGCCTGGCGAACGGCTAAGCCAACAGAGCCTTGCACGAGAGCTGGGTGTGGCACAGGGAACGGTGCGGGAGTCTTTGCTGGAGTTGCAGTGGCTTGGGCTGGTCGAGTCCATCGATAGACTTGGCGTCTTTGTCGACAAGCTCGACGTGAGCCGCATCTGCGAAGCCTATGAGCTGCGCGAGGTGCTCGAGGGTTTGGCAGCGCGATTGGCTTGTCGTAACGCGGGAAGAGCCGATATCGCAGAGCTACGAAAGATGGCCGATGAAATCTATAGTCTGGCGCAGACCGATGGCGCGGAGACTGCGTCCATCGATCGCCGGTTTCACCTGCGTATCACGGAGCTCTCGCGCAACAACACCTTGCTGCGGCTGTCACAGACATATCGCGCACTTGGCATGACGGTCCGCGCCTTTCGCGAGCCATCGGTGATTCATGAAGAGCATCTTCGTATCGTCGATGCCATCGAACATAATTTCGCAGACGAGGCAGAGCGGCAGGCGAGAAGTCATGTCATCGGAGCGCGCGAAATGATTGAAAAACTAGCGCAGCAAGGAAAGTTTGTTCCGCAGTGGGTAAAGTGATGACGGTTGAAGCAGAGCAAAGAGGAAACCGCGCAGCGCAGAATGCAGAGAATGTCTACGGCTCATTCATTGCGGGCGAATGGGTACATACACAGCGCGGTTTTGATGTGGTCGATCCAGGCTCTGCAAAGCCATTCGCCAAAGTTTCTGAAATTAATCGTGAACAGGTAAAGAAGGCGCTCGATGCTGCTCACGAGGCACTGCGTCCGTGGCGTGAGCTGACTGCATTAGAACGCGGGGCTGTGTTGCTTCGCGCAGCGGATGAGCTTGCCCGTCGCAAGGCCGAGATCGCCAGGGCAATTACGTTGGAAAATGGAAAACCGCTCGCGCAGAGCGAAGGCGAAGTGGCCATGTCGATTGATCACTTTCGCTGGTTTGCCGAGGAAGCGCGGCGTATCTATGGGCGCAGCGTACCGAATCAGGTTAAAGGCAAGCGGCATCTGGTGGTCAAAACGCCAATCGGTGTTGTGGGCGCCATCGCTCCCTGGAACTTTCCTCTGGTTCTCTCCGTGCGCAAAGCGGCTCCCGCGATGGCTGCAGGTTGCCCGGTAATTCTGAAGCCGGCCAGCAAGACACCAATCTCAGCCGTTCTGCTTGCAGAGTGCATGCAGGCAGCAGGCGTGCCCACGGGCGTCTTCCAGATGGTGATCGGCGATGCGGCGATGATCTCCGGCGAGCTTCTCTCCAACCCCATCTGCCGCAAGATCAGCTTCACCGGATCGACGCAGGTAGGCAGAATTCTGATTCGCGAAGCTGCGCAGAATATTAAGCCGCTTTGCCTGGAACTTGGCGGTCTGGCGCCTTTGCTGGTGTTTGACGATTGCGATCTTGATGTTGCCGTGCGCGAGACGATCATTGCCAAGTTCCGCAATACGGGACAGTCGTGCATCGCCGCCAACCGCATTTATGTGCAGAAGGGAATCTACAAGGAGTTCACGAAGCGCTTCTGCGAGGCCATGGCGAAGCTGAAGACAGGGCCGGGGCTCGAGCCCGGCATGGATGTCGGCCCTGTGATCAGCGAAGGGGCGCTCAAAGCTGCGCTGGCGCAGATAGAAGACGCAACGAAGAAAGGTGCTCGTCTGCTTGCCGGTGGAAAGCGCCTTGCCAACCGCTCTGGATATTTTCTTGAGCCAACCGTGCTGGAAGGTGTAACCGACGATGCGGTGTGCATGTGCGAAGAAACATTTGCGCCGATTGCTCCGATCTCCAGCTTTGAAACTGAGGATGAAGCGATTGAGCGCGCCAACGCTTCAGAGTATGGGCTGAGCGCCTATGCGATGACTCGCGATCTGGCGCGCATGTTTCGGTTGAGCGAGCGCATTGAGGCAGGCACACTCGGCATCAACGATGGTGCGCCGACGGTGAGCAGCGTTCCATTTGGCGGTTTCAAACAGAGCGGATGGGGCCGTGAGCTCGGCAGTGAAGGGATAGAAGCATTTCTCGAGACTAAGCATGTCTCGCTTGGAAACATGGGTTGAAACAGACAGGAATATTTATAGGAAGGAAGAAGGATGATTCATTTTCTCGTACATGACGCGGCCGATAACGTCGGTGTTGCCGTTGTCGATCTTGAAGCAGGTACCGAATGCAACGGCCGGAACCTTGCGGATAACTCTGCTTTGAAGGCGCGCGCTGAACAGGCGATTCCGCTGGGTCACAAGCTTGCACTGAAGGACTTCAACGTTGGCGATACCGCGATCAAATACGGTTGCGAGATCGGTCGCGTCGTTGCGCCGATCAAGGCCGGAAACCACGTTCACACGCATAATCTCAAGACGAAGAGGTGGGCATAGTCATGGCAAATCGTAAGGTCCTGGGTTATCGGCGCGAAAACGGGCGGGTCGGAGTTCGTAATCATGTTGTCATTCTTCCGGTAGACGACATCTCCAATGCGGCCTGCGAGGCCGTGGCAAATAATATCAAGGGGACGCTCGCTCTGCCTCATGCCTATGGGCGTTTGCAGTTCGGCGAAGATCTTGAGTTGCACTTCCGCACCATGATTGGCACTGGCAGCAACCCCAACGTTGCTGCCGTTGTTGTGATCGGCATTGAGGCTGGATGGACGAAGCGCATTGTCGATGGCATCGCCAAGACCGGTAAGCCGGTAAAAGGGTTCTCGATTGAAGGCAAGGGCGATCTTCAGACCATTGCCGAGGCGTCGCGTCAGGCAAAAGAGTATGTGCAATGGGCCTCTGAGTTGCAGCGCAGCGAGTGCGGTCTGGAAGAGCTTTACATCAGCGTGAAGTGCGGCGAGTCTGACACCACAACGGGACTGGCAAGCTGCCCGACAGTTGGAAACGTCATCGACAAGCACTGCGCGCAAGGCGGAACGGCATCGTTTGGCGAGACCAGCGAACTGACCGGAGCAGAACACATCGTTGCCAGCAAAGCAGCAAATGAAGCAGTCCGCAAAGAGTTCATGGCGGCCTTCGAGGATTACACGAAACTTGTCTTCGACCAGAAGACCAACGATCTCTCCGAATCGCAGCCGACCAAGGGCAACATCGCGGGCGGCCTCACCACGATTGAAGAGAAGGCGCTGGGCAATGTAGAGAAGCTGGGCAAGAAGACGAAGTTTGTCGGCTGCCTTACACCGGCCACTGCTCCGGACAAAGCCGGATTGTGGTTCATGGATACGTCGAGCGCTGCTGCAGAGGCTGTAACGCTGTGGGCTGCGTCGGGAGCGGTCGTCCATCTCTTCCCGACCGGACAGGGTAATGTGATTGGCAATCCGATTGAGCCGGTCATCAAGCTCAGCGGCAATCCCAAGACGGTCGCGACGATGTCGGAGCACATCGATCTCGACGTTTCGAAGATTCTGCAGGGCGAGCTGACGATCGATGAAGCAGGTGACGCTTTGTTGGACATGATTGTGCGCACAGCGAATGGACGCCTGACCGCCGCGGAGGCACTGGGTCATCGCGAGTTTGTGATGACGAAGCTTTATCGCAGCGCCTAATCGCGGTCTCTAACCTGGCCCAGGAGAGGCCCGATTATTCGATGAAACGCTTTTCCCCGTCCTATTTGCAGAGCCTTACAGCGCAACTTGCTGAGCACGCCGGCGTTCGATCCGGTGACGCGAAGATTTTTTCCCGCGCACTGATCGACGCCGATGTGCATGGCACTTCAACGCACGGTATTTCGCGCCTCAGTATCTATCTGGAACGAATTCAGCGTGGGCTAATTGATCCAAAGGCCGAGCTTACTATAGACCGTCAGAACGGAAGCGTGCTGTCGGTCGATGCAGGTAACGGTCTCGGACAGGTACAGGCGATGAAGACGCTCGACCTGCTGGTGCCGCTTGCGAAGTCGAATGGTGTAGCCGCTGCAACGGTTCGCAATTCGCAGCACTTCGGCGCTCTTTCCTACTATTGCAACCGCGCTGCAGAGCAGGGAATGATTCTGCTGGCGATGACCAATTGCGAACCCGCAATGTCGCCGACAGGAGGATACGAACCGTTCTTTGGCACCAATCCAATTGCAGCTTCGTTTCCTGCCGGTGAGAGAGCGCCAGTCAAGGTAGACCTCGCTACATCCATCGTGGCGCGGGGTAACATCATCGCCGCCAATAAAAAGAAGATGCCGATTCCGGAAGGTTGGGCGCTGGACAGCAACGGAGAATCGACGACCGATGCCGCTGAGGCGCTGCGCGGAACGGTCCTGACGATGGCCGGCCACAAAGGATATGCGCTGGCGTTGATGGTCGAGGTCTTCAGCAGCGTTTTGTCGGGCGCTGCAGTCGGGTCAGAGATTGGTTCGATGTACAAGGACCTGGACCGCAAGCAGAACGTCGGCCACTTCTTCTGCTTGTTCGATATCTCTGCGTTTCTGCCCGAAGATGAGTTCAAACAGCGCATGGACTCGATGATTGATCGTTTGAAGTTAAACCGCCGTCGCCCCGGAGTGGATGAGATTCTTATTCCGGGCGAGCGCTCGCAGCGTGCCGCTACGAAGAACAACATTGAAGGCGTTGCCGTAACCGACGAGACGGTTGCCGAGCTCGAGAAGTGGTGCGAGCGTTTTGGTGTCAATTTTGAGAGGTCCGCAATTGCCTGACATTCTTATCACTGAAAGTATTCGTGGCAGTGCTGTCGATGCATTGGCAGAGCGCTTTGAGGTACAGATCGAACCGGAGCTCTGGCGCAATCCGGAGGAGTTGGCTGCGAAGATCGCGAATGTCCATGCGTTGATTATCCGCAACCAGACGCAGGTCACCGCAGAGCTGCTGCAACACGCGAAGGCGCTGCGCGTCATCGGGCGAGCCGGAGTTGGTCTCGACAACATCGACATGAATGCCTGCACCAAAGCGGGTATCGTGATTACCTCAACACCGGACCAGAACGCAATCAGCGTAGCTGAGCTGGCGATTGGCATGATGGTCTGCCTGGCTCGTCATATTCCGGCTGCGGACGCGGACACAAAACAGGGCAACTGGAACCGGCAGCGATTTATGGGCACGGAGCTTTATCGCAAGACGCTGGGTATTCTGGGTGCAGGAAAGATCGGGTTCCTTACTGCCAGTCGCGCCCGCGCCTTTGGCATGAAGGTGCTGGCATACGATCCGTTCGTAAGCCGCGACAGTGTTCTGCTCTCAGAACTGAATGCCCAACTCGTCTCGCTCGATGAGCTGTTGGAGAACTCGAACGTTATCTCGTGTCATCTGCCATCAACGCCAGATACGCTGCAACTTCTAAATGCTTCCTGCTTCCGCAAGATGAAACAGGGAGCATTTTTCATTAATACTTCGCGCGGCGATGTTGTGGATGAAGCAGCGCTGCTCGAAGCGCTACGGTCGGGCAAACTCGCAGGTGCGGCGTTGGATGTCCGGCAAAAAGAGCCGCCGGTAAAGAGTGAGCTCGAGGCATTACCTAATGTTCTGCTGGTTCCACACATTGCCGCTCTTACTGTTGAAGCACAAGGGCGTGTATCTCAGGCCGTCTGCGAAGATGTTGCGCGTGTGCTCAGTGGACAGGCACCGTTGAATGCGGTAGTCAAATTCTGAATTTTCTCTTAACGGGATTTTAGCCCTCAAGTAAGAGACGACAAGTGCAGAAGCAGATCCCTTCGCTGCGCTACGGAATGGAAATACAAGGCAAATACAGGGCTCTCTCCACTGCGCCTTCGACTCGCTATGCTCGCTCAGGCTGCGGTCGAGATAACGTGGTTTGGAGTTTGCGCCTTTCCCGAACGACGATCCACAGAGTCGTGACTATGGCAGGTAGTAGCGGAAGCTTGTATAGACGAAGTTGTTCGTCGCTTTCGGAGCGCCGCCGATGCCTGTCCATCCGTTTCGCAGTAGGTAGCTGTAGGCCAATCCATATTGCAGCTTACCTGCAGGGCCGGAATAGATGCGGTAGATGTATCCCACCGATCCTTGCACCAGATTGCGTGTGAGGCCAGCGCAGCCAGAGGCTCCGGGCTGTGTGCCGTTGTTTCCTGTTGGAGACGACTCGATGTTGCAGCCAGCGTTAGATAAGGTTGGTGGGGCATAACCAACCAGTGTTCCAGTGCTGTTGGTGTAGTACGTGCGCTGCACGTACTCCGTGCCTGCGTAACCAAACAGGTCGAGCTTCGGCGTCGGATGCGCTTCAATTGAAAACATCCCCTGAGTATTTCTCAGCGGCTCCAGCGTGCCATTGGGATGGACAGTGATATCGGGTAGCAGCGAAGCTCCGTACCGGCCTGTGCCATCACCTGCGAGCAGATGCGCTCCAACCTGTACCTTCGGGCCAATGGGGACTCTTGCATTCAGCAGCAGACCGCCGCCGACTTTGGTGTCGTTTGTCGCTCCACTCGCACTTTCCTTTGCAGGATAGTAGCGGTCGCGGAAGAGACGGAGCACACCACCAATCTCATAGTGTCCAAAGCCGGGATCAAAGGAGGCCTTGGCTACAACGTCGGGGGCGACCTGGTTGGTATAGCTCGCGGTTGGATTGTTCAATCCGCCTCCTGCGCCAGGAGCGCCAAAGAAAAAATTGGAGGGCGCATTGCTCGCATTGAACTGATACTGAGAGTTTTCGAGCGAGGCCGCCAGCGTGAACGCTGGAGTGAAAGTATGGCTTACCCGGAAGGCTGTCTGCCTGATGTAGGTGTAGCCCACATGCAGGTTCGCATCGAAGAACATGGGAAACGCTTCCTGCCCGGGCGACGCGCCTTTCTTGTCTTCGGTGAGCAGAGTCCACATCTGGCCACCGGTGAACTGTGTATGGCCAAAGGTCGCCTGTCCCCATGCCTGGCGCAGACGCAGTGTGTAGCTGTTGCTTTGCAGATTATTTGAGGTTGTGCCAGCAGAGAGAAAATCGCCTTCGACAAAGGCTTTGAGGGAACCGAAGCTGGTTTTGCCGGAGGCAAGCAGGGAGAGGCGTGACTGCCTGGCGGTTGGCACCCACTCGCTGACGTGTGCTTCACCGGAGTTGTTATAGGGCGTGCTGTTGAAGTTGGTGTAGATGTCGGCGTTCATTGCCCGTTGACGCCAGATACTTTCACCGGCAAGGAAACCACCGGGCGTCAGTGTCACACCTTTGTAATGGATCGATGCCGGGTGCTCCATCATCTTCTGTTGCTGCTTTACTTCGGCAACTCCAGATTTCAACTGTGTCACGGCTGATGCAGTCGCCGCAGTCTCAGCTTGTGTCTGCTGGATAGCGCTTTTTACCTGTGCAGTGTCTTCTGCTTGATATGTCGCCGCAGTGGCTGTCTGCGCGTGCTCTGCGGTTTGATTGGTCTGGACAGCATGAAGTTCCGCATCGCGTGCGGCTAGTTGCTGTTTCAAGGCATCGATCTCTGCCTGCAGTTGATCATGCATCTGCTGCATCTGTTCCTGCAATTCCTGTGTTGTAGGCGAGTGCCGTCGTGCTCGTCGGGGTCGAGTGCTCTGCGCGGAGAGAGTTGCAGAGCAAAGGGCGAGAACAAGGAGTACGGCGATGGAACGGGGATTCGGGGACATGGGTACCTCAACGCATTGAAGGTGCAAGGAATATCGAATAATCAATTGTGAACGATTGTAAACGATATACGCGAGAGCGCAGGCGCAGCTCTGGGAGCAAGGTAAGCCTTGTCTCCTCATTTACTACTGGTTCTTTTCTGCGGAAACTGTTCAGTCTGCTTTTTTCATGCTGCGAGCTTCATACCATGGCTGTGCAGACTTCAGAACGTTGTTGACGTTCCTGACGTTCTGCAGGCCGGT
>DASRSR010000125.1:0-15157 GCA_035656355.1 Edaphobacter sp.
CGAGGTGTTTTATTCGAAGCGGTCTGCTTGCCGGTAAAAATAAAGCGCTGCATAGGCTGATTTGCTTTCGCTGCGGCTGTCGCCTAACCGGCGCAGTCGAATCAAATTCACAAGTGCTTTTGTGTGTAGTCTTTATATCACTGCGGATGTAGCATTTCCCACTTTCAAGGCAATTGGCTGCCAGTCACAAGAACGGCAGCCAATCTGAGTTTGATTTTGAGTGTAAATCTCAGGCAATCACCGGAATTTCAAGCTCGCGCTTTGCGTCGATGGAATGATAGGCCGTAATAACCGCCATTGCGACACGGGCTCCATTCTGGACGTCGGAGATGGGCTTTTCACCGGTACGAGCACATTGGATAAAGGAACGCACCGCAGTCTGAGTGGGGTCTTCCCGGTTCAAGATGGGAATGGGCTTGCCGGCACCGCGATAGGGCATCTCGCCGGCGGGCCGGTACGATGCACCGGTCATGATACCTCTACCCTCAATACCGCTCTTTGGCCTGACGCGCGTGGCATGCTTTGGCTCGTAGTAGAAGGTCGCATCTTCAAGAGTGAGGTTAAGGCTGCCTTTGGTGCCATAAAACCATAACTGGTCGCCCATCATGGCGTTGTCTGTAATGGAGCTGAAGACAAATCGCCGTCCCTTGGAGTAACCAAGCACGGACTGAACATTATCGTTAACTTCCCGCCCATCGTGATAAACGGCGATGCTGCCGGTGGCATATGCCGTCTGCGGAGCTTCGCCAAAAGCCCAGTTGGCGAGATCTATATGGTGCGATGCAAGTTCGGAAAGCAAGCCATGCGAGTACTGCTTGTAGAGCCGCCAGTTGATGAGACGCTCCAGGGAAGGATCGGGAACAGGCCGACGCCAATTGTTGTTACGGTGCCAGTATGCGTAAACATGGGTGAGGTCGCCGATCTCGCCTTGCTGAATGCGCTTGATGCCCTCCTGAATCCATGCAGCATAGCGATATTGATGGCCCACTTGAAAGACCTTTTTTCCGGATTCAACAGCTCTGACGATCTGGTTGGTCTCATCAACAGTAAAGGCCATCGTCTTTTCGCCATAGACATGATGACCACTCTTAAGCGCGGCAAGGACATGCTCAGCATGAAAGCTGAGTGGAGTGGAGACAATGATGGCGTCGAGATCTTTGCGTTCTACGAGTGCACGATAATCATGGTGCGCGGCAACCTCATAACCGCAAAGCTGATTGAGCTGCTGGAAGCGCGGCGGATAGACATCGGCAGCAGCGACGACCTTGACGCCGGGGACACGGAGGGCATTGCGGATGAGTTCTTTGCCGCGGCTGCCGGGGCCAATGATTCCAAGGCGAATGGGGGTAGAGTCCGATGAGAGGGTGGGCAGTGCCGTCTCCGCAAGAGAGGCGATCGACTTTGTTGCAACTGCAGCGGCAGATAGACCCTGAACGAAGAGACGGCGGTTCATCATGGTATTAAGCTTCCCTTTTCTGTTGCTGATACGGATTCATATTAAGTGGACCCGGCCAGCCGATAGCAGTGTACCGCGGCTTCTGTATGGTCCCGGAGACAATGATTGCGGCGGAGTGCGGAGTGGAACGCAGAACGCGCGCAGAGGCTTGCGGCCCCATCACAAAGGTTGCGGTCGATAAGGCATCGCTGTCAGTCGCCGAGGGCGAGATAACGGTAGTCTGAAGCATATTCTGGACCGGGCTCATGGTGCGGGGATCGAGGATATGGCAGTAACGACGGCCATTTTTGATGAAGAATTTTTCCGTACAGCCTGAAGTGGAGAGCGACGTATTTTTAAGCACAATCGTGCTGAGGATTTTTCCGTTATGCGCAGGATCGGGGACATGAACGAGCCATCCCGATTTATCCGGAGGGCTGCCGATGGCATAAATGGTGCTGGTCCCGGCGGAGATAAGCGCAGACCTGACGTGCTGCTGGCGAAGTAAAGCAGCGATGTGATCGACGGCGTAACCTTTGCCGATGCCGCCTGGATCGAGTTCAATATGAGTATTTCCAGCAAAGCGAACAGTACGGTTTGCGGGGTCGAGAATAACCTTTTCCCAGCCGACCTGCTTTCGCAGTGACTGGAGTTGCGTCTGCGAAGGAACGCGGCCGCGATCGAAGAAAAAGCCCCAGGCGCGCATCAGCGGACCCACAGTCATGTCAAAAGCGCCACCGGTGCGGCGACTCCAGCCAACTGAGGAACGCAGGAAGGAGAAAGTTTCGGGATCAGTCGTGACGGCATGGTCTGCGGCTTCCCGATTGATGCGCGAAAGCTCACTGCTGGAACGATAGTTACTGAGAAGAGCTTCGATACGATCGATCTCGTCAAAGCTCATCTGCATCCACTCATCGGCGGTCTGCTGGTCGGGTGCATAAACATCGATAGTGAAAACAGTCCCCATAGCCGGATGAGAATCATGGAAAGGCTGAAGGGATAAAGATTTAGCACCGGACTGGGCAAATGCTGCTCCTACCTGCAGCAAAACCAGCGCCAGTACAAGAATGGCGGATCGCAGTGCAGAAGGAGGAGAATTTTGTCTCATTTACAGAATTGATTCAAAAGTATGCCTTCCATCTCTGCCGACAGTAACGGGCAGAGAGTGGAAGGCGTTCGTTGAGAATTTATAGAGTTCCCGAGTCCTGAAGGGCCTTCTTCATACCGGCCCAACTAATGCGCGTGGACTCTTCGTGCGTAGGAGCGCCATGCCAGTGCGTTTCCAGACTAACGGCGCCGTGGTATCCGGCATTCTTGAGAGCGCGAAACTGTGCTGTCCAATTAACGAATCCCTTGTCCACCGGCGACCAGGCGATCTTGCCGTCGGGTCCTTTAACTGCATTTTTGACATGACAATGAAGAATGCGATGTTTGGGTAACAGGTTCCACCCAGTCGGGAAGGCGTCGAGTTCCCCACGCATGACGGCGTTGCCTGGATCCCAGTTGAGACCAAAGTGGCGAGACGGCACCGCAGACAGAGTTCGCGCTGCCTCGGGTCCCGTGGCGGTGTTGCATTCGAATTCGTTCTCAAGAACGAGGAAAAGGCCATTCTTGCCGCAGGTTGCGGCAGCCTCTTTCAATTTGTCGTCGATAGCAGCGCGGTACGGCTTCACATCCTCAATCCGCCAGAAGTCGAAGCACCGAATTTTATCGGTTTTGAACCGTTTTGCCAGTTCTATGTACTTTTCGAGTAGATCAGCTTGCTTTTTGAAGGTGACATCGGCGGCAAAGTCATGTCTCGGTCTGGAGGAAGACTTTGGAGCACCTGGCCAATCGACTTTGAACAACGGGCTACCCAGGTCGGTGACGCGAAGCTTGTATTTGGCAAGAATCTTCTGCACCTCGGCAAGCTGAGCCTCCGAGAGATCATGCACGGTCTTGCCCCACATGCTGCGAAGCTCGACCCACTGCAGGCCGAAGTCATTGGCAATGACCGAGCAGGCATGATCAAAATCCGGCGAAATTTCGTCGCTGATGACGGCGATTTTGAATGGCGATGGAGGCACCATCGCGAAGAGCGGCCTGGCGGCGCAGGCGACAGCGACAATTCCCGCTCCAGCAAGAAAACTACGACGTGAAAAATCTTCCATTTTTCAATTCCCTTCCCACATATTCTGACTTAGTTCAAACTAATTGGTTTGCATGGAAAGAGCCAGTCCGGGAGAAGGACCAGCTCTTTACCATAATTAGAAGGTGATCTTCGCCGAGGCCTGAAGACTGCGGCCCCCGCCTACGCCATTAACACTCCCCTGTCCGCTTCCGATAGTACTGGTGACCTGGCCAAAGTTCGTATCGGCTGGGCTGCCCGCATGAGGGTTATCAAACTGAGGTGTGTTTGTGAGCTGAAAGGCTTCAATACGCGTCTCAAGCGAGGCTTCGCGAAAGATATTGAAACTCTTGAACAATGAAACGTTGTTCTGAATATAGCCGGGACCACGGTATTGGTTTCGACCCGTGTTGCCAAGCTGAACATTTTCCGGCGTGCAGGGTGGCGGTACTTTTGAAGGTGGAACAGCGGCCGGACAGCCTGCAGGTTGAGCGAATGAACTGGGATCAAACCAATGTGAGTTTGTTCCAATACCATGCAGAACCCGATATGGACCAACGCGAAGCGCATCCTGAGAGGTTCCAGGAGTATTGAGAGTTCCTCCGTTGGCGCCGATGTTGAACGGGGTGCCAGTAACTGCCGAGATGATACCCGATATTTTCCAACCTCCGAGCGCAACTGCGGCTAACCCGGTGTTGAGATGACTGTGACCACGACCGAAAGGAAGTTCATAGGTAAAGCTCTGCTCGAAGTTCACAGTGCGGTCAAAATCGTTGGGAGCGTAATTCCTCCGCTTGTTGATGAAGTAGCGCAAGCCTCCGTCGTCACCGCCAACATATCCCATTCCCTTACCCCAGGTAAGGGCGGAGGTAAATCCAAAGCCATTTGAGAACCTGCGACTGAGTTGGGCCTGGAGCGACTGATAGTTGGAGGATGTGGGATAGAAGTACAAATTGGTTGTCGCTGTACGGTGAAACAGGACGTTCAGCGGCTTGCTGGCATTACCTCCACCATAGGTAAGCGGCAAATTAATATCCTGAATACCAGCAATGCGAACGCCATGATTGGCCACGTAGGCAAGCTGCATGGAAAGATTGTGCGGAAGAGCCTGCTGGATGGCGACATTCCAGGATTCGACATAAGTATTCTTGTAATCGAGCGGAATAACGCTATATGTCTGCGCCAGCAGAAGTGGTGTGTCAGCCGGAATAATTCCGTTGGACGGTATGTCCACAGGAATCGGCGGTGGAAATCCAGCCTGGAAGGTAGCAATGGAACCATCCGGGAGGACTGCCGGAGTATAGGAAGAATTCGAACCTGTGGGCGAAAAGTTGTTGTTAGAAAGTACCGGATAATTGAAAGCGTACTTATTGTCCGGGTATGGAGTGTAGCTCATCCCAAAGCCCGCACGGATGACCGTAGTGTCAGTTGCTCTGTAGGAGAGGCCGGTTCGCGGTGAGAAGTAGGTATACCGTGTTTTCATCCCCAGATTACGCGGATTGCCGCCAATACCGGCAAGAACAAGATTGTTGGTCGTGGGATCATAGTTGGAGAAACCGCCTGCAACCTTTGGCGTAGCAGGTGGATAGAACTCCCAACGGATGCCCAGATCGAGAGTTAGCTTGGGCGTGACCTGCCATTTATCGGTCGCGAAGGCGAAGAACCAGGTTTGGCGATAAGCCGGGAAGTAAGTATTCAGATCGCGGCCAGTTTGACTTGGAACATCGAGCAAAAAGCTCGCCATATTATTTGCGATATTGGTTTTCGCACCAACCTGAGAAGTTTGATTCGCGGCGAAGGTAAATGCTCCGCGGGGACTGAAGGTTTGGTCTTGCAATAAATCATCGCGGACACGACGAAGGTCCACACCAAACTTGACAGTGTGATTGTGAATAATTTTCGTCCAATTATTCACGAAGTCGATATTGGCTTCCGCCCTGATCCAGGGCAATGATGCCGAATATCCCATAAACGGAGCGCTGAAATTGCTGCCGATGGTGACTGCAGCTTGTCCAGACGTGAAGGGCTGGCCGGCAATATTGACGCCAGGGATTCCGATCTTACTCGCATCGTCGGTACCATAATCGCTGGGTTGGGCGGTATTGCGAAGATGGGCCACACCGAATCGAACTTCTGTGAAAAGAGTTGGCGAAAAAACGTGGTCGTAATTCAAGCCGGTGCTGTATGACTTCTGATTGCCAGTACCCTGGAATCCGCTACCCTGTGGACCACCGAGAAATGCACCAAAAGCCGGCGCCTGATAGGTAACAACCCGCTGAAAGCTGTAACGGCCACTCAGATGATTGCGTTCATTGAAGGCGAGATCAATTTTGGTATCGAAGCTGTCTGTTGTCTTGCTGAAAGGAAGATTGGCGACATAGTTGTTTTGTGGATTGGCCAGATTAGATTGATTCTGGTTGGGCTGGGCTACCTTCCCAATTGCCTGCAGAATAGCAAGCGAGACCGGATTCACCTTACTGATAGGAATTTGGTTGTTCACGAACTTCGTACGAGGATTGCTTGCGCTGCCGTCCCCGGTCGTCGGATCGTAGACCTGGCCGGTACCATCGGATTTGAGAGGTCCACTGAGGTCAATGAAGCCGTTTGCATTTGGCGTATAAAAAGCCGGCGGCGGAATGGTGAAGGTACTCGATACCGACTCGTGGTCGATCGTACGTAAATAGTCTCCAAAGAAGAACAACTTGTTCTTCCAAATGGGACCTCCGAGACTGCCCCCAAAATAATTGTAGGAAAGATGTCCAAGCGGTCCGCTGAAATAAGACCGCGCATTGACAGCATTGTTCTGAATAAACTCGAAGACGGAACCGTGAAACGAATTAGTTCCTGACTTCAGGATGACATTAGTGACAGCTCCGGTGGCACGGCCGAGTTCGGCATCGTAGTTGTTGGTAGAGATATCGACTGACTGAATCGCCGCGGCGGGCGGAATAATGATCTGAAGCAAGCCGGTGCGCTCGTCGTCATCAATACCCTCAATCTGGTAGAGGTTTCCTATGCGGGAGTTTCCGTTGACCTCAGTCTGCAGAGAGCTTTGAGCATTGAAAAACTGAGAGTGCTGGAAGGTCGCAGGCGACGTCCCTGGAACTAGATTGAGAAGCGATTGGAAGTTACGGTTGGTACCGAGTGGCAGGTCGGCAACCTGGTGGGCTTCAATCTTTGTGCTGATGTCGGCGCGATCGGTCTGCAACATTGGCGGTGCCGTTGTCACCATGACTGTTTCAGATACGCTTCCCGGTTGGAGACTGACATCAACACGGGTTGAGGTGTTGACCAGCAAATTAATGTTCTGGTGCGTATCTTTCTTAAACCCGCTTGCTTCAACTGCGACTGTATAGGTTCCCGGTGCGAGATTAGGAATTGTATAGTTTCCACTTCCATTCGATACAGTGCGCTGAATCAGTCCGGTCTTTGACTCTGTTGCGGTGATTTTGGCGTTAGCTACAGCAGCGCCAGTGCTGTCTGTAACGGTGCCTAGCAAAGTAGCGTTAACAGCCTGCGCTCGCATTGCGGGTGACAAGGCAAGGAACATGACAACGATAGCAACGAATGAGAGTAGCTTGTGGTGAATCATGAGTAAACCTCCGAAAGGAACTGCCTGAATCAACCGCAAAAAACTTATTGTTTGGAGAACGAACGAAAAGGTATCAGCATTCCCATCCTGAGTCAACTGACTTTTATGAGGAAAAAGCGGTCATTAAACAATCATTGATTCACGCTGGACGCGCAGCCAGAAGTAGCGATACGATGCCCAGCATGAATACTTCCATGAGCCGCCGCACTCTGCTCCGTGGAGGCACGATGCTTGGTGCCTCGGCCTTTCTCGCTAATTCTTCTTTCTCTTTTGCGCAAAAAAACAAACCTGCAACAAATTCGCCGATACGACTGGGAATTGCCAGCTATACATTTCGCAAGTTCGATCAGGCCCATTTGATCGAGTTCATGAAAGAACTGAAGACCCCCTATTTAAATCTGAAAGATGTACATCTTCCGATGACTCCGCTGGATGAGGTTGGAAAGAGAGCAGCAGAGTACCGCGCAGCCGGCCTTACTCTTACAGCCGTGGGCACCGTATCCTTCCAGAAGGATGATGATGCGGATATGCGCGCTAAGTTCGAGTATGCCAAGGCAGCTGGCGTGCCCCTGATCGTGGCGGCGCCCACACACCAGACTCTGCCGCGCCTTGAAAAATTCGTCAAAGAATACAACATCCGCATTGGTATCCATAACCATGGCCCGGAAGATAAGCACTTCCCTTCACCGCTTGACGTTTTAGCTGCGGTCAAGAATATGGACCATCGCATTGGATGCTGTATCGATGTGGGCCATACGATGCGCACTGGAATAGACGTAGTTGCAGCGATTCGCAAGGCTGGTCCCCGCTTGTACGACATTCACATGAAGGACCTCGCGGAAAGACTTGTAAAGTCGAGCCAGGTCGCGGTGGGTGATGGCTTGATGCCAGTGCCACAGATATTCCGTACATTGATCGAAATGCGCTACCCCGGACAAGTCGATCTGGAATATGAGATTCACGAGGATGACCCGATGCCAGGTGTAATTAAGAGCTTCGCGTATATGCGAGGTGTGCTGGCCGGAATGGGCTATAAAAGCTAATTCGCGATAATGTACATAGAAAAAGAAGGAGGGCCACTGGCCCTCCTTTTCTACGTCTTCTATATAGGTTGGATTACTTCGATACGCGCAGGAAAAGGACTCCGTGTCCAGGAATGGTTGTTGTATAAGGTCCATTGATTTTGCCAAGATCCTTCGATAACCAGAGGTCTTTGGCTTTGACGGCTCCACTGAATCCTAATTTGTGAAAGTCGACAGTCGCGGTAAGCGCAGATGGATGCCGGTTGAAGATGCCAACAGCCTTCGATCCGTCTGCCAACGGGCGTGCCCAGATTTCTATTGGACCTTCTGCGCTGACACGATCACCTTCCTTGCCAGCGGAGTCCTGATCGACGGCAATAACATCCCGGTTGGTCAGAATTGCGATAGTCTCCGGAGTCATTGTCGTGAGGTCATTGCCAGCGAGCAGCGGTGCCGCAAGAATGGCCCAGAGGCTCATGTGAGTACGGTACTCTTCCGCGGTCATTCCACCGTTGCCAACCTCGAGCATGTCGGGATCGTTCCAATGTCCTGGGCCGGCAAATCGCGCAAGGCCCGCCTGCCCAAACCCTATCTCAGCCATGCGGGAGTAGTGATCTGAGATGTCTCCGGTAGTGCGCCAGAGATTGCCGCCAACCTGCGTTCCCCAACGCCATACTGCGTCATTACCATATTGGCAGAGGCTGTATACGATTGGACGTCCGGTGCTGCGCAAAGCATCGCGCATCTTGATATAGGCATCGACCATGATTTTGTGTGCGGCTTCGGGAGTAGGGGCAGCCTTCATCTGTGTCCGCAAGCCACACAGATCGTATTTGAGATAATCGATTCCCCAGGCAGCATACGTGCGCGCATCCTGCAACTCGTGCCCATAACTTCCTTCGTAACCGGCGCAGGTCTTTGGTCCGGGTGACGAGTAAATCCCCAGCTTCAGGCCCTTGCTATGCACGAAGTCGGCCAGCGCTTTCATGTCCGGAAATTTGCTGTTGGTCTGGATATTTCCATTCGCATCCCGTTCACCTTCCCAGGTGTCATCAATGTTGATGTAGACATACCCCGCATCGCGCATTCCGCTTGAGACCATCGCCTCGGCCTGTGCGCGAATCGTTGCGTCATCAACTTTGCGATGAAAGTGGTTCCAACTGTTCCATCCCATCGGAGGACGCGCCGCAAGATCACTCTGCTGCGCAGGTGTAGTACCAGGAAGGAAGAACAGGAGAGAAACAAGTGCGAGGAGCGAAAGGCGGGGTTTGCTGAGGATCATGATAAGAATTTTCCTGTAATCGATTTCATACCGAGAAAAACAATAACACGTACATGCAAGAGTTTTATACATAAATTGAAGAACACATGAAAAATGCTCTGCAATTAGTAAAATTCGTCCAGACAGCGATTATCGATTGATACTGGCTGGCCCTGTCGACTGACGAACAACAAGCTCTGCCTGAATTTTGAATGCCGCTCCAGAATTCTTATTCTCTGTATAGAGTGCCGTAAAAGCACGGGTGCCGATCTCAGCGCGGGATACGCGCACGGTAGTAAGTGGCGGCTCAAGAAAACTGCTCAGTTCAATATCATCGAAGCCAACGACGGAGATATCCTCTGGCACACGTAGGCCAGCAGCATGGATTGCACGAATAACACCAATCGCGGTCAGGTCATTGGATGCGAATACAGCCGTAGGCTTCACCGATAGATCGAGCATCCGCTCCATCGCCGCCTGTCCACCATCAATGCGGTGATTGCCAACTCCGACGTAGTCGCTTATGCATTTCAGTCCCTTACGCTTGAGTGCTTTTAGAAATGCCTCCTGGCGAGTTCTAGCCGAAGTTAAGGAAGGAGGTCCGCTGACGAAAGCGATCCGGTGATGTTCCAGTGAAGTTAAATGATCGATAGCCATGTCTACTCCATGGTCATAATCGATCAGAATATTGCTGATCTGAGGGCCGACATCACCAGTATCGAGAAACACGATAGGAATACCGCGATTCTTCAATATCTGAATCAACTCCGGTTCCATCTCCGAAGTCATAATGGCAACGCCATCTACCTTGCGTTCGAGCATTCGGCGAACGCAGGTCTTCATCCGCTCGGGCTGATAGTTGGTGTTGGCAATCAACACTTCCTGACCATGCTCGACAGCAATCTGCTCGAAATGTTTTACAACATCAGGAAAAAATGGATTGCTGATATCAGAGATGATGAGGCCATACATTTGGCTCTTGCCTGAACCCAGCGTACGAGCATGACTGTTGGGATAGTAACCAAGATGTTCTATGGCTTTGCGGACACGCTGCTCCGTTCGCAACGCAACCGGAGCTGTGCCGTTAACGACACGCGAGACGGTTGCAGTGGAAACTCCGGCTTTTTTTGCTATCTCTCTGATATTCATACGTCGAAAGGTGCAATCTCACTATATAGAAAGACCCTTCAACTCGGGAAATAGCCAACTAAAAAGGAGGCCCCGGCTGAACCGGGACCTCGTTTGCAGTCCTCTGCATTACACAGAGATCAGAAAACATATTTCGCCGAGAGCTGCATTCGGCGTGGGCTGTTGCTGACAACACCATCTGTAGCAGGATTCAGTCGACCAAAAACCGATGATTGAATGCTCTGCGAGCCGAATGTGTCGTACGAAACAGTGTTCGCAAGATTCTGGGCTTCCAGACGAAGTTGAAGGTACTGTTCGTGCCAGGTAGTGAAGTTCTTGGAGAGTGTCGCATCCACATTCCAGACAGCAGCCTGGCGGAAGTAATTGCGTCCCAGGTTGCTGAACTCACCAGCTGCCGGCACATAGAACTTCGCCTTTTGCTCAGGAGTCAGGTAAGTAAGGATATGACTGGTTGGGTCTAGATGAATATGCCCCATCTTCGGGCTGCACCCCGTGCACGAAGCCGGTGTCTGTACGCTACCCGAGAAGGTATTGGAGCCGGAGTAGAAAGTAATTGGACGACCGGAATACCAGTTACCATCTCCCGATATCTCCCAACCTCCGACCACTGCATCCACTGCACGGTTCCAGTCATTGCCAATCCACTTGCCGCGACCAAAGGGAAGATCGTAGACGAAATTTCCGGCCACAGTATTGGTGTTATCGAAATCAGACGGCGCATAGTTCAGGCGGGGATGACGATAGTCGAATGGAGTAGCCGCAGCGCTCTGCGAGCTTCCAGTGGAAACGGTGGTAAAGGTTGGATCGAAAGAGCGGACATCCTCGGATTTGGACCAAACATAGTTTGCCTGAAAGAGCATTCCTTTCGAGAAGCGCTTTTCGATTTGCACCTGAAGGCCGTTATAGCGGGAGTAGTCGCGGGTCTGCAGAACGTTGAGACCGCCCAGATATTGGGAATACGGCTTGAAGAACGTCGCCGGCAGACCGGAGGAGACCACTAGCGGGACGCCATGCTGGAGACGCATTGAGAGAGAATTCGCAAGCCCTGCCACATTATTCAGGTTCAAAGTTGAGTTATAGTTGCGCCTGATAAAGGCAGCGCCACTTTCGCCGGGTTTACGTCGCGAGTCCGATGAGATGATTTGCGTCATCAAAGGACTGTCGCCGCCCGCCTGAATCGTCTTGAAGGCATCGAGGAATCCGTTGCTATTGATCTCCGTCTGATTGGAGTTATAGCCCCCGTAAAGCGCTGTACCGTGGTTGCCTATATAGCTAATGGTAAGAACGGTGTCTCTCGCCAACTCCTGCTGCACGCTGAATCCCCACATTGCCACGGCTGGGGTTTTCATGCGAGGGTCGGCCACCGTAAGAGAGTTGAGACTATAAGGAGGCGGGGTGCGCAAGGCGATCGGGGTGGTACCCGGAACGGGCGGCTGCCAGTTCTGGGCGCGCATACCTACGCTGCTGCCGTCTTCACCCGAAGTAGTATCAGTCACTTGATAGGTAAGTCCAGGCATCCCCTGAAAGACCGTAGACGAGAACGAGAAGGAATTGATGCGATCATAGGCAATGCGGAAGTTGCCGCGGACCGAGGTTTTGCCGTTCTTGTAGGGATCCCATGCAAATCCGACGGAAGGTCCAATGTTGTTCCAGTCGTCGTTATAGTACTTGCCCGGAACAAAGGAGAAGTCGGCACCGGCATTTTGTCCATCGGTGAGAGGAACGCTGGGAACCAGGCCCGGTGCCCCTTTGAAGCGGGGCGCCATGCGCGCATCAAGCCGGACACCATAATCGATGACCAGATTGGGAAGAAGCTTCCAGGAGTCCTGAAAGTAGAAATCGTACTCCGGCCAACGTGTATCCATTATGTTGATGCTGCCAGCGGGCTTGAAGGCGGAGCCATCTGAATTGGAAACATAACCTGCCTGAATACTGCCAATTCGTCCCAGCAAGTCATTCGTAGCAGAGTCGAGGTTGGGGAGGTCGTTCTGGGTATCGATGGTTCCGCTATTAGGATCGGGAGTGTTGTAGCGATTAGGGTCGAGCGGATTCGTGCTAGCGCTGAAGTTTACCTGAGGAATCGCGTCAAGGGACCCGATGGAACCGCGATGGTCGATCTCGCGGCCATAGCGGAAGTTGATGCCAGCTTTGAACGTGTGGGCGTTCTTCACCCAGGTGAAGTTGTCGATTAACTGATAGGTCGTGAGATAGCGGTTGTTGTCGAAGTAAGTATTGCGCGGCTGGTCTACCAGATTGAAGTTGAACGGCGTACTTGCGAAATCCTTGAGAGCTGGATTCTCAAAGACATAACCGAAACGATTCATGCCTACGAGAAGCTCGTTCGTGGTATTCGGCGTGATGGTGGCGCGGTAACCGAGCGCCAGGTTGCGGGGCTGGCGGAAGGTGTTGACCTGGGCAGGCGCGCCGGGAAAGGTCTGCAATCCACCATTGACGGCATCGGCATAGGTGTTCTGATGACCCGAGTACCAGCGACCGAAGATTGAGTTGCGGTCATTGATTACGTAGTCGATCTTATAGGTGGTATCGACCTGTTTGTCGGTGGCAGGCGCGACGAAACTGTAACCGGCAAAATTCAGGCCATCTCCGGTCTGGTAATTATTCGGCAACGGGGTAAGGGCCAGGAACTTCTGTACCGCCGGGTCCAAGCCTATATGATAGGCATCGTTGGCGACCATATCGTAGGTGCCGTAAGGAACAATCGGATTGCCATTGATATCGACCGAGGGGCCACCGTGTTCGGAATCAGACCCTGCGGGATTGTTTCTTGTTCCCGGCGTATTGGCATAGCGGAAGAGACCCTGCCTTGCGCTTGCAGTATAGACACTACGAGTTACGAGTTCGCTCTGATGGGCGTAAAGCATCTCTACGTTGACGAAGAAGAAGAGCTTGTCCTTGATGATCGGACCGCCCAGCGAACCGCCATAGATGTGCTGCACAAACTGCCCGCGAGGCTGAGGAGGAATGGTTCCCTTGTTTTCCGGATTATTGGCACGAAGAAAGGGTGACTGATAAAACTCAAAGGCATTGCCATGGAAATTGTTGCTACCGGAGCGAGTAACCATCACAACCTGCCCCCCGGAGTTGCGGCCATACTCAGGCGTGAAGTTCGAGGTAATGACACGGAACTCCGAAAGCATGTCCGGATTCAGGTGTACCGGCGAGCTGTCCGCGCCACCTGCGCTGCTCTCATTAATGTCAACACCATCGAGCATGTAGTTCCAGGCGCGGTCGCGTGAGCCATTGACGCTGACGCCGCCGCCGGTGGCATTTGCGCCATTGTTGACCACGCCGGGAATCAGTGAGACCAGTCCCAGCGGATTACGACCGCGCGTCCCGACGATAGGAAGTTGAGTAAGGGTCACGTTATCGATGATGCCGCCGAAGTTGCCTGAGCTTTCCGTCTGCACCAGGTCATAGCCACCCTGCACCTCGACCGTCTGCTCAGAGGATCCAGCTCCCAATACAGCATTGACTGTTGTAGGAAGACCGATGCTCAGCACATTGCCAGT
The DNA here is from genome assembly GCA_035656355.1 of Edaphobacter sp. GTDB lineage: Bacteria > Acidobacteriota > Terriglobia > Terriglobales > Acidobacteriaceae > Edaphobacter. Next base: position 14,097 of record DASRSR010000125.1, read on the forward strand.
AGAGACAAAAGTTTTAAAAGAAGGGCTGGTTACGCGAATGGTATATTTGCCGACCTGCAAACTGTCGAAGACGTATTCCCCTTTGCTGCCAGTCTTGGTGTTGTAGGTTACGTGCGTGCTCTCCTGAATTGCTGTTACGGCAGCGCCGGGAACGACGGCTCCGCTCGAGTCCGTGACCACACCAGCGATGCGGCTGGTTGTCTGCGCCATAGCCGCAATCGAGAACAGCAGAATGATAGGCAAATAGAGAATTCGCTTCATGGGGACCTCCTGAAAAAGACAGCCATGCCATCGGTTGAATACTGTCAAAGCCGCATGTCAATGCGGAACGAACCTGTTGCGATTCGATAGAGAATCTGTGCATCCTGTTTGCGCTTCAAAAAAAGAGCTGGATTGTATGGTGCAAAAGGTACAGATGTTCCAAAAGTGATGTAACGTTAACGCGACGCTCAACCGGTGTCAAGAAGATTTTCTATCGAAGATAGGGTTACCGCTGGAATCATCTTGCGAAAGATCCGGAGGGAATAAGAATTGCGAGCGACTGACGCAGGGAAAGACCGGGAAAAGCCAAATCTTATGCGGCATATAAAAGAAAGTGACCACGGACTTTTTCCTGCCTCACAAGCGCTCTCGCTCGATCATCTGACCGGCAAACGGCAGGAAATCATTCGGCCCGTGCTCGAAAGTCCGCGTGATTTCGTTCTGCTAAATGTTCGGGATATGGCGCGGCGGCTCGGCACAGGATCGACCACAATTGTCCGCATCGTCCAGGCACTTGGTTTTCCCAGTTATAAGGATTTCCAGCACTATCTACACGATCTGTCTGTCACCAGCGCAACCATTCTGGACAGCATGAGAGCAACTGGTAATACAGCGCAGACGCCAGGCTTTCTGCGCGACTCACGAAAGCAGATTCAGCAGAATCTGGCCTTTGTCCACGACCATGTAGACCTCCATCAGGTGCTGAAGATTGCCCATCGCATCCACAAAGCTAACCGGATTCTCCTGCTCGGCGGCGATATGGCGTCATCGCTGGTGAATTACATGGAATATCACCTCAC
>DASRSR010000126.1:0-43951 GCA_035656355.1 Edaphobacter sp.
ACTCTCCGCAGCAAAGTGAACTATAGCGCGAGGACGATGCTTTCGAAAGAGCTCAGATACCAGATCAAAATCGCAAATATCGCCATGAACAAAGCTATAGGCTGGATTTTCCTCTATCGAAGCAAGACTGGCGAGGTTTCCCGCATAGGTCAGCTTGTCGAGGTTTACGATTGGCCCTCGTCCTTGCGATAGCCAATTCAGTACAAAATTGGAACCAATGAAGCCAGTTCCGCCGGTCACAAGGATGCTATCGGACATTTCTTTTCCTGATTATGTAGCGATTTGCAATGACATGACTATTCTTACACTGCATGCACAGCAAATGCTTTTTCTTTGAAGCTCCGCAATTTTGGCTCATAGCGTAGATGTAATGCAATAGCTGCAATTATAGAAAGATGGAACCAGAAATAGAGCCGTAGGACGTTTTGATCCGCAAGAAGCATAAAATATTCAAAAATAAGTGCTCGCACAAGCGCTCGCAACCATTTTGCTCTCTCGTCAGGCCATTTCCTTTTGATCAAGCCAAACATCCCTACGCTGTTTAATCCAAAAAACATAAGACAAGGGATAATCCCAATCAGGCCGCTTGCAGCAAACAATTCAGCTATGACGGGAAATCCTAAATACGTTTTCCCATCATTTGGGGCGCCATGACGTTGAGCAATTCTGCTCGATACTCCACCGAGACTTCGCCCCAGAAAAGGATGTTCTTTAAAAACCGCCACTGTGTCTAGAAAGGATTCATACCTCTCACTCACGGAGTACGATCCAGTGTGATTCAGACCTGTACCGGAAAGGAATATACTCAGACTCATTACCCGATTTAATACAGCCAACCCAGCAACTACACCGATAGCGCCGACAGAGGAGAGCACTATTAACTTCCAGCGCGGAATTTTGACTGTCAGTCGCCCAACGCTCCACCGGGCAGCTAGATTACGCAACCGGTCAAACAGCAAAGGAAGCCCCCTCGCCAATCCTTCTACCGTCATAAATATCCATGCGGTTTTACTAGTAGACAAAAAGAGCGTGCTTCCCACAAAGATTGTCAACCATTGCCACTGCCATTTAGAAGTCAAACGGGCTTTTGAGATTCTCAAATCCACAAGCATGATCCAACCCATCATCAGATATGTTGCGTAATAGGATGGCTCGTAAGAAAATCCATTAATTCGTGCCAGGCGGTTGGGAATAATCCATTGCGCGACCAAATAGTGACCCAGATGCAAGAGAGGAGTTAGGAATTGAAATATTCCAAACATCGCAACAAATACATAAGAGCAGAGATATAACTTCATCAACGATTCAAGATAACGACTTCTGGCGTACAACTGAACAACAGCATAAAAACCGGCAACAGTAAAGAACAAGAAAAGCAGGTAGCGTAAGCTAAAAGCAATATCAACGCTAAGCGGCAAAAATATTATCTGAACAAAGCACCAAAGAATGAGCCACGTTCCACCTATTGGCCACCATATATGTTTGTCCTGGACGGCTTTAGCGAGTGCCCCAAGGCAAACGAAAATCATGATGAGTTGCGCAATTCGGACAGTACCGCCAAGCGTAAATGCCAAAAAAATATCGAATGAGGCCGTAAAGAGACAGATTGCAAATAGGCCATGAATCAGTTTCATTCGAATACATCCTGCACATTCAATTTGATTGAAATATGTTCTTTACTAGATTGAATGAAGCCTGGTAAGAACAAGATCAATTGCCTGAGGCATCTAGAATTTCCTGATACTTTCTTTTATTCTCAGGATTTCTTGTTACTGTCTTGAAAAATTCCTCAGCTAACGTATAGATAACTCCTAGAATCGCTCCGCCTATTAAGCCGAGTAGACAAAAGAGTGTTCTAGGCGGCCAGGACTTATGTTCAGGAGGAATCGCCTTATCGAGCACTTGAATCATCGAGATTGTCTTTCCCTCCTCCTGCTTTGCAAGCTCGTACTGTCGAGCCAGTAGCTCAAAGAGCGTTTCGTGAAACTTGACCTCACGAGCTTTCCTCAAATATTCCAAGGAAATCTCCGGGACTTTGGACGTAGGCGTACCCACTCCAGGGCCACCGCCGCCTTTTTCCATGGCATTCAATTGTGCTTCCAGATCATTAATCTCGGATCTCAGTTGTATTACTTTTGGATTTTGGCTCGTTGCGCCCTGCATCATTGAACCCAGTTCAATTTGTCGTAAACGGATCTGAGCCCTCGTCGTTTCTATCGCGTTCAAATGTGCCAAGGCCTGAGTTTGAGGAACCAATACACCTGCCTGCTCTTGGGTCCTTTTTAGATCAACCTCCGCATCCTCAAGCGCATTTTTCTCCTTCACCATCTCACGTTCAAAATATGCACGTTGTTGACTAGCAGATGTTATCGCCAGTTCTTGATTCCTTTTGTCCAGCTCTGAAAGATAACTATTTGCGATGTCAGCGGCACGTTTCGGATCCGTATCTTCTACCGTTACACGTATCAAACCTTCTTTTTCACTAACGAGCGAGGTTCTGGATGCCAGCATTTTCTCGGTTGATTTTCTATCCTTTGCCCTATAAAGCTCTTTTAAGTGATATTGCTCAATCAGGCGATCTGCTACAGTGCGGCTGCGTAATATATCTTCATAAATCAGGTATTGGCCGCCCCCTAATACATTCATTCCACCCAACCCCAATCCACCCATCGCCATCTGCAATGCCATTGAGGACATGGACGAGCTGTTTTGCGGAACGAGAAGTACGGCAGTTGCTGAGTACTTCACTTTGGTAATGAGCATCAGCACAAGCATTAGCAGAAATCCCACCGCAGCAAACAAGAGATTGCGACGGAGATGCTTTCGAACCAGGAGAGCCGCCGTAAATAAGTCGAGTTCCGATTGCGGCTTGATTTCTGCTTCTGACATCTTATTGCTTTCAATGCTGTCAGGCGTTGTCGTGTTGGAATCTAATGCATAACTCATCGCGTTCTTCATTTCAATACATTGATAGCCGCTACACCGATACCAAACTGACCAACAACAGTGGCAATATCGACCAGACTGCGCAGAATTGAGGTCCGTTGAAGTTTCGGAGGAACCACAATGGTATCGCCTGGGAAGATGGTGGCATGTTTAATGTTTCCATACTGCTGGCTATAGACTGACCCGTCGGCGCGCAGGATGAATGCGTGCTTCATATCTGCCTGGCGATCAGGCCCTCCAGCCTCGCGGAGGTAGTCGGTCGTCCGCCTTCCTCTCTTGTAGAGAAAAGCGTTCGCGCTATAAACTTCACCCTCCACGCTGACATTGGCAGGAACTCGCGGCACAATAAATGTATCGCCATCTTCGAGTTGCAAATCCGGAACACTATCGATTCCTCGGCTGTCCGGCTTCAATTGCAGCACAATTCTTCCATTGGGGTGAGACCGGCGCAACTGAGCAATCGCGGCTTGCGCCGCCGACGCCGCCGCGGTTGCTGCTGCAGCATCGGCAGCATTGAGTGCTGCCGCATTTCCGGCTGCAGAAACTGCCGCCGCCTGCGTCTCCAAATGGTCAGCATATTCATTCAAACGCTGCTGCTGCACGCGTCGCGTCGATTCGCGGGTAAATTCTGACGCATAGAGGTAGGCATCCGGCGTGAATCCGCCTGCACGCTGCAATAGATGCCTGAGGGTCTCTCCTGGTGCGACACTATAAACGCCAGCGCTGACGAATTCACCCTCCAAACGTACAAAGCGCGTTTGTTCGGAAGTTGGAACACGTATATCTGCAGTCGAAAAGATGGTTACTACATCCCCGGGCATTAGCTCAAGATTTTGCGATTGATCTCCATCAAGAACCAACTTGCCCAAATTGAATGGAATCAGCGACGTGCTTAGATCTCTGGAACTCTGTCGCTCGATAACTGCATAGCTCCAGTCAATATTCGGAGCGCTGAGCGTTACATCTGTTCGCACAGGGAATCGATGGATTCCTTCAGCGAGCGCTGCACCTACAGAGTTACCGCCCGTACTGGTGCTTGCATTTACAGGTGGGGTATTGGCTGGCTGATTGGGCGGCGGCACGTTTGAGGCTGGAGCAACTAATTGTCCTTGTGGAGTAGCCATCGGGGCCTGTGCATTGCCTTGATCTTGCATTGCTTCCGCGGACGTTGTTGAAGAAGGCGGATTTACAGGCTGTACAAAACCGTGCGCGTTCCGCTTGACTTCCGGGTCATAGTTGAGCTGCATCTGTCCCAGGTCATTTTGTCTCTGCCAATAACGCCGCGTAATTAGCGAGTCCTTATTGGGGATAAGGTTGCTGATCCTCATGCCGGGATGCCAGACATAGCGTCCCGGATTGGCGACATTGCCACGCAGGGTAACCGCGTTTTTAAACCGATCGACAATGGCATTGATGGTAATGACGTCTCCATCCTGCAACTGGAATGCCCCCGGCTGCTGCAGGCTGACCTCCATGATGCTACGCGAAGAGTGGTCGTCGATACGTTCAATCCGGGCCTGCGAATCGACCGCTATACTTGTCCGCCCGCCTGCTAGCTGCAGGGCCTGTTGAAGCGTTGTTTCGCCCTTCAGTTCATAGATTGCCGGATTGTGAACGCTACCGGCGACAGCAATTTGTGCGCCGACAGGAGGAATAAAAATTACGTCGCCCTGGGCAAGCTGCACGTCATTGCTCTTGTCGCCATGCAGCAGCAGATCATAAAGATCGAAATGGACAATCGTCTTTCCGCCACGCTTCAACTGGATGTTACGAAGGCTTCCCTGTGGCAGTGGGCCGCCTGAGGCAAACAGCGCGTTAAGAAGAGTGCTGAGAGAACTGATGGAGTAACTGCCCGGCATACGTGCCTGACCAACCACAAAAACCTGAATCGAGCGCAGTTGCCCCATATTCACGTTCAGATCAAAATTACGATAGATCGTTGCCAGTTTTGAGCGCAGAAAGTCCGTTACCTGGTCGAAGCGCAATCCAGCCACATGCACGGCTCCCACACCCGGGAGTGAAATAGAGCCGGTGCGGTCAACGGCATATGCTCCGCGCAGGTTAACCTGTCCCCACACCTGCAGACGCAACTCATCGCCGGGACCAATAATATAGTCCGGAGTGACCGTAATATCTGCAGCTGGTGCAAAGGTTGAAGGTAGAGCGCCAGAAAAGATCGATGCCCCAAAGATCGGCAATGTGCGGCCGGTCGTTGCAACTACCATCTGCTGAAAATCGGTAAGGGGGGCTTTCCCTGCCTGATTACCTGTAAGTCTTTCCTGGTTCCGCAGCGATTCCTGCTGAATTCGCTGTACCTGAGTCGTCATATTCCGCATCGACTCATAGTTGTCTGACGAGTTCGTTAGCTCAGGGCTATTAACATCTCCAGTCGTACTGGGCAAAGAGGTAGGTAAGGCGCTACCGGAATACACCGCTCCCGATTGAGGAACAGTAGAAGGAAAGACCTGTGGAAACAGGGGAAGCTGTCCCTGATTTCCATATTGATTGGGAAATAGATCGGGCTGCTGTGTGCTCTGGCCATAGCCCACACCAGAACCAACAAGGAGGAAACTGAAGATCAACAGCGCCAGGGGCCATCCTCCGAGCAACCTTAAAAACCGCATTCCATATGCCACGTTCACGCCCGCAAAATTCCCGTCTTTACCCATAATGAAGCTGAAGCTCTGCCGCCTGTCTGCTGGATATATAAGCCTCTTTAGATTACCGGAGTTTCCAACAATATGTGCAAAATAGACGCTCCGGGGTAGCTTCCTCTGTTCCTTTCAAAGGCTACGGAAGCAAATTAGATGGCCCCTCGTGTTCTTTCGCTATTTCCAGAGAATCTGAATGGCTCTAAAGACGTTTACAATCAAAAAAGTCGCCCAGACAACGCAAAATTACCTTTCGGGCCTGTAGCTCAACGGTTAGAGCAGGGGACTCATAATCCCTTGGTTGGGGGTTCAAATCCCTCCGGGCCCACCACGAAATCGCCAGTGCTTCTTACCAGCCTTTCTCGCATTAATAGCGCAGCTCTCCGATATAGACCGTATAGGGCGGAATGGTCATCGAATCCAGCGACATCGGCCCCATCCCATTGTCAGACCGAAGGATTGTGCGAAGAAAATTGCCGCGCAGGTGCAGTTTTTGTATATCGTCCTTCAGCGAAAGACGGACAGGCTGCGCCGATAGATTGCATATCTCGACAATCGCGGGATTTCGCAGCGACGCTCCCTCCGGCTTGCGCACCCAGGCCAGCACATTCTGATCATCATGATTGAGCATGATCGCAGGAGCCGAATCGAGCGTGCGGTTGCTGTGATGAAGCGCGCTCAACTGCCGATACCAACTGAGCACCGAGTGAGGGTCTGCATCCTGCCCTGCGACGCTCTTTGGATCTGCAGGCGCTGGATGAGTTGACCTGTGATTAGCCGTCGGCACCTTAGCGGCAACCTCTCCCCATGGCATCGTTGCTGCAGTCAGGTTGATCTCCTGTCCGTAATAAAGCAGCGAAGAGCTATGCGTCGTCAGCAAAATTGCAGCCAGTACCTTCGCGGCATTCGGCCCCAGGCGCGTAGCGCTGCGTGGAGTATCCGGGCCATCGGTCGCAACCAGCAGCGGATTCTTGTTTGCCTGAATCGCTTCCAGCTCAGGTCGCAGAGCGGACGCAGTCGCCTGGTTAATCTTCGTAAGATTGGCATCGAGAACGAGCTGCAAATCCTGTTGGGTTCCGGGCGCGAGATCGCCAATCACGATACGTTGGCCGATATAGGATGCTGCAATCTTGCGCAGTTGCTCAGCCTGTTGAGCATCTGCGATGCGAAATCCAGCAAGTCCGCGATTAAGCCACAGCCGCGCAAGGCTATTAAGGTCGGTGCCTGCGGGCAATGTGCCCAGATCGAGCAAAACGCGCATATTGCGGCTGCTTGCCTGACGGCTGAGATCATCCAGATCATCGAGTGTGCCGATAGCCGGATCGAGCGACTGCGGATGCGCCGTATCGGGTGCGATATGAGTCAACAGAATGGCATCCGCGCCCAGTGAGTGGATGTAGTTCAGGCGCGCTGTAATTCCCTTGAGGCCTTCGGAGCTAAACCCATGAGGCTCGACCTCATAGATGATCGAGTGCTTCCACCAACCCTCCGACTTCTGCGCAAACCCGGCCCATCCTGGCCGGGCAAGCATCTGGGCTGAAGCGGACAAAGTAAGCAAACAGGCTAGGCAGAGGGCCAGCATGGCCTTGGAGCGCAGGATCGTCATGTTAGAGAGATGCTACCGCGAGAGGATATTTAGAACAAAGGTCAACGGCCATACGCTAAAGTTCCTACATCTGGAATAACAGAAAGAAGCTGTTGTCTCTTTGACGCAATGTCTGGGAAAGGAGTACCCGTGAGCACGCTTCCGCTTAGCCAACAGGACCAACTTTTGTATGCCATCGTAAGCAGCGCCGCCCCGGCGACCATCGACGATGTACTGAAGATGATGCAGAGCATCGATTCCCTTCTGCCCGATAACGATGGTTTGAAGTGGTTCAACCGGCTCTACATGATGGTCACGAAAGAGGTTGATTTGAATCCGCCTGATGGGGGATGGAAGGATTCTGTCTGGCTGCTACGTCTCGATGTCGTCTTTGCGGGATTTTACTTCCGGGCCATTGCTGCGTTTCTGAATGGATCAGAAAAGATCGCGCAATCCTGGAGCGCTTTGATGGAGATGCGCTATCACGCTGGGATTGACCGCATCCAGTTTGCGCTGGCCGGTATGAATGCTCATATCAACCATGACCTTGCACTCGCCTTGATTGAAACGAACCGCGAATCGAGCATCGATCCTGCACTCGACAGTCCGCAACATATGGATTATGAAGCAGTCAATGAGCTGCTGAACCGCGTTATGCCATCTGCTCTCCAGATGCTTGCTACCGGGCTTCTTGGTCTGGTCGCACAGGATACCGGCAAAATCGGCCGTCTCCTCGCATTCTGGAACATCTGCCGCGCTCGCGATCTGGCATGGGATTTCTCCAACTCGCTGAAGCTATTACGCGGAGTGGCGCTCGATACAAGCCTGGCAGCGCAGGACCAGATGACCGGCGTTGTGGGACGGGCCATCCTGACCTGCATCTGAGGACTAAATATCGAAGGTTACGCCCTGTGCTAACGGAAGCTCCGCACCATAGTTAATCGTGTTCGTAGCGCGCCGCATATATTGCTTCCACGCATCGGAGCCCGACTCACGGCCTCCCCCCGTCTCCTTTTCGCCACCGAACGCCCCGCCAATCTCTGCACCGGAGGTACCGATATTGACATTGGCGATACCGCAGTCGGACCCGGTTGCAGAGAGAAACAGCTCCGCTTCGCACAGGTTCATCGTAAAGATGGACGACGACAGCCCCTGCGGAACTCCATTGTGCAGCGCGATCGCCTCTTCAATGTCTTTGTACTTCATCACGTAGAGAATCGGGGCGAAGGTCTCGTGACGGACGACCTCGGCCTGATGTGAGATCTCAACCAACGCTGGACGAACGTAGAAGGCCTCCGGATCTTCCATCTGCCGGACGCGTTCGCCTCCGGTGATGGTCGCATCGGCGTCGCGAGATTCGCTGAGCGCCTGATGCATGGCGTGAAAGGCTTGCTCATCGATCAACGGGCCGACGAGGGTTCCCGGCTCACGTGGATCGCCCACGACAACGGAGCCATAGACCTTCTTGAGCTGAGGAACGAGCTTGTCGTAGATAGACTCATGAACGATAAGGCGGCGCAATGTTGTGCAGCGCTGCCCCGCTGTTCCCATAGCGGCAAAAGCTACCCCGCGCAATGTAAGGTCGAGGTCCGCCGTAGGACAGACGATCGCCGCATTATTGCCGCCCAATTCAAGAATCGCTCGCGCAAATCGTCCGGCAAGCCGCGGACCGACAGCACGCCCCATCGCAGTTGAACCTGTGGCTGAGACCAGTGGAACCAGTGGCGAGTCGACAAGCTGCTTGCCAACTTCAACATCGCCAATCAGTAATGTCGATAAATTTGCGGGAACATCGCCAAGCTTTTTTGCGGCACGCTCAAAGATCGCCTGCGTTGCCAGCGCAGTAAGAGGAGTTTTCTCAGATGGCTTCCACACCACCGAGTTGCCGCAGACCAGCGCCAGCGCAGCATTCCAGCTCCAGACGGCAACAGGAAAGTTGAACGCAGAGATAATGCCTACGACTCCAAGCGGATGCCAGGTCTCCATCATGCGATGTTTCGCGCGTTCGGAAGGTACTGTAATCCCTGCAAGCTGACGCGACAGGCCTGCTGCAAAGGTGCAGATGTCGATCATCTCCTGTACTTCGCCGTAGCCTTCGGAGAGAATCTTTCCCGTCTCGATCGTGACCAGACGGCCAAGAGCTTCCTTCTCCGCGCGCAGTTCTTCGGCAAGCAAGCGGATCAGCTCACCACGGCGCGGTGCGGGAACGGTGCGCCACTCAAGGAAAGCCTTGTGCGCCGCTTCGATGGCCTTTGCTGTAGCTTCCGGAGTTGTAACTGGAAGTTGCGCAAGCAACTCGCCATTAATCGGCGAATGCGAGTCCAGAGTGCCTTTTGTATATGCAGCAGCAGGAACGCCTAGTTTGGCGAGTATCGCTTCGACTTCTTTTTTGATTGCGCTCATAAAAACTTCCTGATCATGGGTAATGGCAGGAGCTATTTCCCGGCCAGTACCTCGGCTAAGTGACGCGGACGCGCCGTTGTGTTCTGGGTAATCTGCTCCTGGCAACTGAAGCCATCGCTCACGATGATGGCATTCCGATTGTCGCGTACCGCAGGCAGCAATACTCGTTCACCCAACGTCTGCGAGACCTCGTATTTGTCCTGTTCGAAGCCGAAGGGTCCCGCCATGCCACAACAACCCGAATCGAGAAGCTGCACGTCTGCTCCGGTGGCGCGCAGCACCTGCATCTCATCTTTCATGCTCATCGTTGCATGGTGATGACAGTGGCCATGGACGATAATCTTGCCCTCGATCTGCGGCGGCCGATAATCCGGCGCGTGCTTAACCAGAAACTCGCTCAGCAGCAACGTCTGGTCGCGTAGCTTCGCAGCACGTGGATCGTTCGGCAGCAGGTTCGTCAGCTCGTCGCGAAAGACCGAGGCGCAGCTCGGCTCCAGCACAACCACGGGCGTACCGGCTGCAATCTGCGGTGCAAGCACATCGAGCACCTTGAGCAGATATTTCTTTGCCGTGTCCAGCATGCCGAAGTCGTAGAGCGGCCGGCCACAGCAGATGTGCTGGCCGGGCAGGCCGACACGGAAGCCGGCGCCGGTCAGCACCTGATAAGCTGCACGCATAGTCGCAGGATGAAAGTAGTTATTAAAGGTGTCGGCCCAGAGGAAGACTTCCTTGCCGCTGGCCATCTGCGGCTTGCGGCGCTCGCGCACAAACGATTTGGCAAATCGCGGAAAGGTCCGCTTGTCATGAATGTGCAGCACCGACTTCATCAGACTGCCAATCACTGGCGCGTTGTTCAGCGCGTTCACCAAACCCGGCGCAATGGAAGCCAGCCGCGCCCACTGGTCGATGCGTCCGAAGGCGTAGTGAAACAGCGGACGCGCGGCGTGCTCATAGTGGTGCGAGAGAAACTCCGCCTTATACGTCGCCATATCGACGCTGGTGGGACACTCGCTCTTGCACGCCTTGCAGGAGAGACACAGATCGAGCGATTCCCTTACCTCCTCATTACCCCACTTGTTCGGCAGAATCTCATTCTGCATCAGCTCCCACAGCAAATGAGCACGGCCTCGGGTCGAGTAAGCCTCTTCTCCGGTTGCCATAAAACTGGGACACATGGTGCCTGCGTCCTTTTTGCGACAGGCACCCACACCAACGCAGCGCAGCGTCGCGGCAGCAAATGAGCCTCCATTTTCCGCGAAGGCAAAGTGCGTCTTCGGCTCCCAGGGCTTATAGTCTGCGCCCAGGCGGAGGTTTTCGTGCGGCTGCCGCGGATCGACCAGATTACCGGGATTAAGCCCGTTTTCCGGGTCCCAGATACGCTTGAACTTAGCAAACGCTTCGATCAGCTCCGGGCTATACATCTTGGGCAGCAAAGCAGCGCGGGCCTGCCCATCGCCATGTTCACCGGAAAGCGAACCGCCATGAGCCACAACAATATCGGCAGCGCGATCAATAAATTTGCGGAAGTTCAAAATACCCGCTTCACTCTCGAAATCAAAGTCGAACCGCATATGAACGCAGCCCTGACCGAAGTGTCCATACATCGGGCTGGAGTAGTTGAACTCCTTCATCAGCTCGTTGATTGCACGAAGATACGAACCTTCCCGCGCCGGATCGACCGCAGCGTCTTCCCAGCCCTCCCAGCGCATCGGCTTGCCCGGAACTACGGCGGTCGCGCCTAGCCCTGATTCGCGGATATGCCATACGCGCGGTGCCTCAGCCTTGGTATAGATGCGGCAGGAGGGCTTCGCCTCAAAATTCTTCAGGGCCTCACTAAACTCTCTGGCCTGCCGATCGGCATCTTCCTGGCTGTCAGCCCCGAACTCCATCAGAAGAAATCCTTCGCCCTCGGGCAGCAGCTCAAGATCATCCAGCAGCTTGTGTTTCTGCCGTAATGCATCGAGCAGGTGGCCGTCCATACCTTCGAGCCCGATCGGCTTGAATTTCAGCAGCTCGGGAACGTGGTCTGCCCCGATAAAGATGTCTTTAAACCCGACGCCAACCAGCGTTCGGAACTGCGGACTCTTGACCAACTGCAGCGTGGCGCCAAGGATGATGGCGCATGAGCCTTCGCTACCGACCAGAGCACGCGCGACGTTGAATCCCTTCTCCGGCAGAAGGTCATCCAGATTGAAGCCTGAAACGCGGCGCGGAATCTGAGGAAACTGCTTCCGCACCATCTCCGCATACGTGTCGCGAAGCTGTTTCAGGCCGGCATAGATTCCGCCAACGCGGCCTCCGCCGGCAATGTGTTGCTCCAGTTCGGCCTCTGTCGTAGGGCCAACGGTCATGCGCGTGCCGTCGTAGAGCAGAAGGTCAAGCGACTCGATATTATCGACCGTCTTGCCTCCCATCAGCGCATGAACGCCGCAGGAGTTGTTGCCGATCATGCCGCCAAGCGTGCAGCGGCTATGCGTCGCCGGGTCTGGAGCAAAGGTAAGCTCGTGCTTCTCTGCCGCTTCGCGCACGCGATCCAGCACAATACCTGGCTGCACATGCACCGTGCGCTTCACCGGATCGACCGGGCCCATCTTATTCATGTACTTCGAAAAATCAACCACCACCGCAGCACTGCAACACTGCCCGGCAAGACTGGTCCCTCCGCCACGGGAGACAATCGGCGCTTTCAGACTGCGGCAAACTGCAACTGCGGCCACAACATCCTCTTCGTCGAGTGGCAGGACCAAGCCGATGGGCAGATGCCGATAGTTCGATGAGTCGGTGGAATAAAGGGCCTTGGCGGCAGCATCGAAGCGAACCTCACCTCGCACACTGGCGCGCAGGCGCTTCTCAAGCTCCGCCGCCTGCGGAAATTGTTCGTGAATGTGGGCATGCGAACTCGGCAGAAGAACAAAAGGGGACGTCGACATGAATGGCGCTGCTCTCCAGAGTGCTTTAGAGAAGCTCTGATTAAATTCCCGGCTCGTTAAGGGCACGGCTTCAGCCGTGCCGTATGACATCTGAAATAGATCGGGGCTTTAGCCCCCTGGACAACGGCGGAGATCAATCAGAGCTTCCTCAGCCTATTCTATGACTTCGCAGCGGGAGTCTTTTGATCCCCGCTTGCAGTCATCTTAAAGATTGCCTGTGCATTGGAGCTGTCAAAGCTAAGATCGAGTCCCTTTTTGCCACCTTCTTCCGGAAGCGGCAGCCGGGTAATGAACTCATAAAAAGAGCCGGGGACCTCTTTCTCTATCGTCTTTCCATCGGCAGTGCGGAAGGTCCGCATTACACGCGCTGCAAGGTACGCGGTCTGACGGACACGGCCCGACTGCGAAGTCTCGACCGCCGCCTTCATGGGCTGGCCCAGTTCCTTCTGCTCGGCCGCCAGCTTATCCACGTCCGGGACACGGTCCGTAGCATGGTTAAAGGCATTGCCTTCCGTCGAAATCCAGGCCATCTCCGGCGATTCGGCCAGCAGAATCTCATAATCGGAGAGCATGGCCTCCTGATGTTGACGGCCAAAGCACGTCGCCAGAATCGGCAGAAGCGTCGCTGCTTCATCCACGGTGAGCGAATGCTTCTCTTCAAGTTTATTCAGCAGCCCCTGCGCAACAGGAGTTACCGGATCGACCGAAGTGGAAGTGACGCGCTTAACCGCCGCCAGAAACTCTGGTGAGAAGCGCTCAGGGTGAAGCTCGCTGATAAAGAACTGCGCAATATCTTCCGGATAGTCGGCCTGCGCGTGCGAGCGGCCCGTCATGCGCAGACGTTCCAACGGATACACTCCGTTGAGTGCATAGCCCAGCGGTCGCAGAATACGGGTAAGCGCCGCTTCGCCTGCAGGCAGCGCGCCCATACCGCTCAGGGCGACGGTGCGCACAGCGCCATGATCGTGCATCACCGTTTTGCCGCTCTCCAGACAGCGATCGACATAAAGCTTTGCCGCCGGTACACGAACAAGAAGGTCCTCAAACAGCAACATATTGAGCGCCTGCGCGATGACGGCTCTGGAGACTTCAGGACCTGCATCTTCGGCGAGCGCCGGATGAATGACCAGAGCCTTGAAGAGGCGTTCCGTCCGTTCCGGACCGACAATCTTTTCGACAACCTGCTTGAGAACTCCATTATTTGATTTCATTGTCTTCACCTCGCTGTACGCAGCAGTTCGCTGTAAGTTATAGAGGTATAACTCCATCAGGCAAATGTAAAATGATATAGTTTCAGCACTTGATGAGAATTTTGCATGACCACCATCCTTCCGTCGATTGCCTGCCTGCAAGCGTTTGAGAGCGTTGCCCGACACGGCAGCATAACCCGCGCAGCTCAGGAGTTAAACCTGACCCAGAGCGCAGTTAGCCGCCAGATTCACCAACTGGAATCGCTGCTGGATGTTCGCCTCTTTGAGCGTGTGCGACAGCGAGTCATTATTACCGATGCCGGCAAGCTGTACCTGAATGACGTCAGCAAAGCGATGGGCGGTCTAAAAGATGCCACCAGCCGAGTGATGGCGTGCGGCGGCAACCCCAATCTGCTCAATCTGGCTGTGCTACCCACCTTCGCTACCCGATGGCTGATGCCTCGTCTCAACAACTTTGTGCAGAAGCATCCCGGAGTCACCATCAATCTGGCGACACGGCTGGTGCCCTTCGACTTCGAGGCAGAACCGTTTGACGCTGCGATTCATTACGGTTCTGCAGACTGGCCCGGCGCCATTTCGCACCATCTCATGGACGAGGACACCGTCCCCGTTTGCAGCCCGAAGTTTGAAGCAGAACAACATATCAAAAAGCCCTCTGACCTGGCCCGGACCGTTCTGCTGCATCAGACGACCCGTCCGGCAGCATGGACCGAATGGTTCGAGATGACCAAAGTGAAGAATGCCCATGCTCTCCGTGGGCCTCGCTTCGAGCAGTTCACCATGATCGCCCAGGCCGCTGTCTGCGATCTGGGTATCGCTCTGCTGCCGAAGTTCTTGATTGAAGAGGAGCTTGCTTCAGGAAAATTGGTAATGCTTTTTGACCAGGCCCTTCGCAGTACAAACTCTTATTATCTGGTCGTACCCGAGTCCAAAGCCTCATCTCAACTTACGTCCTCGTTTACGCAATGGACTGTCACGCAGGCGAAAAAGAGCGCCATCGCTGCCTCCTAAGCCATTACAAATATTCATGATATGTTGATAAAACATTGATATTCAACATGACACTCTGAGTGCTAGCGTGTGGCTTCAGCGGTAACTTACGCACAAAAGCAGTCGGATTCAGATCTGGCGTATGCAGGCAGATCTCTGGCCTTGCTGCGCTGTTCTTCAAACGTTTTGAGAAGTTATTCAGAAGATGGAAGGCTTTTTCATGCGATTCAAACTGGCAGTACTCATTTTTGTTTGCAGTCTGTTTCTTCTTCATCCTCATATGTCCCAGGCGCAGGCAACAACCTCGCTCGGCGGACACGTCGTCGATGCAGGAGGCGCAAGTGTTGCTGGAGCAGATGTGACTCTGACTCTGACAACGACGGGAACCGTCCGCACTGGGAAAACCAACCAGAGCGGCGAGTATCAGTTTTCGCAGTTATTGCCGGGCAAATACGACATCGAAGTCGCCTCCCCTGGATTGCGACGACGAAAAAGACCGGCATCCAGCTTCTGGTCAGTCAACCGGCTACTGTCAATATCTCGTTGAAGGTTGCAACCGTTGCCGCCGAGGTTACGGTAAGCGCGGGCGTACAGCCAATTCTGAATACTACCGACGCAACCCTCGGAAATGCCTTCACCGCGCAGCAGATTGAGAACCTGCCCAGCGAAGCCAGAAATGTGCCCGACCTGTTAAGCCTGCAACCCGGCGTTACCTTTCTGGGCCGTACCGACCGGGACACCGGAACAACATCGAACGGCAATACCAGCACCGACTCGCGCAGCGGCGCAACTAACGGTGGCCGTGCAGATCAGTCCAACATCACTCTCGATGGTATCGACGTCAACGACATCAATAATGGCTATGCGTTCACCAGCGTGCTTCGCGTCTCGCAGGACGCCATCAGCGAATTTCGCGTAACAACAAGCAATCCCAATGCGAGCGAAGGCCGTTCATCAGGCGCGCAAGTTGCTCTTGTCACCAAAAGCGGAACCAATGCACTGCACGGCGTGGTTTATGCCTACAACCGCAACAACATCTTCCATGCGAACGATTTTTTCAACAAGCAGACACAGTTGCACAATGGTCAACCGAACGTGCCGCTAAAACTAATTCGGAATGTCTTCGGCGCTTCCGTGGGCGGTCCGATCAAAAAAGACCGCGCCTTCTTCTTCGTCAATTATGAAGGACGCCGCGATACCCAGGGCTTCACCTCCAACGGAACGACGGTCCCCACTGCAAGCTACCGTGCCGGTAATCTGAAGTACGTTTGTGCTGCGCCAGTAGATGAGAACAGGTGCCACAAGGAAAATGGTCAGTGGGTCTATACCGCGACACCAGACAATATCAGGACAATGGACCCGCAGAACATCGGCGTGAATTCCGCAGTTCTGGCCCTCCTGAATACCTATCCCCTGCCGAATAATCCCACCGTTGGCGACGGCCTGAACAATGAAGGCTACAGCTTTTCTTATGTCACCAAGCGCAGCTATAACGCCTATACTTCGCGCCTTGACTGGGACATCTTCGGCAACGGCAAACATACTCTTTTCTGGCGTGGAAACCTGCAGAACGATCACGAGCCCGGTGGCCCCAAGTTCCCCGGACAGCCGGCAAGCAACACTCTGCTGACAAACAGTAAGGGCTTCGCTGCCGGCTATACAGCCATCATCAATCCGAACCTGGTCAACAATCTTGCCTTCGGCCTGACCCGACAGGGCTTTAGCAACAAAGGTCTTCTGAATGGGCCTTACGTCACCTTGCAAGGCATCACGTCACTGATTCCGACTTCCTCTTCTAATTCAACGGTCGCGCCTGTCTATAACCTGGCCGACAATCTCACGTGGACGAAGCACAATCACAACTTTGCCTTTGGCACGAATATCCGCTTTATTGAAAGCCGCACATCCAGCAACGCGCTCTCGTATTCCCACGCCAGTGGCACGTATCAATATCTCAATCCGGGCACACTGGCGGGCAGTGGTGGAGCGTTCGATCCTGCGGTATACGGCTTTCCATCCGTGGACAGCCACAATAAATCCAACTACAACAGTGGCGCGATGGGGATTGTCGGCATCATCAATCAGGGCAGCATCACCTACAACACAACCAAGGATGGATCGACCCTTCCCGTTGGCGCACCGGTAAACCGCGACTACCGTTGGAACGAATATGAGTTTTACGCGCAGGATAGCTGGAAGGCCCTTAGCAACCTGACCCTCACCTTTGGCTTGCGATACTCCTATCTGCAGGTTCCGGCCGAAACCAGCGGCACACAGGTTGGCCTATGCCAGATCTCCGGAGACGCCTGCGTACCGGGCAAGTTTTCTCTCAGCGAATGGGTCAACAAGCGTGCCGAATTGGCAGCAGCAGGACAGCCGGCCAGCCTCGCTGGAGACCTTGGCTTCCCCCTCAACGGCCGCTACAACGGCAAGCCCGATTACTGGACACCGGAAAAGGGCAATATCGGTCCGCGTTTCGCTATTGCCTACTCTCCGAATGCAGGCACAGGCTTCTGGGGCAAAATTCTGGGTAATGGGCAGAGCAGTATTCGCGCAGGATATTCGCTGGTCTATGACCACTTCGGTGCTGCCATCGCCAACAACTTCGACACGGAAGGTTCTTATGGACTTGCCACCACTCTTGAAACCAGCGCCGGTGTGCTGAAAGCGGCAACAGCACCGCGATTCACCAGCGTCAACGCTGTTCCACAAAGTTTGTTGCCTGCGGCTCCCAAAGTCGGGTTCCCGGGAATTCCCGTTCGCTCCGGTCCGACAAGCGGTGCAATTTACTGGTCGGAAGACTCGGCAGTCAAAACACCTTACTCGCATCTGGTTGATTTCTCCATCGCCCGCGAAATCCGCAACGGCTCATCGCTGGAGTTGACCTACGTTGGCCGTTTCTCGCATCGGTTACTGGCGCAGGAAGACGTAGCTATGCCTACCAATCTTGCCGCCGCAGGAACAACCTACTTTGCCGCCGCGGCACAGATGTCGAAGATGGCCCGTGCGAATGATGGAAATGGCGTAGACGTCTCTTCGGTCCAGCCGATTGCCTACTGGCAGCAGCTATTCGGTGCGCTCAATGGAGTGGACATCGGTTTCGGTCCGGGCTATACCGCAACCCAGAATATCTATCTCCTTTATCAGGAGAACCTCTACAACGAAGCCAACGCGCTTTACGCTCTGGATATGCCGGATGCGGCAACCGACGCCGGCATCAACCCCAACGGAGCGTACCCCTCCAACCGCTTCTACAACACTCAGTTCTCCGCCCTGTACGCTTGGCGGTCAATCGGCTACTCCAACTACAACGCGCTTCAGGCCACCTACCGTCAGCAGTTCGGCCTTGGCCTGCAGGCCGACTTCAACTACACCTTCTCGAAGTCGCTGGACACGACCTCGCAGGCAGAGCGGCTCGGCTCATCCGGCTCTCCGAACGACGCCCAGATCTTCAATACCTGGAACCCGAACCAGCTCTATGGTCCCTCGGATTTCGATCTGCGGCATCAGCTCAACGCCAACTACATCTGGAACCTTCCCTTTGGCCGAGGTCAACGCTTCGCTGGAAACATCGGACGGTTTGCCGATATGCTGATCGGCGGATGGCAGACAACGGGAATCATCCGCTGGACCAGCGGCTTCCCCTTTGAGGTCAACAATGGAAACAACTTCCCAACCAACTACGATATTCAGGGTTTCGCAACCCAGGTTGGCAAGATTCCTCATGGCCGCGGCAAGCTTCAGCAGCAGTTCAAAGATCCCGCCGCCGTGGTTGCAGCATTCGATTTCGCTCTGCCGGGCGAATCCGGAAGCCGCAATGTTCTGCGTGGCGATGGCTTCTTTGAAGAAGACGCCGGCCTCGGCAAGACGGTCCCTGTCAATGACCATATGCGCGTCAAGGCAGGAATTGAGTTGTTCAATGTAACCAACAGCGTGCGCTTCGATGCAAAGTCGGTCTCGGCAAGAATCGACAGCCCGAACAACTTCGGGAATGCAACCAGCACGCTCACCAATCCTCGTCTGGCACAGTTCTATGCTCGCTTCGAATTCTAAAGAGCCGAAAAACTTTTGCCATAAAAATGCGCAGACCTTCTAGGTCTGCGCATTACTTTTTCCTTGAAATTGGCCTTTCGCCGCCGTATAACTCTCACACGCATCCTTACTGGCAAGCTGGACTTAACTAAGCTTCCGGAAGAGTTGCGTGTAAGGAAATCAATGCGACTCCATGTTCGACTTGTTCGCCAGGCCTGCCAATACTGCCTTGCCTTCGCCGCTTCCCTCTGCGTTTTAACGCCCCCTGTCTGCTTTGCTAAACAGGCCAGTGTGCCGGACTGGGTGCGCACCGCCGCCGCTCAAAAGCTTCCCGCTTATCCAGCCGAGACGGACGCCGTTATCCTCCTCGACGACACAACCTACTCGGTCGCGCCGGATGGACGCGCAACTGAGCATCGCCGCCGTGTTGTGAAAATCCTGCGCCCTCAAGGGCGAGACGATGCCCTGGTCGTCGTCCCCTTCGACAGCGACACCAAAATTAACTCGCTCCATATCTGGAGTATCGGTCCGGACGGCCACGAGTACGAACTCAAAGACAACGAAATCGTCGAATATGGCTATCCAGGCCAAGGCAATTTCTTTGAGGACGATAAGGTGAAGGTCGCCAGAGCTCCAGGCCGCGATCCTGGAGGTGTTGTCGCCTATGAGTATGATCAGCGAGTCCGGCCTATGCTCACCGAGGAGACGTGGTTCTTCCAGAGCGATCTGCCCAGCCTGAACCAAACCTTCACTCTGGAGCTCCCTCCCGGCTTCACCTTTGGGGCCGTCTGGGCACACCACAATCCGGTTAAAGTCGCCGATCTCGAAGACCAACGGTGGCGGTGGGAAATCGACAACGTCCCCGCAATTAACCTCGACCATGTGTTAATGCGGCCATCTGAGGGTTCGCTTACGGGTCGCATGACCGTGCATTATGCCAGTGCCAGCCTGCCGGTGCACACTGATGGCACCTGGCAGAGTATCGGCGAGTGGTACCAGACGCTCACCAAAGACCGCCTCGCAACAACACCCGAGATCACGGCAAAGGCAAATGAACTTACCGCCGGCAAGACGGACTTCTACGACAAAGCCGAAGCCATTGCCGAGTTTGTCCAAAAGCATGTTCGCTACTTCGCCATCGAGATGGGCATTGGCGGCTATCAGCCTCATTTTGCCGGCGACATCTTTCACAATCTCTATGGCGATTGCAAAGACAAGGCAACATTACTCTCCGCCATGCTCTCCAGCGAAGATATTCATTCGGCGCTCATGATGGTCGATATCCACCGCGGCGTCGTTGACCCTGACTCGCCCTCGATTGTAGGCGATCACATGATTGCCGCAATCGAGATCCCCAAAGGCTATGCTTCGCCCAGGCTTCGCAGCGTCATCACCGCAAAATCAGGACGCCGGTATTTGATCTTCGACCCCACCTCGGAGAAGACTCCATTTGGCCAACTCGAGCATGAGCTTCAAGGCGGTTATGGCTTGCTGATGGAAGGGAATCAGAGCGAGATCGTCGCTCTTCCTGTGCTGCCTCCCAATCTGAATACGATTCACCGCACTGCGAATCTTCAACTCCAACCAGATGGCTCCCTGAATGGCACCATTGCCGAAGCTCGCTTTGGCGATAACTCCGAGCGGCGCCGCGATCTCTACACCAAGGGCGATGCGAAAGAGCAAAGCGACTTCATCGACAATGTGCTCAATCAGGACTTTTCTTCCTTTACCGTCTCTTCGTTCGCAGTACATAATGCCGACTCTCTCAATAAGAACCTTACAACCTCATACACTCTGCACGCCGATCATTTCGGCAAGATCACTGGACCGCTACTGATGGTTCGTCCTCGCGTGCTCGGTAGCGAAGACCTCGAAACCGATCACGAGGTTCGGCATGTGCCTGTCAACCTTCGACAGACCATACAAGCCACAGACGACTTCAATATTCAGTTGCCAGCGGGATATACCGTCGATGAAACTCCTGAGCCCGTCAAAGTCGACTTCGACTTTGCCTCCTACGAAAGTTCGACCACAGTCCAGGGCGATGTCCTGCACTACACCCGCACTTATACCGTTCGCGAAGTTACACTCCCGGCAAATCGTTACGCCGATGTGCAAAAACTGGCCAGCGCAATTGCTGCGGATGAGCAGAGTATCGCCGTCCTGAAAAAACAATGATTACCGCATCTACATTTCCGAGAAGAAAGAAGAAGAACCGATGAACCGCCTTTCCATCTGCCGCCCGCTCTGTTCTCTGACTGTTGGCGTTCTGCTTGGTATAGCTTCGCCATTCGCTCATGCTGACCACTGGACAACGCCAACCCCGGAAGAGCTGTCGATGACTTCGCAGCCCGAAGTTCCCGGCGCAGCAGCCGTCTATCTGGACCGTGAAGAAATCACAATCGATGAATTTCACATGTTCAGCACATATGTGCGTCTCAAGGTACTCACCGAGAAAGGAAAAGAGTACGCCAATGTCGAGCTGGGCTATGCGAGCAGCGAGGATGGTGGCAGTGTCAGCGTTGACGACATCGAAGGCCGTACCATCCATTCCGATGGGACCATCATCCCTTTCACTGGCAAGCCCTATTCGAAACTGATCGAAAAAGGGCGCGGCACAAAATATATGGCGAAGGTCTTCACCTTGCCCGATGTACAGGTTGGAAGCATCATCGAATACCGCTACAAGCGGCATCTGGACGACAACTACTTTATGGCCCCGCGGTGGTATATCCAGTCCGATCTTTTTACTCGTAAGGCGCATTACGAGTGGAAGCCGACCGACAAGACCCTTGTAACGGATAACGGCCATGGAAAGCTGACAAACACCATCTCATGGACGCCGATTCTGCCTCCTGATACAAAACTGGATTCAAAGCGGATGCCGGACGGACGCCTGGTCTTTGATCTCGATGTTCATAATATTCCTCCTACGCCCGAGGAAGATTACATGCCGCCGATCGCCAGCCTGAGCTATCGCGTGCTCTTTTATTACAGCCCTTATCGCACCGGAGAAGAATTTTGGAAAGATGAAGGAAAATCCTGGTCGAAGACACACGACAAGTTCATCGGCCCTGGCTCTGCCGTCAAGGCAGCAGTGCAGAGCCTGACCGCTCCTTCCGACACACCGGACCAGAAGCTGCGTAAGCTCTATGCCGCGGTTATGCAGTTGGAAAACACTGACTATACCCGCGAACGTACCAAGGCTGAAGTGAAGGCGGACGGTCAGAAGCAGATCCATTCGACCGATGACGTGTGGAATAACAAACGCGGCAGCCGCGATCAGATCTCCGATCTCTTTGTCGCAATGGCTCGTGCCGCCGGCATGAAGGCCTATGTCATGGCCGTCACAAATCGAGACCGCAACCTGTTTCTCCCCATGTACCTGAGCCTGTCCCAACTTGACGACGATATCGCCATCGTAAACATCGACGGCAAAGATATGTTCTTCGATCCCGGCTCGCGCTATTGTCCTTACGGTCATCTTGAGTGGAAGCATTCCTCCGCTTCCGGCCTTCGCCAGGTAGATGGTGGGACAGCCATTGCTACCGCACCGCCGGAATCCTTTAAGACTTCCCATGTTGATCGCATCGCTGATCTCAAAATGGACGAGCAGGGAGAGGTCACTGGAATTGTGAGAATGTCCTATACCGGATCGCCGGCGCTGCACTGGCGTCATGCTTTTCTTACCGGGGATCTCACCAGCTTGAAACGCGACCTCCGCACCAGCGTCGAAAAGGAGCTTCCCTCCGGAGTCACCGTCGAGCTAACCTCTCTTAGCGATCCAGCGGATTACGAAAAACCACTCGAAGTCCGATTTAGCATAAAAGGACAGATCGGCTCTTCAACTGGAAAGCGCCTGCTCATTCCTGCCGATCTATTCGAGGTCAACACGAAGCCAGCATTTCCTCACGACAAACGGACTGTTGCCGTCTATTTCGATTATCCCAGCATGAGTCAGGACGTCGTTCGCATCATCTTCCCTGCAGCATGGACTCTGGAATCAAAACCATCCAACATCAGTGTTCCATTGCAAACGTATGCGGTTTATGACATGTCCGCTGCGTCAACCCCCAACAGCATTATCATTCGGCGTGACTATGCTCTCGGAAATTACATCTTTCTCCCCAAAGAGTATTCCGACCTGCGCAGTTTCTACTCAAAAATGGAAACGAAAGACCAGGAGAGTATCGTGCTGAAGACTGCTGCACCTGCTGCTCCACAGACGGTTCCCGCCGCCAATTAAACATTGAGGCCGTCTGCCATAATTTAGACAGACGGCCTCCAAAAAATCGCCTAGGATTCTCAAGCCGTTTTGCTGTAGTCTTCCGCAAGCAGTGGCGAGTTCTCATTCGCCAGCTTCATAATCAGTTCCCCGAACAGCGTATTCGCCCAGGCAAACCACGCGCGAGTAAAGTCTGCGGGATTGTCCTGCTGAAACGATTCGTGCATGAAGTATGTTCCAGCGGTCGTATTGCGCAGAGTGTACAAGCAGCTTCGAATCTCCGCCGTATCACTGGTCGTAAACGCCTGCATCATGATCGACATCGGCCAGATATAGCCCAGCCCAATATGCGGGCCGCCGATACCCTCTCCCGCTTTGCCACGGAAGAAGTATGGATTATCAGAACTAAGAGCGAAGCCGCGCGATCTTTGATAAAGCGGATCGGAGGCAGAACAGCAGCCAAGAAATGGCAGGCTCAGAAGTCCCGGTGCATTCGCATCATCCATACAGACATAGTTGCCGTAACCATCGACTTCATAGGCATAGATCTTTCCGTGCGATGGATGATTAATAATTCCGTACCGCTCAATCGCCTCTGATACCTCATCCGCCAGTGCCTTGCACTCCGATGCCAGCTTTGAATCAGACAAAGGACCGGTTGCAAGCTCTGCCAACTGGTGCAGCGAAGCCACAGCAAAAAGGTTCGCCGGAACAAAGAAAGGATAAATACAGGAATCATCCGAAGGCCGAAACATCGAGCAGATCATTCCCGTCGGGCGAATCGGATTCCCATAACCCGACAGCATCAACGTGTCGGTCGGCACCAAAGAAGGCCGCTGAAAGTAATACGGACCATGGCCGGTCTTACGCTGTTGTTCGCGGAAGGTACGAACAATCGTCCATGCCGCTTGTTTCCACGTCTCGTCAAACGGCGACACGTCTCCAGTGGTGCGCCAGAACGCATGTGCCAGCCGCACCGGATAGCATAGTGAATCAATCTCCCATTTCCGCTCGCCCACTCCCGGATACATCTTCGTCTTGTCGTGCAGCGACCACGAGAGCGGCGCGCTGGACCGTGACGGCATAAAAGCATTTGCATAGGGATCAATCAGAATCAGGTGCGCCTGACGTCGAATCACACCTTCCAGCAACCGTGAAAGAGCAGGATCCTGCTTTGCAAACGGCAGATACGGCATCACCTGCGCAGAAGAATCGCGCAGCCACATGGCATCGATATCGCCGGTAACGACAAAGGTGTCAGGCTTTCCATTTCGGGTCGAGGGATACACTGTCGTGTCCAGCGTGTTCGGAAAGCAGTTCTCAAAGATCTTCGCCAACTGCGGATCGGCAATCCGCTTCTTTGTCTGCTCAATGGCAGCTTCAATCGCAGGACTGGTAAACCGTCGCTTTGACGGCAGCGGTCTTGCATTCTTGATCGGAATTGTTGTCCTGGCAAAGAGCGAGGACGCAGGCAGAAGGGCAGCAGCACCCAGTATGGCTGAACTATGAAGAACCTGCCGCCGTGTAAAAATACCGGGCTGCGAGGTGGCCTCCGCTTCAGTGAGCTCAGGAGGGAGCGAGGGTGCTGTTTTCATCTATTAGAAAGGTCTCCATCAGATAAAATTTCTGCTGAAACCAGTATAGAAGTACCCTATCGAGCATCCCATTCAATCTGCGAGATTTATATATTCAAACGATTCTTATCGTGGCTTCCACAACGATCTTCGGAACGGTAGCCCCACAGAAAATTGCAGATTCGGCGTGTCCGGCGTCAGACCTACACCAAAGCTGAGATCAACCATTCGCCCCGGAGCATACAAATAGGAAGTCCCTAGCCTCAGCGTCCCTTCCACCAGATAAGAACCCGGCACATCGACTCCGTTCAGTTGTGTTGTGCGCGTAAAGCGCTGGTCCCAGCTCAACGTCATCGAAGTCTCTGTATTGAGCGCAAGTATCGATCCGATCTGGAAGCCGGCAGAGCTGCCGGGACGGAAGTGGCCAACCATCGTCGCTCCGGGATTATTCGGATCGTTGGCCGGGACCGTATGCCTTGCAGGCAGGTTCTCCGTGTAAGAAAGATTGCCGAAGAAGACGACGGGATCGCTCGACTTCGCAGCCGTCAGGTTTCCCTGAATCCCATAGAAGCCTGAGCCAAGGCTGGTCTCGCTACTGGCAAGACTGTAAGAGTTTGTTCCTGTCGCCGATTTGAAACGAAGGTTCGCCAGCAGGTCCGGAACGCGTCCGTGCTCAAACGTAAGCTGACGCGAGACTCCTGCCTGAATATCGCCGAGCCCAAACTGGCTCGACGAAGTCTCTACTCCCAGCGCATCGACTGTGCGGTTCAGCACATAGCCATAGGGGATCGTGAAATCCATCTGAAAGCGCCCCGGCAAGCCGAGCCGTGTTGTAAACATCGGCAACAGAATGTCTTTTCTGACGCGCTGCGACGTTATATCTCCGACAACAAGGATCGGCAATAATGCGAATCCGTCGATATTCACGTGATCGGACGAAGCGCTGAAGTATGAGGTCGTATTGTCAATCTCAAGCGTCCCCGGCCGCAACAGTAGTCCGCCACGAACCAGAAGCGCCTGGTCCAGAGCTTCGCTCGCGCGTCGCTCCGTCTCGTCGTAGGTCGCGTTGTTCACGACAGCAGCTGCCTTGCTCATCGAGACTGCTGCGGAGGTCTCCGCAATGTGCGCCCCGCCGCCTGTGCCTGCAGGAGCGTTGATCGAATTCAATCGGTCCTCTAACTGCTGCACTCGCTCCAGCAGATTGCGAATAATCGCATCGCGCTCTCGCAGTGCCTGTTCGATTCGCGGATCAATCGGCGCTGGCGCTGGCCGTGTGACCGCAACCTCCCGATGCTCAGATGATGCCGCAACCGTGCTCTGAGCTTCCGCGCAGATTGTGCTCAAGAATAGAATCGACCCCAAAAACAATCCTTGCCGCCACATGAAACACTCCTCCCCCTAGTACAGAGCGTTCGCCGGAATAGGAACGCCAATGCCGCGCGCAATAAGAGTTTCATCGGGAATAATGCGCGAAGCTGCTGAGACATTTTTAGGAGCCAGCATTCTGGGATCGGGAGGATGGACGATAAATACAATTCCGTTCTTCCATATCTTCATAAAGCGGCCGGCCTTCATCGTGACGTTGCCAAAGCCGGGGTCTGCAAGAATGACCCTGTCTCCAACCACGCCTTTAACGACAACAAAGTGATCGAAGCCCTTAAAGTGAATAGGCACAATCACAGACGATTTTTCCGCAGCCAGCTCATCAAGCGACATGCCGCTGAACCCCTCAGCGGTATATCCGCGTGCCTGAGCAAAATGCTTTAAATCCAGCAGAGAGAACCCTCCGCGCGAACGAACACGAATCGGATTCACACGATGCAGAATCCACACCACAATCGCCGATTCAGGCGTATTGTCGTTGAAGTCGTAGGTAAGAATCGTGCTCAGCGCTGCTGCGCCACAACTCATGTCCCACCGCTGGCGGACAACTCCTTCATCGCGCATCTGCTTCAGCGTTCGGATCGGCTTACTACCTTGTTCTTCTTTTGAATTGAGCGCATGACCCTGCGCCAAGGCTGGCAGCAAAGTAGAACTCGCCATTGCAAACGCAATGGTGAATCGAAAACATCGCCCAGAAAGCTTCATCAATGTCTTCCATTCAGGTTCGACTGGAGGATAGAACCAACCGTCGAATTAATATTGACGTTCAGGTTAAGCAGGACATTAATTTTCGAATTGACTGCGTTAATGTTGACCAGCGAGCTCAGGTTCTGCTGCGCGTTGCCATTCAATGTCAGGCTTCCGATGGATGTTCCTGTAAGCGGGCCGCTCTGCACAGCAAGAGTTCCTGCGCTGGCGACCAGGCCATTCTTGGTCGGCACCTCTCCTTGAAACCTCACAACTCCGGCGGAAGCGCTCGCAGAGATGCCTGCCGCGGTAACGTTATCGAGCGTGCTGTCACTCATGGGTTTCGGCTTCTGACGGGGTTGGGCCAAACCCAGTTGAGTAAGCAGCACTACACCAGCGATCACTAAGTTGCGATGCATAAATCCTCCTAACCAGGGAACAAATATGCAGGACAGCCCATAGACGGGCTGCCCTGCCATCGCTCGCTTAGCGGCTCTGCGAGATGCTGTTAACTTGATTCAGGGTCGGGGTCGAGTTCATGTTGGTCGTACGGGCAATGTTCACGCCGTTGGCCACCATGCTGCCGGCCGCGTTCACCAGATTAATCGCTGACGCATTCTGCTCTGCGCTGCCCGCCAGATTAATGCTGGAGTTCGTCGTCGCAGTCAGGCTCGAACCGTCAACGGCGATGTTCTGCGCCGCGGCGGAACCAAAGCTGAGCGCTCCCTGGATGTTATTTGTGACATGGTCGGAAGAAACATTACTGCTGTTCTTCGACTTCGACTGCGAAGCCACCAACGTCGCTGCCGTGCTGGTCGTTGAGCTGCTCGACGAGCTCTTGCTGTGGTTCCAGGAAGAGTTGTGCGCCGTGTTTGTGCTGCTGCTGCTTGCACTGTTTGAAGCAGAGGCATTCTGCGAAGCGCTGTTGTCACTCGACGACTTCGAGGTCTGCGCCATCGTCGACGAAGACTTGTTTGCGCTCGAATTTGCCGACTTCGAGTCGTTTGCAGCTTGGCTCGCATTCGAGCTGGAGTTGCTGGCCGACGCCGACTGATGCGCGCTGTTGGACGCATCCGTCGCTGTACCGGAGCTATTGTCAGTCGAGTTGCTCGAGGAAGCACCCTTCGATGCACTCAGATTGTCTGCTCCATTCCCGGATGTGGTCGAGGTGCTTCCGCCACTTGAGGATGGATTGCTGAAAGAGGAATTTCCCACCGAAGTGGAAGACCCATTTGTGCCAGCTGAAGCGGTAGCGGTTGTTGCATTGTGACTCGAGGTGTCGTTGCTGCTGCTCGCCTTGCTGGACGATGCGCTGTCATTGGATGCAGCGGACTTCGCATTGCTTGCCGTATTGGCTGCACTGGAGGTCGATGCATCGGTCATCGAGCTTGTCTTCGTTGCACTGTCCGTGCTGGAAGCTGTGTTGGTCGAAGAGGCGCTCTTGCTGGCGTTCGCGCTCTCGGCAGAATTTTTGCTGGAAGTCGTGCTGTACGTTGAACTGTGCGCAGCCGCTCCACTTTCCATCCTTGTGTGGTTGTCGCTCGCGGAGTGATTGTACGAAGCGTTGATGCTTGTCGAATTTGTGCTGCTCTTCGTTACATCCGACGATTTTGTATCTTCATACTGGCTGTTCGCGCCGCGCTTGTAATCGGTAAGGCTCGCTCCTGTCGCCGCCGACTGATCGACAGAATTGCCCTGCGTGACGTCCGCGCCATCATTGCTATGATCAGCGGTCAGACTGCCGTTATATACGTTCACTCCATTGGCGACCGCGCTGCCGGAGGCGCTTACAACGTTAACTCCCTTCGCACCATTCAGAGCGCTGCCGGACAGGCTTACGCTGCTGTTGTCTGTAGTGTTGACACTCGACCCATTTGCTGCGATCGCTCCTGCGCTGCCGCTGGAGGTATCGGTTTGGCCCGCGGTCACATTATCCATCTGGTTGTCGCTGATCGCCTGCGGGGCTTTAGTGTTTGTCTGATGCACTGTCTGGCTGTATGCTGCGCCGGCAGTAAGAAATGAAGCTGTAACAAGGGTGCAAACAAGTTTGTTCATTGCTGCCTCCATGGGCATGTTTTAGGACGAGCGCGACCGCAGGCGCAGCCATTGCAGGTATGCGCGTGAGTCAGTTTTGACGCAGCTTCGTTATTGCCTCTCTTCTCTTAAGAGCTGCAACCGAGAACTGAATCCTTCGATAGATGAGGGGCCGGGTTGAATATGTGAAGTCCCGCAAATGAGGCAAATAATTCTCGGGCGCGAAATCAAGTCGCGCGCTTCAACCGGAAAATCGATGAACGGGCCCAACGGTTTCGTGTCGTATTCTCTACCGCCTGAACTTTCTCAAAATGCAAGTCGGGGCCGAGCCAACGAACGGCACGCCCAATGCTGCAATTTCCTTGCCAATTTCAGGTGCGGATAGATCAAGAGATGGAAATGTCCCTATTAAGGCACATTGCACAGCTTTGCAGAGTAATTAGAAGAATTTTGCCGTGTCGCTGTTATCTGCAAACTTCCCATCTACTCCGCCTCGAATGGCCGATCCCATCGAAATTCCATAGACTACAAAAGAAAGGTCGTCGATAAGGAGTTCAGGGCTCCTCCCCAAACTATGAGCAGAACCGAGGTTTCGCTGGCAAAGCGGCGGCTTGTCATCCACGACTCGCTCACCTTTCTTGTGCTCATCCTCATTACCATCGTTCTCTTTTTCATTACACTCTTTCTCTTTCGTTCCTTCACTTCGCACCGGGCCGAACTGGCAACCCGCTGGTCAGAGCGCGGACGCAAAGCTCTCTTATCAGGCAAGCCGCAGGAGGCAATCGTCGCCCTTCGTACCGGCCTGTCCTATGCTCCGGACACCCGCGCATACCAGTTGCTCCTGGCGCAAGCCCTCGAAGCGGCAGGCCATACCGACGAAGCAACCAACTACTTCATGAGCCTATGGGTAACGCAGCCCGGCGATGGCTTCATCAATCTGGAACTGGCACGGCTCGCCGCAAAAAAGAATGACCCCAAGAATGCCATCAAATATTATCGGGCCTCAATCTACGGCACATGGGAAGGTGACGGTGTCGTGCGGCGGCGCGACGTTCGGCTTGAGCTCGCCCGCTATTTGATTGATCAACACAACCTGAACGCCGCTCGCATTGAACTTTTAATCGCCGCTGGAAACTCTCCCAGCGATCCCGCACTTAACCGGACTCTCGCCGGCCTGCTCTTCCAAACCGGCGATATGACCAATGCCCTGAGCTTCTATCAGAAGTCGCTCCGTGAGTCTCCCAGGAACCAGCAAGCGCTGGAAGGCGCGGCCCGCGCAGCTTACATGCTCGGCAGGTTTGACACCGCGCACTCGCTGTTGGAGCGTGCGCTCGAAGCCAAGACCTCTCCTCGTGAAAACAAGACCCCCTCAAGCGATCTTGAGACTATGCTCAATAACTCAAAGCGCGTGCTTGAACTGCAACCATCCAACAAGCTGCGTCCCTCCGAAAGAGTCTCGCGCATCCTTAGAGACCGTGCCATCGCAAGAAAACGTTTCGATGGCTGCGTCGCCCGCTTCAATGCATCGACTGGCCTGCCGCCAGAGTTACTGCGCCTTAAACAGGACTGGGCCGGCAATATAGCATCCGCTAGTCGCGCAGCACTGTTGCGAGATCCGGCTGCACAGGATGCCGCAGTGCAGTTGATCTACGACACAGAGATGCAGGCCACTCAGTTCTGCGGCGTTCCGTCTGGAGACGACGCTCTGCTTCTATTACTCGCGCAATCACCGGAGGCGAACCGCAGATGACGCCCATCCGAGCGGTTGGAACCGAACACGAAACGGAGAGCGCGGTAGCGCCGCTCAATCCCACGGCAATTGCGCCAGAGCGCGAAGAGCGGCTCTTTCTGCTGCTTTCGATTTTCATTGGTATCATCTCCGGCCTGCTCGTTGTCTCGTTCCGCATGGCCATCGACTGGCTGCAGGTACTTCTGCTTGGCTCCGCTCCCAACCCTCATCAGCCTAGACTCCTCATCGTTCCGGCAGTCATCGGGCTGGTCGTTGCCGTGCTCACCCGCTACGTCTTTCCCAAGGTGCGCGGTAGCGGAGTCAATCAGACCAAGGCCGCTCTCTACATCAATAACGGATACATCTCGTTCCGCACAGTCGTCGGAAAATTCATATTGTCTTCGCTGGCCATCGGCGGCGGACATTCCCTTGGCCCAGAGGACCCCTCCCTCCAGATCGGCGCCGGCGTCGCCTCACTCATCAGCCGTCGGATAGGGATGTCGCGCGAGCGTCTGCGGCTGTTTGCACCCGTCGGCGCGGCAGCAGGTCTGGCCGCGGCATTCAACGCGCCTATCTCTGCAATCCTGTTTGTTATCGAAGAGGTCATCGGCCAATGGAACGCTGCTGTGCTCGGCTCAATTGTTTTGGGCGCTGTATCGAGCGTCGTCGTTGCGCGTTCATTTTGGGGATCGGAGCCTATGTTCCGCATCCCGACGGTCACCTATAGCTCGCGCGAGCTCCTGGCTTATACCGCTCTCGGCATCTTTGGCGGAATCGCGTCGCTCCTCTTCGCCAAAGCACTGGGTTATCTTCGTCCACGTCTGCGCAGCCAGCCTGCATGGGCACAGATGTTGCAGCCCGCAATGGCCGGCCTTCTTGTAGGCGGTATCGGATACTTCGGCCTGCCGCAGGTGATGGGCGCAGGATACGGTGCCATCGACCAGGCTATGCATGCGCAGTTTGCCTGGAAGATGCTGTTGCTTCTTGCCCTCTTCAAGA
Organism: Edaphobacter sp.; assembly: GCA_035656355.1. GTDB lineage: Bacteria > Acidobacteriota > Terriglobia > Terriglobales > Acidobacteriaceae > Edaphobacter. The sequence continues at coordinate 31,380 of DASRSR010000126.1, forward strand.
TCATCGCTACAACGCTCTCGTTTTCCAGCGGAACTCCAGGTGGCATGTTTGCACCCACACTCTTTATTGGAGCCATGCTCGGAGCGTCCATCGGCTCGTTCGAGAAGCTCTATTTCCCCCAGCTTCATCTCACCGGATCGCTCGGGTCCTATGCGCTGGTCGGCATGGGTGTGCTGTTTGCTGCGTTCCTTCGGGCGCCTTTGACTTCGGTCTTCATGGTGCTCGAAGTCAGCGGAAATTACTCCATCATCGTTCCCGTCATTCTTGCCAATACCATCGCGTACGTTATCTCGCGCAGCTTCCAACCTGTCCCTGTCTTTGAAATGCTTACCCATCAGGACGGCCTCTATCTGCCCTCCATGGAAGAGCAACGCGAAGAAATTGAGCTGCACATCGAAGATGCCATGCAACCTGTAATAGCACCGGTCTTGCAAGGTTCTGAAACAATCGCCAACGCAACTCAATCGCTTGCGCAATACAGCGGTCTCGGTGAAGACTCCACCGTTCTGGTTCAGTGCGCCGATGGCCTGTGGTATGCAGCGAAATACGATGAGCTGAAATCTCTATTCGCCCAACCAGACGGCCCTGACCGGCTGGAGGCCCGCCTGAGCAAAGAGCGTACCCCACTTCTCTTTCCCGACCAGCTACTTGCCAGTACCCTGCCCTATTTCAAACGATGGCCTCTGCTCCCCATCACCAACCGGGCTATGCGCGGTGCGCTGGAGGGCGCCGTCTCCATGTCCGACGTGCTGAAAAGATATCAGGGGAGATAGGCTTGCCATTTGACCGGTTTGCGCGTAGTCTAATCTTGCTTTCGTGGACCGGCTGTGGGTGCCGATCATTGTGTAGACAATTCAAAGGATTGTGTAAGATTGGGCGAAAAGCCCGGCACAATGGATTTTTGGGACTCTGTCGCAATGCAAAGCAGGGGTGAGGGTTCGCCACGGTAGGCGTTCCAGGCTGCCCATACCGGCAACATACCGCTGGTTGCGGCCAATTTCAACAAAGACGTCCGTTCGAGTGTAATTTGAGACCGTTTCCTCCGACGCAGCAATTCCCGGTTTGGCTGGCTTCGCGCAGTGTGCGTGGACTTGGCGAGACCTGCGGCGTGGGGGCAAACCGTTAGTTGCGGTCAAGTGCAATAGGAAGTGGAAGCATGACTCCAGAGCAGAATGTACCCGAGGTGCAGTCGCACCAGGGTTCGCCAATAGCCGCCGGTCCCCAGGACGGCGATGTGCAGTTCGCAGGACAGACCGTTTCCCCCGGCATGGGACAATCCAAGAGCAGTCGCCGCCGCCGCCGCAAGCGGAAGAATAAAGGCGCCGACGCTGCTCCCCAGGCCTTTGGAGAACAGGCGGAAGGCCAGCCCGTTGGCTCCGTGCAGGCTGCCAGCGTTCCTGCACCGCAGCCTCAGGGCCAGCAGAACTACCAGGGTGGCGGACAAGGCCAGCAGAACGGCAACTCCGGAAAACGCTGGAAGAAGAAGTTCCGCGACCGCGACCGTCAGCGCTCCCAGGACAACATCGGCAATGTAGCCAGCCCAGGCAATGGCGGAGGCTATCGCGACCGTGACAGTCATCAGCCCGGTAATAACGGCTTCAAACGCAAGGGCGGAAAACAGCAGCAACAGCGCGGTCCGCGTAGTTTCGTCGGTCCCATGGATCACAGCTATCGTGCCGTCAATGGCAACTATGCCGACGCTCCTCCCTCCACCATCGAAACTGGCGCCTTCCACTCCCGTGGCCGTGGCGGCTATCAGGGAGACTCACAGCCCATCGATTACTCCATTGGCCGCGCCATTCCAATTCCTGAGGATGCGCCAACCAGGATCTTCTTCTTTATCGAAGACCTCTTCATCACCGCCAAAATTCAGGAAACCGCGCGCAAACTTGGGGTGAAGGTCGCCTTCGTCAAAAACGACAAGGAATCCATTGCACAGTTGACCGGCGGCAAAGAAGAGGACCGTCCGGGCCTAATCGTCTTCGACCTCAACAATGCGAATGCAAAGCCGCTGACGCTCATTCCCAAGCTCAAAGCAAAGCTTAAACGCGGCACCTCAATCGTTGGCTTCCTCTCGCACCTACAGGGTGACCTGAAGGCAAAGGCAACCGAAGCCGGCTGCGATACCGTCATGCCACGCTCCGCTTTCTCGCAGAACCTGCCGAACCTGTTGCGCCGGTACGGAATCGAAGAAGAAGACGAGCCGAACTTCAACCAATAGAGCTACCTTTGCAGAAACTACCGCCCTGGTGTTCGGGTGTGGGTCTTCCACATCTCGCGGGGTGCCCATTCATCGCAACGGTTTATCGTTGCGATGGGTGGATGTACAAATCTCACGTGAGGGGTTCCCCATTTATGCGCAGTCTTACGCTCATGAATGAGATGAATAGATTCAACCCACCTCATCCAGATAAACCCAACTCACGTCATCTCGACCGAAGCCGCGCAGTTTTATCGCGCGGCGAAGCGGAGAGACTCCTGTATTTATATTTCCGCCGTCATCCTGAGCAAAGCGAAGAACCGCCGCAATTGCTTTTACGCAATTGCTTTTAACTGTCATCCTTTTGCCGAAGGCAGGAGACCTGCAAATGATGTACCCTGCTCCTCCCTATCCCGGAGGCCATGCCATCGGCCGCCCACCCAGCAGATGCAGATGCAGATGGTTCACTGTCTGCCCGCCATCTTCACCGGTATTGACGACGACACGATAACCCTTGTCGAGCTTTTTGCTTCGCGCAATCTCGGCAGCCGCTGCCATCAGGTGTCCCAGCAGCGGAGTATGCTCAGCAACCGCCTTCGCCTGCGAAGCTATATGCTCCTTCGGCACAATCAAAAGATGAGTTGGAGCCTGGGGATTAATATCCGGAAACCCGATGCAGAGATCATCCTCATAAACCCGGTTTGCTGGAATCTTGCCTTCAATGATCTTGCAGAATAAACAGTCTTTGGCCATGGATCAGCACTCTCTTTATCTGTGAAGCGCCTGGGGTGAAGGGGAGAAGTACTTAGGATGCTCTCCAGCGGCCCACGGGTTGTATGCCGCACTGAACGCGGCGCGGCTTTCAATCGAAGGATGACTATAAGTCCAGAACTCGACAAAAGGATGAGGCTCCGGGTCCGCAAGCGATGCCTCTCCCAGCCGCTGAAACGCCTGCCGTGAAGCCTGCTGAGGATCGGCAACGATCCCATGAATCGCCTCCTGTCCATAGACATCGGCAGCATGTTCAACCGAGCGGCTAAACGCGTTCTCCAGCGGCGCAGCGGCAAATGCCAGCACATTCAACACCAGCAGCAGTACCGCTAGAAATGCCCAGTCATTTTGCGATGGAATGTGCCATCGCAATCCATAGCGGTCCAGCAGCCATAGCGATGCTCTCTGCGCGATATAAAAGGCAACCAGCAGCAGCAATCCCGTAAAAGCAAGGCCCAGCGCAATGTGGTGCAGCGCATAGTGTCCTAGCTCATGGCCAAAGACCGAGGCAATCTCATCCGGCGTCGCATGAGCGATCGTCGTATCCCAGATCACCAGCCGTTTCGACGGTCCAACTCCGGTCACATAGGCGTTCAGACCAGTCACCTTGCTGCTGGCCCGCATATAAAACATCCGTTCCGGAGCCAACTCGACTCCGCTGTGGACCGCAACCTTTTCCAGTTGTTCCACCAGCTTCGGATTAGTCTTTTGCAATGGCTCGAACTTGTTGAACAAAGGATCAACGACCACTGGAGCCAGCAGCACTCCGAACAGCACCGCAGCCATCGCCGCCACCCAGAACCATGCCCACCAGCGTCCTGGCGATCTCCGAATAATCCAGAACAGCAACAGTGTCAGAAATCCGCCGACAATCCACATCAGCAAAAAGCTTTTGCTCTGGTCCCACAACCAGCTCATCCAGCCCTGGACCGAAAGACCATAACTCAATCCGATGTGGTGTCCATACGCTGCAAGTGGCAGGTCCAGCAGTCCAATCAACCCGAACAACAGCAACGTGAAGAGCAGACACTGTACCAGTCTCTTGTCCGTTACCTTAACAGCAACATTGCGCAGCCGCGATGGCACACCGAGCAAAAGCAGAAGGATCAGTTGCAGCACACTCCACGCGCTGCCCGCGAAGTAAAGAATCGTCCTGTTGCGGAATAGTCCCTGTGCCTGCCTTAATTTCGCCGGCGACAAGGTATACGCAGTCGTATCATGCGCCGCTGTCCGTATCGCCTGGGCCTCCGCTGGAGTCGTCCGATTCAACCACGCAGGCACAGCAATCAGAGCAGCCAGTGCAACCACAACCAGCAGAATAGTGCGTAAACGGAGCAGAACGATTCTCCCGTGCTGAATAAAGCGGCCTAGAAGGAATGTGCCGCTCTTTCAAAATACTCCGTGCCGCAGGCAACAGCAGAATTGCTTTGCGCCTAAAAGAACTTTAAGCACGTCATCTTGACCGAAGCCACAGCGCAGAAGATGAGCGGAGAGAACCCCTGTATTTGCATCTCCGCCGTCATCCTGAGCGAAGCGAAGGCCCCTTAACATTGCCACCCTTCTGCCGAAGGCAGGAGCTGCTTTTTGTGCCGCGAACCATATCCCTCATACCCAGCCTTACCACGCATGAATGCGAATGCAAAACTCGTGATCTGAGCAAGCAACCCATTTTCTTGCGCCGAAGCGCCTCAATTTGTCTCCTGATAATCACGCCGGTAGATACAATCCAAAGCTCACCCTGCTTAGGCACAGTCAGCTACACCATCGGCAAAAACTTCTGACAATTCCGGGAACTTATTTCGCCCTTCTATCCACTAATAGAAATTTGCTTCCACAATCAGGCGAAAAATTACGCAAAAAAATGCGCAGAGAAAATGCGCATATTACGTCGGTCATGCGAAACGCTTTATTCCGCACTATATCACTGATTCTATTAGACTTACTTCCCACCCCATCTTATGCTCAGGCTATCGAATCTGTCTAGCGAAATCGACAGTTCGCAAATACAACTTTTGGGGTATCCAATCATGAAAACCATCGTTCGCGCTTCCGTCCTCGCTCTCGCCGTCATCGGCTTCGCCGCTTCCTCCAACGTCTCCCCCGCCTCTGCCAAGACCACCGTCGTTTCCAAGGTCAGCGCCGCTCCGATTCCAATGTGCCCGCCTGACTCCCCCAATGGTTGCAACTTCCGTGGCGGCTGGTAGTAGCTAAGACGCTGAAATCGCGCCCCAGGATACGCAAAAAGTTGCAGAAATACGCGATTTAATAGTTGTATGCCCCCGTGAGATGGTCTAGTCTTTCTATAAGTCTCACGGGGACGGCAAGATGAATGCATCCTGGTTAGTTTCGTTTCTTTTTTATCTCGAATCATTTCTCTGTGTCGCAGGAATTTTATTTTTGCTTCGCAGTAAGGCTTGGCGCAGCTATATATATCTTGTCGCCTTGCTTGCGGTTCGACTTCTATCAGATATCGTAATGATGGGCACTGTCCATCTAACGTTTATCAGCGTCCCAGTCGGTTATCGCATTTACTTCTATACCTATTGGGGATCTTACGCGATCGAAGCTGTCCTCTCGCTTCTCGTCATATACAGCATCTTCCGTCTGTCGATGGCTCCACTCAAGGGTTTGCAGAACCTTGGCATGATTATCTTTCGCTGGGTTGCAGCCATCTCAGTTGCTGTGACGATTGGCTTGGCCATCGCTCCCAACCAGAGCAGCACACAATTCATTATTAGTCTCGTAACACAGATACAGCGGACATCAAGTGTTCTTACACTCTGCTTGTTGCTCTTTGTGGGCTTTGCCATCCGTCCTATGGGCCTCTCGCACCGCAGCCGCATCTTTGGCATTGGTTTAGGCCTTGGCATTATTGCAGCCGTTAGTCTGATTGACGCTGCCTGGCTGTCGCATCATCAGGACATGCAATCGACCATCAATGTTATCAATGGTCTGGCAATGTGCGTCTCGCTCGGTGTCTGGACGACCTACTTCGCGATTCCGGAGCCCAAGCGGCGCATGATTCTGTTGCCAACCACCTCGCCGTTCCTTCGTTGGAACCAGATCTCCATGGCACTTGGCGACGATCCCGGTTACGTTGCTGTTGGCGGCGTCGCTCCCGATGTCTTCGCTCCGGCCGAGATCGAGTTGATGAAAAAGGCATCCTCAATGATGCCGGCAAAACTGGAAGCGCCTCCAGCCAATCTGCGCTCCATCTCCGCATAGTCAGCCAACTCTAAACAAAAGCGGCAACAGCTCATCGCTGTTGCCGCTTTTGTTTTTTTCATCCAGAACACCAGAGTGGTTTCCATCCAGAGGGAGTTTTGGTGATTCGAGCGAAACGCAGATTCCTTCGGGAATGACAAACATAGGACACAGAGGGTCGAGCGCCAACGTCGCGATTCATACCAGCCTGGGGTGAACCCCAGGTAGACTTCGGAAGACCCGGCAGCTACAACAGCCCTTCCACCACCGAAGCAGCCTTTGCCAGAGCGCCATCGAGCGCCGCAACATCGCTGCCTCCTGCTTCCGCCAGATCTGGCCGGCCGCCGCCCTTGCCTCCAACCATCGCCGCAAGCTGGCTAACGATCTTTCCTGCCTGCACCTTGCTCGTCAGATCCTTGGTTACACCGGTGATCAGCGAAACCTTACCGTCTGCCGCAGCGCCCAGCACCACAACGCCAGAGCCGAGTTTGCCGCGAAGCTGATCTACCAGCTCGCGCATCTGCGCTTTTTCAAGGCCGTCCACACGCTGCGCCAGCACTTTGGTGCCTTTTACTTCTTTCGCCGATGCAGCCGAGTCCGACACCGAAGAAGCTGCCGCCTTCATCCTCACCTGCTCCAGCTCGCGTCGCAGCCGCTTCATCTCTTCTTCCTGCGCCGCAATCCGATGCCGCAGCGCGTCTGCCGGAGTCGATTCGCTGGCCCCAACCATCTGCCCTACCACTCGGGATACATCGAACCCGCGCCGAAATTCGGTTAACGCGCCCGTACCACTCAGCGCCTCCACGCGGCGCACACCGCTCGAAACCGAGCTTTCGCCGATCAGTTTCAGCAGCCCAATCTCGCCCGTTGCCGCCGTGTGTGTTCCACCGCAAAGCTCGGTCGAAAAGTCGCCGATCTTCACCACGCGCACACGGTCGCCGTATTTTTCTCCGAACAGCGCCATCGCGCCCAGCTCATTCACCGCAACATCAATCGGAACATCCACCAGGGTCTCGACCTTTGTGTTGCCCAGAACTTCGCGGTTCACGATGTCTTCAATCTCCTGCAGCTCCTCATCGGCAACCGCTGCAAAGTGCGAAAAGTCGAAGCGCAGCCGCGAAGCATTATTCAGCGATCCCGCTTGCTTTACATGCGTACCCAGGACCTGCCGCAACGCCGCATGAAGCAGATGCGTGCCGGTATGGTTGCGCTCCGTCGCGCGCCGGTTCTCGGCGTTCACTACCGTATCGACAACATCGCCCACAGCCAGCGTCTGCCGCGCTGTAATCCTGTGTGCAAACACGCCCTGCACCGGCTTGGTCGCTCCGCTCACCTCGGCAACCACGGTGTTGTGATCGCCCGAATACAGCCAGCCGATATCGCCTACCTGTCCACCTGAATCCGCATAAAAGCTCGTAGCATCGAGCACGACCTCGCCCTGCTCTCCAGCCTTCAGCTCCGGCACGCCGACTCCGTCCTTCACCAGCGCGAGAATGCGCGCGCCATCCACCCGCAGCGCAGAGTAGCCTTCAAACTCCGTCTTCGCCAGCTCACGATAGACCGGCGCGACCGTCTTCTGCGATCCACCCTTCCACGAAGCGCGGGCACGCTGCTGCTCTTCTGCCTTAGCTTTTTCAAAACCAGCATTATCAAATTTGATGCCGTAATCTCGTAATGCATCTTCGATGAAATCACGGGGAAGTCCATAAGTTTCATAGAGTTTGAAAGCTGTGGCCCCATCGAACGGAACTTTGGAAGGATCTCTAGCAGCAGCGACTTGTTCCTTGTATCGATCAAATCTCTCGCTAGATACATTAGCCTTTACGGTTTCTTCAAAGTCCTCTTCTTCCGACATATTAGTTAGCTTTTGCACTAATGCCTGATCGTTGTTCATCAACCTATTATTTGCGACGACCTCATGGATGAACATATGAGTTTTGATCGCGGAATCCAATGCGCGCGAGCCTGCTTCTAGTACTCGTGCAAACTGCTGCTCCTCCGCCAGCACCACCTTCGCTACCCGCTCTGCCGACTCCTTCAATTCCGGATACGCAGCTGCCATCTCATCGCGCACTGCGTAGACCATTTCATGCATGAAGGGTTTTTCCTGCCCGAGCAGACGCCCATGACGAATGCCGCGCCGCATAATCTTACGCAGCACGTAACCGCGCCCTTCATTCGCCGGAAGCACGCCATCCGAAATCAGAAACGTCGCCGCACGCGAGTGGTCCGCGATAATTCGTAAGCTTGCACGCGACCGTTCGTCCACTTCGTGCTCCGGCTCGACCTTGTGTCCAGTCAACTGCTCGGCGCGCTTAATCAGCGGAGTAAACAAGTCCGTCTCAAAGTTCGACAGCACGCCTTGCAGCACACAGGCAATCCGCTCCAGCCCCATGCCAGTATCAATCGAAGGCTTGGGCAGCGGAGTCAGCACACCATCACTCGACCGGTCGAACTGCATAAAGACCAGGTTCCATATCTCGACATACCGCTGCTCGTCTTCGCCAAACGGCCTGTTCACAGCCGGATCTTCGCCCGCTTCCTGGCCGAGGTCGTAATAGATCTCGCTGCACGGACCGCACGGACCGGTATCACCCATCGCCCAGAAGTTGTCCGCCGCGCCCATCTCGAAGATGCGCTCTTTGGGAACTCCCACATCCAGCCAGAACTGGTGCGCCTCTGCATCCCGCGGAACGGCAGCATCGCCTTCAAAGATCGTTACATACAGCTTTGCCGGATCGATGCCGAACCACTGCGGCGAGGTCAGCAACTCCCACGCATAGGCGATTGCGTCCTTCTTGAAGTAATCGCCAAAGCTGAAGTTGCCCAGCATCTCGAAGAACGTATGGTGGCGCCGCGTAAAGCCAACGTTTTCCAGGTCATTGTGTTTGCCCCCCGCGCGCACGCACTTCTGCGAGGTCGTCGCGCGTGAATAATCGCGCTTTTCCGCGCCCAGAAAGACGTCCTTGAACTGGTTCATGCCTGCGTTGGTAAACAGCAGCGTGGGATCGTTCGCCGGCACCAGCGAAGAAGAGTGCACCCTCCGGTGCCCTTTACCCTCAAAAAACCGCAGAAAATCCTCACGAATCTGGTTGCCCGAACGATTGATCATAAGGATTAAAGTTTATCAGCCTGCTTCAGGCCATCATCACTTCGTTACTCCCGGCCGCCAGGTAATCCCTTCCAGCCGCAGCACCTCATCCTTCGTCGCTCGCAGCCCCGCAAACTCATCCTTCAGCCGCACCATCTCCATGGCGCACACCAGCGCATCGAAGGCGTCCTCCGACCCCAGCGCCTTCGCCAGCACGCCCCGCGGAATCCCGGCATAGTTCGCATCCGTCTTCCGCTTCGCCGCCAGGTAAGCCGACCGCGCCGCAGGATTGCTCTTCGCCACCGCGCCTGTCAGCAGCCGTGTATACATCTCGACCAGCAGCGGCGCAGGCTTCTTTGTACCGGTAGCGGAATCCTCGAACGGCCACACTCGAAACCCTGCCTCGCGCAACTTCAGCAGAAATGGCATCGCCCGCAACGACCCCGTACCTACACTTCCCGAGCCGCCAATCTGAAACGGAGACTTCGGCGTAATTCCGCGCACCTTGGCCGCGCGTTCCGGGTCCGTAGCCAGCAGTTGCGGAGCGAACTTGTTATCTATATCTGTAAACCGCATCGAACGATGCACCCCCTCGCCGCAAAACTGCGGCGGCCGCTTGTGCGGTTTGCCCCAGAAGCGCTCATCGCGCTCTACCTCTTTGCACTCCCGCGCCAGCCAGCGTTCGCCTTGGCCCGCGGCAACATGCTGCCAGAAGTCGAAGACCGTCGCGCACCCGTGTTCGGCCAGAAACCATGCAGGAAAGCTGAAGCAACAATCAATCCCCACGACCATCCGTGGAGTCTCATACGCCAGCGCGATCAGCCATTCAATTAGCTCCTCGCGCGTGCGCCCCGCCTCCAGAGTGACCTTGCCCGCAGTCCACACTCCAGCCCAGATGTGTCTCCGCTGACCCGCGGCGTCCACCCGGCCGCTCCAGTCCACGGCAACCAGACGCTGCAATTCGTCGCCTCGCATGTAGGTCCTGCTCAATGCGAACCTGCCAACCGCTGGTGTCTTCGGCCCCATCTGCAAATGACCTCAAGCACTGGCACCAGCGTCATTCCATACTTCGAGATCGAGTACCTTACGCATGGCGGTACGGTCCGTTCCTCACGCCGCACCAGGATTCCATCCCGCACCAGCTCCTGCAAATGCCGTATCAGCATGCGCTCTGTGATGCCCGGAATGCTTCTCCGCAGTTCGCCGGTCCGCATCGGTCCTGCGGAGAGCCGCCATAGGATTGTTCCCTTCCAGCGTCCGTCAATTACAGACAGCATCGTATCAATCGGGCACTCCGAAATCTCTTTCTTCGAAACTGCCATTGCTAAAGGCTCCCTTTACTGACAAATTTGTCAGTACCAACATTTGAGTCAGTTTACTCTCATTGGCATCCGAAACACAGGAGGACGTCCTATGCTCTCTTTCGAGATTGCTGCTATCCTTTGCATCGGGTTACTTATCGGCGTGGAATTCGCCGTCTCTGCCTTCATCAATCCCATCCTGTGGAAACTCGATGAGAGCGCACAGGCTGACGCCATTCGGCTCTTTGCTAGGCGGCTTGGCAGGGCGATGCCCTTCTGGTACTCGCTGTCTTTGCTCTTTCTTCTGGCTATAGCGTGGATCGGTCGTTATCAGGCGCATCTTTCATGGCTTATCACATCGATTGCGATCTGGGTGGCGGTCATTCTCATCACCGTTATCGTCCTTGTACCGATCAATAATCGGATGATGCGCCTTCCTGCGGGTTCTTTTACTCAGGAGGCACACCAGGCACACAAAAGATGGGACACACTGCACCGTCTCCGTATCCTCGCGCTTGGGATTTCCTTTGTCTGTTTTCTCGCAGCGATTCTCATCTAGCAATGAATTAAGCAGCAGGAATGCCGCAGCCTCGTTACTCCTCACTGAAGGGCTCTTCCGACTCCAGTTCTTCGCTCTCATCTACCTCGATGTTCCACTCGCGCAGTACCTTGAAGATCGCCGCAGAAGAGAACCCTGCCCGCATCAGCCTGCCCATCGCGCGCGCCGTCTGCTTCTGCGCGTCTGGCCCGCTGGGCTGCTTCATCCGCTTGCGTGCAATGTACTCTCGCGCCAGCGCGATTTCATCAACATCGTCGTAGGCCTTCGCCAGCGTGGCAACGACAAGGTCTTTGTGGATGCCCTTCTGCGCAAGGTCCTGCTGCACACGGCGGCGTCCATGCTTCTCGTTCTCTTTGCGCAGCCTCGCATAGTCTGCGGCAAACCTTGTATCGCTCAGGTAATTCAGTTCCTTCAGCCGCGAGACGACTTTGTCCATCGCCCGCTCGCCCGCCTCGCCTTCTTCCACACGAGTCTTCATCAGCCGGCGCAGGTCGCGAACTGTGCGCATCCTACGCGCCAGTACACCCACTGCATACTCAAACAGCGCCGCCTCACCCAGCGGCTCTCGTTTCTTCGGTCTGGCAAACGCCATTGCACTCCGTCTTTCTTCTTCAACCTACCAAATGCATCGTCATTATGCATTTGTTTGCACACTGAAATGCTGATGCGCCACACGATAACCCAAATAACCTTTCGGGCATCGCACATAGTACTCCCCGGGCCACGTAACTATCTCAATCATGCAGAAAGGATCATCATGAAAGCCCCACGTCTCGGGCCCGGCGCCGCACTTCTTGCCATCGCCGCTCTGCTTCTCACTGCCTCCATCCCAGCCTTCGCCGACAGTTATCAAATATTCCACATTCTTTCAGGAAATGTATTTACCACGCCCTATCACGTGGTAGGGATTCAAGCTTCGGGCGCGGTTATTGTGAGAAGCAATGCTGGAAATGGCTGCCCAGCTCCATTCCCATGTTTCACGACCTTTGTTGAGGGCGTGCAAGTTGGCCCAGGTACACCCGTAGACCCCGGACACTATGACAACGGAACGCCGTGTGCGCCTCATATATCCCCCGTTCCGATAGGAGGTTATCCTTCGGCGATATGCAATAACGGATATGAGATTGATGAGATTGACAGCCTAATCGGCAGTGGACTCCCTCTTGCTGAAATCTTCACCGGTCCCAATCCCGCTACAGATTTTTTCAGCCTCGGTAGCGTACTTTTTCTAAACTCCTCCGGAGACTTTGTTTATCAAGTAGGCGGCCCCAAGATAGGAGACCCCTTCGATGACTATGAGGCCATCGACCTGACGACTGAGCAGACGCCGGAACCGGCCAGCCTCTTCCTTCTCAGCACAGGTCTATTGGCGGGGTTAGGCACAATGCGTCGTCGCCTGCTCCCATAGATGGCTACATAATTGGCGTACATCATTGGTGCGAATCG
>DASRSR010000127.1:0-14724 GCA_035656355.1 Edaphobacter sp.
GCTGACGTTCTCTTCGGTATTGGCGGCGATGTTCAACGGGCTGCCGGGTGCGATGGGAAGGAAGAACAAGCCGAAGCCTCCCTTGAGCGAGGTAAGGCCCCTCCCTGTCGGATCCCAGTTGAATCCGAGGCGCGGAGCCCAATCCACATAGGATGGCTTGTAAAGCTGCGCACCGGGCTTGTCGAGAGCAAGCGTATTGAGATCGAAGTTCTGCAGCTTGCCCTTGGAATCGTGGAGCACTGAGTTGAACTCATAGCGTATGCCAAGGTTCACGACGAGATTACGCCGAAGCTTGATGTTATCGTTCAGGAAAAATGCATTCATCACATTGTGGATAAACGTCAGCGGGTAACCAAGAACCGAGTACGAAATTCCATTGTTTGCGAGGAAACCTTCGGGACCGCCGGACGGATCGACGCAACCGTTGGTGCCCTGCGGCTGTCCATTACAGGGAAGCAAGGTTGCCGCCTCGACGGTCGGACCGCCCGCGTAGTAGATCGAGTCCTGCGGGTAGAGCGCCCGTCCCACGCTGTTCCAGCGGATATCCGTTCCGAACCGAAGTTGATTTCTGCCTTTGATCTTCGTTGCTGTATCGATCAACTGATATGAGGTCGAAGGCTCATCGGACGGGAAGAGGTCAGGAGAAGGCGCGAGGCCGAATCCGATATTGCAGAAGAAGCAGTTCCACTGCGGGAATCCCTCTTCACCGGCCGTCTGATAGGAATGTGGATGGTTGTAATTGAATCCAAGCTCGTTAAGGAATGTCTCCGAACCGACATAGTTCCAGGTAGCCTTGCCAAGTCTCGACAGTTGCGGCGCTTCTTCATACTGTCCTACAGCCAGTCCGTAGGTCTGATAGGTATTGCTCTGGTTATAGTTATAGCGCAGCGCAAAGTTGTTCTTCGGCGACATAACATAGTCCAGTTTGAGAGCATAGGTGTTCTCATTGATGTCGCTGTAAGTGGTTCCGTTCAGAACATCGAACCAATAGCTGTAAATTGTATTGTTCGTGGTTAAGGCAGGACCGCCGTTTCCGTGCGGAATTCTGGCTATGACAGGCTGCATAGCGGGCACGGCCTGGGCCCGCATGGCATCATTCAGTACCAGAGTCTCACCGGTGACGATGTTGGTCACACGCTGGCGCTCGCCCTCGTAGTTGCCGAAATAGAAAAGCTTGTTGTGAAGGATAGGGCCGCCCAGGTTGCCGCCGAACTGATTCAGGCGCAACGGCACAGACTCGCCCGTATTGAAATAGTTCTTCGCGTCCAGAGCGTCATTGCGCAGGAACTCGAATACCTCGCCGTGCATCGTATTGCTTCCGGATTTGGTAATGAAGTTGATGATCTCACCCACTGCGCGGCCATATTCCGCGGAATAGTCGGAGGAAAGAACCTTTACTTCCTGAACGTTATCGACGCTGGAGCGCGTGATGCGAGCCTCGCCGCGGCCGAACGTGCTGAATGTAACATTGCCGTCCACGCGTGTTGCGTCGCCGCCATCCAGAAGCATGTTCGCGCCGAACTGGCCGCTTGGGAAGCCGCCGAGCGAATCGTTGTTCACGTTGCTGCCGGTATTTTGAATTGCGCCGGGGACAAGGGTCAGCAAGTCCGTGATATCGCGGCCGTTAATCGGCAATTGACTTACCTGATCGGCAGTAATGGTAGTGCCCAGATTACTGGTTTCCGTGTCTACCTGGACTTGCTGCGCCTGAACCGTGACGACCTCATTGACCGCACCCACCTTGAGCACTGCATTTTCCGAAATGCTCTCGTTCGCGTGCAGAACCACGCCTTCCAGGGTGGTGCCGCGGAAGCCGCTCTTCGAGAACGTAAGTCTGTAAGTACTTACGGGGAGGGAGGGAGCAAAGTACTCACCTTTGGGATTAGTGGTCGTTGTAAAAGTGCGATTTGTTTTCGCATCGACAATCTGGACCGTTACACCCGGAACGACAGCCCCGGTTCCGTCGGTAACAGTGCCTGCAATGGTACTGGTATCGAGTTGTGCGCGCGCCTGAACCGCAAGGATAACCAATGCGCTAAGCATGAGAACGAGGCGCGTTATCCGCCGGAGCAGACTGCGCGTTGCGAAGGGCGGTTGATACAGGCTTCCTGCGCGAGCGAGTGGCCTCAGAAGTGAAGCAGGTGACATAGTGATGCTCGTCTTTCCGGAGTCGGATGATATTTGTTCTGGTACCGATTCCATGCGGGTCCCATGTAACGCCTCGCTCGGTGAGGTTGTCAAGAGCTTTTGTGAGGAATTCTCTACATCACGATTCCGCTGCGCCATGATGGGTATAACTACTTATTTCTTAGTGATTTATGCGGGTTAAATTCGCCAGTCCAGGCCTTGAATTGTTCTCCCGCTGCTGCAGCCTGGTGCATGGATCAGCTTTTCACGAACTGCATGCCGCATCACGATATTGGAAATTCAAAAAAGATATGGAATCAATTTCATACTGGAGAGCAGGTAAGCCTTACATCTGTTGCTCCCCGTGTCCACACAGGAATTTCATTTGACAAAGATTTGCTTCAGCGATTTATATATTCGGCTGGTAACGGTTCCATCTCGAATGGAGTCTGATTGTGCCGGATAACCCGCTACAGCGCACGTTTCGAACCACACCTTACTGCCAGGGAGGATACCTTGAAATCAAAGATCAGTACTTTTTGCACACTCCTGTCTCCGGTGCTCTTCATGAGCGCCATCACAATCTCGGAAGCCCAGTTGCATCCAACCCTCGCTGCACAGAAGGCGGCTGACGCAAATATGCAACCTGCCTGCAACTTACTCGCGGCAGCGGAAGAAAAGATCAGCACAACCTTATCCGGGACGGAGGATTCTTTGTCGGGCCCGCAGTCGGTTGCGCTTGGCACTTCGGCACAATACACGGTGGCCGGAGGAGCAGACGGTCAGCCTCTCATATGGAGCGTGAACTGGATTCCCGGAGGAGATCCGAAGGTAGGCACTATCTCGAGAAGCGGTATTTACAGCGCACCGAATGATATGCCTCCCTGCACCACGCTGGTCATAACGGCTTTCAATCCGGCCAGCCATCATCTCTGGAAGAGCCAGCCTGTCACGCTCCAGACCATGCCTTCAGGCCCCGCGCCCATTCCCACCGTAGTGTCGGCTGTGCCCATGGGCGTCGTCATGCAGAACGCGGACATTATGGGCCGCGACGGCACCTGGAGCGCTGAAATCAACGGCAAGTCCTATTGGTCCTTCAACGATACGCCTATGTATCACGCGAATGCGGAGGGCGAAAACTTCATTAGCAATACTCGATCGTGGACGGACAATCTGGATGCGTCGAACGGGATCGACCTTAATCACGATCACGTCGATTCGTCCGGAATGCCGACCGAGTTCATGCCCTTCACGGCAGACGAGCTGGCATTCAACGCTGCGCACAATGCTGCAAACGGCTGCACCGCCCAGACGGACCCGTTGTGTGGAGAATCCTATGCCATCTGGCCTGGTCCCATCATCGCTGTTCCGGACTCACCGGTGGGCGAGGCATATCACTTCTATTCTTTGCTGGTGCGCGGCGGTTCCATTTCAGGCTGGCAAAATCTTGGTATCGGTATTGCTACCGAGAGAAACGGGAAGATCACCCGCCCGATCCTTACGCCGGGAACGGACCACCCGACTCTGATGTGGCATGGAACTTCGGACTACAGCGGCGGCGGCCTGCTGCAAAGCGGCTACGTATACATGAGCGGCTGCGACCAGATGAACATCTTCGGCTACCACATGTGCACGATGGCAAGAGTGCCGCTGCATAAGATTTTGAGCCTGGCCGCCTGGACATACTACAACAGCAATACCCAGCAATGGTCGACCGATCCCACACAGGCCACCATGCTTTTCTATGGAGGCGCAGCCGGCAATTCCATGTTCTTCAACCCGGCTCTGAACGAATACATGACCGTCTATTCCGAGAGCTACTCCGACGATGTGGTATTTCGCGTTGCTTCCGCACCATGGGGACCATGGTCGGACGAGATTTACATGTTCACGGGCCAGCCGAGCATTAACGCCAATGGCGCCATGAACTATGCTGCGCAGCCGCATCCGGAGTTTCAACAGCAGAATGGCCTGGTGCAATATGTCACGTACGTGCGGGACAATGGCGATCTCGGCTGGCTGGGCCAGGACATTCCGCTTGTGCGGGTTACGCTGGCTCCGTAACCGCAGATGGCCGATAAAGGCCGGAAGAGCCTCGGCGTAGCTGGTACCGATTTCATACATTGCCCCGATTTAGCAGGACTGCGGGATTGCAGAACATTTCCTGCTGCAACTTTTTCTATTGGTGCTGGTGTTGTTCCGCACCTCATTTGCAAGACCAATATCAGGCAGAGTATGGTATCGGTACCGTTCGGCTGCATTTTAAACATTCTATGAAGTTTGCCGTCCGGGAGCCTATCTCTAAAAGGAAGCGGGATCTTTTTTCATGCGCAACTTTCTTTTGACCTCTGCCATTGCATTGGGAGTTGTTGCGGGCGCTCACGCCCAGCAAAATGATTTCTATCTCCACAATGGCGACCACGTGTTGTTTTACGGAGACAGCATCACCGATCAGCGTAACTACACGATGATGATCGAGACTTACGTAGTAACGCGCTACCCGGGACTGAAGGTTCGATTTACCAATTCGGGCTGGGGAGGCGATCGGGTGACCGGCGGAGGCGGAGGCGATATCGACCTGCGCCTCCGCCGCGACGTTATCCCATACCACCCGAGCGTCATTACGATTATGCTTGGCATGAATGACGGTGGATATAAGGCCGCGACCGAAGCCTCCGACAAAGCATATTTCGACGGCTATCGCCATATCGTGGAAACGCTAAAGAAGGAATTGCCGCAAGCCCGCATTACGGCCATTGAGCCCTCACCCTATGACGATGTGACACGGCCTCCCGCCTTTCCCGTCGCCGGCGGCATTGCATACAACAACGTGATGACAGCCTATGGAAGATGGGTGGGCAATTACGCCAGCGAAAACCACCTGACTCTGGCCGATGCCAATACGGACTTTGTGCATGTGCTGCAGCGGGCCAACACCGACGATCCGGGAACCGCCAAAGACATTCTGGCCGACCACATTCACCCGTCATTCGGCGGATCGCTGCTGATTGGCGAAGCCGTGCTGAAGTCTTGGAATGCGCGTCCGGTGGTCGCTTCGGTCGCAGTCCGCGTGGACGGGGCAAAAGCAAAGATCGAGCACGCGGAGCACACGAAGCTTGAGGCGCTGGAGAGCGCAAATGGCAGCATCCGATGGGAAGAAACCGACGATGCCCTGCCGCTTCCGTTTGTGCAGTGGGAACAGATGTGGGGCGGCGGAGCCACGGTTGGGCTGGTGATCCGAGACTCGGATATTACTCAGGCGCTCAATCAGGAGCCGCTGCGCGTCGTTGGCCTGCGGAACGGCGTGTATTCCGTGCGCGTGGACGGAGCGAGCATTGGCACCTTTAGCAACGACCAATTAGCCACGGGCATCAACCTGGCCCTGCTGAAGACGCCGATGACCGACCAGGCGATGCGTGTTTACCAGCTCACGACGCAACATGGAGACATTCATTACGATCGCTGGCGTCATGTACAGGTTCCCTTAGGCACCACGCCAGCAGCCACGGCGGCGCTGACGTCGCTGGATGCACTGGAAGACGCGGTGGTGGAACAGCAATACGCAGCCGCTACTCCCACGCAGCATACCTTTGAGGTTGTGCCTGAACAGTGAAGCATGCAAACAGGACAGGCGGCTATCTTCTGATGGCTGCCGGTCCTGCCGAAAAGGAAATCCGGCGGCCATGAGCACAGCCAGGAAAGTTTCTCGCATACTTGCGCGGGTATGCGCATGGTTCTGCCTGCCGCTGCCTATGATGATGGGCGGCGCTGCCGCACCGCATGGACTGCATTGGATCGCACCCGGTGGGACGAACCAGGGGAGCCCCGGTGTTTACGACTTCCGCAAGGTCTTCCGCCTGGAGTCCGCGCCCAGCCGCTGTATTGTGCATGTAAGCGCCGACAATCGCTTTCTGCTGTATGTGAACGGAAACCGTGTGGGAGAAGGTCCCGCGCGCGGCGACCTGCAGCACTGGCGTTACGAAACCTTCAATATCGGGCCCCTGTTGCGCCCCGGAGAGGACGTAATTGCTGCCCGCGTATGGAACTTCGGCGACCAGGCCCCAGCGGCGCAGATCTCATTGCGCACAGCGTTCCTGCTGTGGACGCCGGAGCACGAAAAGATTGCCGTTGATACCGATTCCAGCTGGCAGGTGCGAGCGGAGCAGGCCTGGGGCTACGAGCCTACAGGGCCGCCCCTGCTTTCGCTTACCGGCCCCGGCGAGGTTGTGGACGGAAGCCGTTACGACTGGCAATGGATGAGCGCCGAAGACGCGGCGTCGTGGTCCACCGCCGCCGAAATTGCCGAGCCGCAATTTGCGCCTTCCGAAGCTCCGTCGCCTGCCGCCGCGACCTGGATGCTGATGCCCGACACGCTTCCTGTGATGGAATCGACGCCCGAAATCGCCGGCAAGCTTGTGCGAAGCACAGGAGTTTCCTCGACCGCATTTCCTGCCGCGCCCCTTACGGTGGCTGCGCACACGCACGTGTCGCTGCTCCTGGACCGCGGAGTGCTCACCACTGCTTATCCGCAGCTTGCAGTCAGCGGCGGCGCGGGCGCGCGCATTCGCCTCACCTATGCAGAGGCGCTCTATGATGATCACGGCCAGAAAGGAAATCGCAGCCAGATCTCGGGCAAACACATGGACCCGCGAATGCTGCACGATGTTTTTCTGCCTGGCGGGGTTGTAGCAGTCGAAACGTTTGAACCGCTCTGGTGGCGCACATGGCGCTATCTGCAAATGGATATCGACACAGGCAACAATGCGGTTACAGTGCGCTCGCTGCGCGCCCGCTACACTGCTTACCCGTTCCAGAAGCGCGCATTGTTCCGCAGCAGTGATCCTCAACTGGAAAAAATATGGGAAGTGGGTTGGCGCACGGCACGCGTGGATGCGCACGAAACCTACATGGATTGCCCGTATTATGAGCAGACGCAATATATTGGCGATACGCGCATCGAAGCGCTAGTTTCCTATGTGATGAGCGGCGACGACCGGCTTGCTCGGCAGGCGCTGCTTTCGTTCGCCGATTCTGCGCAGCCTTCCGGGCTGACTGAGAGCCGCTTCCCAGCGCACGGTATACAGATCATTCCGCCCTTTTCCCTGCTTTGGATCGGAATGCTGCACGATTTCTGGATGTATCGTCCGCAAACAGCCTCAACCGTGCAGGAGATGCTGCCCCAGGCGCGCGCTGTCCTCGATCACTTCCGGCAGCTGCAGCGGGCCGATGGGCTGCTTGGCAAGCTTCCGCAGAACGGATTCGGGCTTTGGAATTTCGTGGACTGGACAGCACCTTATCTGATTGGGGCGCCACCGGAGGATTCGGACGGCGGGTCGGTGCCGCTTTCGTTGCAGTTTGCCGCCGCGCTGCAGAATGCTGCGGATATGGAGCAATCGTTTGGCGATCCTTCTCGCGCGGCGCAGGATCGCACAGCAGCGCAACAGATTACGACGACTGTCTTTCAGAAAGCGTGGGATGCTCGCTTCGGCCTGCTTGCCGATACACCGGCACGCGCTTCTTTCAGCCAGCACGCAAACATACTCGGCGTGCTCACCGGCGCCATCCCCCAAGAACAGGTGCAGGCGGTCCTGAAAAAAATTCTTGGGAAAGAACTCGGCAATGATTCGGATGCGTCCATGCCGCCGCTTGCATCGGCCAGTTACTACTTCCGCTTCTATCTGGCCCGCGCTCTCGACCGCGCCGGACTGGATGATTTATATCTGCGGACGCTTGGGCCGTGGCGTAATATGCTCGATCTGGGATTGACGACCTGGGCCGAGGCACCAGAGCCGACACGCTCCGATGCGCATGCATGGTCGTCGCATCCGAATTATGACCTGCTCACTCTTGTTGCCGGCATCCGCCCGGATGCTCCCGGGTTCGGTCGCGTGCTGATCGCGCCGCACCTCGGCAGCCTGACGTGGCTTGAAGCCGTCATGCCCCACCCCAAAGGCGACATTCGCGTACATTATCGCCGTGAGGGCGGCAGTGTTTATGCAGATATTGAACTGCCGCCGGGTGTGCAGGGCCGTTTCCAGCTTGCCGGCGCAGAGCGAGAGCTGCACAGCGGCCTGCAGCACTTCAAAGTGCGGCAGCCATAAGCGTTGCGGCCCTGGTGGGAAGCCGATCTTCAACGCGCACGGCCATTTCGCGCCTCCAGCACTTTCCCGTGGGCATTTCGTCTCGGAGTCCTCGTGTGTGGATGGTGGACCCTGCAACATCGCTGGCTGAGACAGACAGTGATTTCCGTGTGCAAGAGAGCGTACCCGGACGTGAACAGATCAGGCCCTACATCTTTGTAAACACAAGCGCCTCGTCGTGCATCGAATGAATGGACGCGAAAAAGCGGCTGACTGTGAACAGGTGGCCGTCCGCTCTACGCCGGGAGCGAACCTCATTCCTCTTAGGAGCGGATACCTATGTTTTTTATTGCTGGCATCACCGGACATGTTGGCGGAGCTGCGGCACGCCATCTTCTCGCCAATCAAAAGCAGATACGCACGTTGTTACGCATGCCGGAGAAGGCAAAGGCTTTTGCGGATCAGGGAGTGGAAATCCAGCAAGGCGACCTGAATGACGCTGATGCGCTTGCCCGGGCGCTGGAAGGCGTTGAAGGAGGCTTCCTTCTCATGCAACCCACCTTGACCCCGCCGCCCGACTTCAGCGACGCCAGGAGATCGCTCACCAGTTACACTGCGGCGCTTGCTAAGGCGCCGGTGCCGCGCCTGGTTGCGCTTTCGTCCATGGGCTCAGAGAAGACCGAAAAGCTCGGGAATATTACCGCGACATCGCTGATGGAGCGGGCATTCAGCAACCTGCCGTTTCCGACAGCCTTCATACGCGCCGGTTCGTTCTATGAGAACTACGCGAGTGCTCTCTCAACCGCGCAGCACACCGGCAAATATTTCAGCTTTCAGCCGGTCGATTTCCCTTTTCCTGCCGTCGGTTCCATCGACATCGGCAATCTGGTGGCGGAATTGCTGCTCAACGGATGGACAGGCAAAAAGTTCATTGAGCTGGGCTCGTTGACTACGGCAAATCAGATGGCTGCCGCTGTGAGTAAGGCGATTGGCCGCGACGTGCAGGCACAAGCCATACCTCGGCAGGCATGGGCAGAAACCTTGCAGCAGTTCGGTTTGCCGGCGGGTTCCACTGGCCCTTATGAGCAGATGATGGAGTCGATTGGCAATGGATGGATCGCTTTCGGTCAGCCCGGCACAGAACCCATGCCCGCAACTCAAACGCCGGAAGAGTTCTTTGCGAAGCTGGCTAGGCAATAGCTCTGTTTGAATGGGAAGCGCGGTACGCAAGCCGGAAGCAGATTCGCTTTTCCGCGCTGCATACCGCGCGCTCTCCGCTAGCCGTCGCCGAAAGCGCCGATGAAGGCGCCATTCTGCAGGGCCTGCGGAATAGCCGCGGTTGGTTTTCAAAGTACCATCGGTTTACTGGGCTGGCGTCGCTCATCGGTGACCTGAGCGAGAAAAATTTGGTTACATATGGTGGAGGCGGCGGGAGTCGAACCCGCGTCCGAAATTGCAGTCAACAAAGAGACTCCATGCTCAGTCGCGTTCCGGAAGGTTTCGCGTTGCGCGCTCAGAACGGACAAGATGCGCGCATTGCTAGTCCGTGGATCTCGTCCCTATGACCCGTACCCAGCCATAGGAACCAGCCTGCTGTGCGACGTCCTTTCGCAGCCCACAGGCGAAGATGCGGAGGACGGCTACTTAGTTAATTAAGCAGCGTATGCCAGTTGATGATCGGCAATTATCATTTTCCAGGCGATTACGGGTGCCCAGCCCCCGGCATGCCTCTTTGCCGCAAACAATCCCGTCGAAACCGTGACGCCCCCCTATTGGAGCAGCTTCGTGGAAGTCTGAAGCTCTGTCAAAGAACCATAACTAGTTTACTCCTCTGAAAAAATTTATGTTGTTCTACTGAGCAGTCCATGGCAAGTCATTCCATATGAATAACTTGGAGACCATTGATGCCAAAAAGGCAACAAAATAGCCGCTCAACTAATTTATTAGTTACTTTTTCTGTGTTGCTTCGTCCAACTTGCAGAAGGAGTTGATAAGCGTGCCGCGGAAGCCATCAGAAACGCTGACGGAAGCCGAATTGAGGATCATGCAGGTGATCTGGCAAACAGGCCCCGCCACTGTGCAGCAGATTCTTGACGCACTTACTGATCCGCCTGCCCTCGCCTACAACACCGTCCTTACTACCATCCGCATTCTTGAGCGCAAAGGATATGTAGGCCACTCAAAAGATGGTCGTGCGCACATATATCGCGCATTGGTAAAGCGCGATGAAGCAAGTCGTTCAGAGATCCGTCACCTGGTGAGCCGGTTCTTTCAGAATTCGCACGAGGATCTGGCCCTTAATATCCTGGAAGACCGCGGGGTAGCTCCGGAAGAAATCAAGCGGCTACGGCAAATGCTGGAACGGAGCGACGCAAAATGAACTGGCTGGCACAGGTGTGGATGGAAAGAACGCTGAATTCGCTGCCGGAAGGCCTCTTGCTGGCACTGTGCTCCTGGCTCTTGTTGCGTTTTGTTGGCAGGCAAAATTCAGGCACTCGCTTTGCCGTATGGCTTACGGCACTGGCCGGAGTCGCCGCTCTTTCGCTGGCTGGAAGCTTCCGATTCATGGGCGAGCATGTCGCCGCTCCCATGAGTCGTTTTATTCCTCATCTCACCATGCCGGTCTATTGGGCAAAAGTTGCTTTTGTTCTATGGGCACTGGTTGCTTTCACCGCGCTTATCCGCATCTTTGTCGGAGTAGTGCAGCTTGCCGCTATCAAGAGAAATTGCAGAAATATCTATCCCTCTGACCTGGGTACTGCAATCGAAGAAACCTTCAAGCAGCACGTTGCGAAAAGGTTTGTGAGCCTTGCTGTATCCGAACAGGTGAAGGTGCCGGCAGCCATCGGGCTTTGGAAGCCGATGATCGTTTTGCCGGAGTGGACGCTGCATGAGCTTGAGCCGCTTGAGTTGAATCCAATATTGGTTCATGAGCTGACGCATTTAAAGAGATACGATGACTGGACCAATCTGCTGCAAAAAGTCGTTCGCGCCATCTTTTTCTTTCATCCGGCGGTTTGGTGGATCGATGCGCGGCTTTCGCTTGAGCGCGAGATGGCATGTGACGATGCTGTATTAGCAAGCTGCAGTAATCCGCGTGGATATGCTTCCAGCCTTATTGGCTTGCTGGAAAAAAGTTGCAATCGCCGTGGATGGACCATGGTGCAGGCTGCGGTGCATCGCGCGCAGGAGTTATCCGTGCGCATTGCGCAGATTCTGGATACGAAGCGACCCTCATCGACGCGTATCGGGAGACCAGCGTTAGCATTGAGCGGAGTCGTTTTGATCGGATGCTTCGGCCTGGCGTATTCTTCTCCGCAACTCGTAGCTTTTGTGCCGCAGCATCGCAATTTTGCCGCGCACGCTTCGCATACCGAGAATTTCGATATGCCGAACTTAAAAGGTGAAGTGGTTCCAGCATCGTTCCATATACCGGTAGCAGCGCCGCGATCACTAAAGGCGACCACATCGATTTCCAAGCCTGTGAAGGCGCAGAAGCGTCATCAGGCTGCGGTGATGAAAGACGCAAACCTCACCGTTGTCCGTCGCACTCCGAAGGAGCAAATTTTTGTCGTAATGCAAACTTCGTTTATCAATTCTGTCGAAAACCCGCAAAACACTATGCCGGCCATGAGGATGCAGGTCTGGCAAATTGTATGGATCGTACCAACACTGAATCCAGCGCAACTGGAAAGTGGGTCGAGCGCAATCTAGGGGAAAATTTTTTAACTTAATCAACTAATTATTTAGTTGAAGGGGGGAGTAAGAAATGAATATGGGAAAGGTGAAGTCACTGCTGACTCGTCGTTTGGCGATTCCCGTCATAGTTGCGTCAGCAGTTGTATCGTTTGGTGCTTACAAAGCTGTGAGACCGGCTATGGCGGCAATGGCAGCTCCGGCGCCTGCCGCTGCGCCATTGGATGACAGCAGTGTAGGAGCGCTCACAGCTCTCGATCAGGCAATGGAAACGCTGGCGGCGAGGGTAACTCCTGCTGTGGTGAACGTAACGGTTACGTCGAAAGTAAATACCGCTCGACAGGCTGCGAATGATGATGACGACAGCCAGGAGGGGCAACAGCAAATGCCGCCGATATTCGGCCCGGGCTCTCCTTTTGGGCAGTTTTTCGGCCAACCCCGGCAGCAGGGCCCAATGATCGAGCATGGCCTGGGCAGCGGCGTGATCATCTCGCCTGACGGCTACATCGTAACGAACAACCACGTTATTGATGGAGCGATCGATATTCATGTGACGATGAGCGATCGCCGCGTGTATGCGGCCAAGCTGATCGGAGCCGATCCGCTGACCGATCTCGCAGTGATCAAAATTGACGGTAAAGATTTTCCCAGCATACCCTGGGGAGATTCTTCAAAGCTGCATCCTGGCCAATCGGTGCTGGCCTTTGGCAATCCTCTGGGTTTCCGCTTTACGGTAACGCGCGGCATCATCAGCGCCTTAAACCGCAGTAATCCTTATGGAACCGATCGCCACAAGCCGGGAGAGTTTATTCAGACGGACGCGGCGATCAATCCCGGCAATTCCGGCGGCGCGTTGGTGAATGCACACGGCGAATTGATCGGCATCAATACCTTTATCATCTCTCCCAGCGGCGCGTTTTCCGGCATGGGTTTTGCCATTCCGCAGGCGATTGCGCAGAACACTGTCAACACATTGATCCGAGATGGAAAGGTAAGGCATGGCTTCATTGGCGTCACCATTTCCGATGTAACTCCGGACAACGCCAAGTTCTTCCAGATGAATAAAGCCGTCGGCGCTGTCGTCTCCGATGTCTCGCCTGATTCGCCCGGAGCAAAAGCAGGTTTGAAGACAGGCGACGTGATCACCGCTCTGAATGGCAAAGAAGTCAGCGATTCCGGTGAACTGCAAATGGAAATTTCGCAGAAGCAGGCGGGGGATACGGTGCAGCTTGATGTAGCTCGCGACGGCAAGACGCTGCATATTCCGGTAACGCTGCAGCCGCAAGGCGGAAAAGCTGACCACGAAGTTGCCCAGAGCGGATCGGGCAAAGGGCGCTGGGGATTGAGTCTCGGCAACCTCACGCCGGACGTTCGCAACCAGCTGCAACTGCCCGACAATGTACACGGCGCTGTGGTTCAGGATGTGCGCTCCGGCAGCCCGGCAGACAATGCGGGCTTGCAGGCCGGCGATGTGATCGTGTCTGTGAATCGAAAGCCCACCAACTCTGCTTCCGATGCGGCTCAGGCGCTTACCAGCGTGCCCAGTGGAGAAGACGCCTTGGTGCTGGTGTGGTCAAACGGAGGGAATACCTTCCGCGTGTTACATCCGTCGAACGGCTGATCTCAGCTGACGGGTGGAAAGCCGCGCAGTTCCGATGCTGGCTGCGCGGCTTCATCTTTTGTGTACGATGAAGTATGTTTTCCCGTCGAACTTTTTTGTGGGGATCTTCAGCCGCAGCTCTGACGGCTTTGCGGCCTGCTGCAGGTGCACAGCGGAGAAGCGCGGCTGGCGCGCTTACTTCTATTCCATCAGCCATTGCTGCTTTGCCAAACCTTTCAGGGCAAGCCAGGCCATTTACCAACGATGAGCGATTGGCGCGCATTGAGCGAGCGCGACAGTTGATGGCGGGCAACAAAATCGATGCGATCATTCTTGCGAATAACGCAACCTCTTCCATGTATTTCGCCAACATCCGGTTCTGGGGCAGCGAGCGGTTTTGGGCATTGGTGATTCCGGCAAAAGGCAAGCCGTTTATCGTGTGTCCTGCGTTCGAAGAAGATCGCGCAAGGGAATTACTGAATGATGGGCCGTTCGCGAAAGACGCCGACATTCTGACCTGGCAGGAAGATGAGAATCCCTTTGCATTGACGGTGAGAGGGCTGAAAGCTCGCGGTATTGCTACCGGGTCTATTGGGCTGGATGAGAACATGAAGTTCATCTTCGCCGACAGCCTTGCAAAAGCCGGTCCGCAACTGCACTTTGTCAGCGCAGTCCCAATCACTGCAGGCTGTCGCATGATAAAAGATCAGCATGAGCTGGACTGCATTCGGTTGGCTTGCCATGCAACGCTCCTCGTGTATCGCGCGGTATATCAATCGCTGCAACCCGGCATGACCACGCACGATGTGGAGAAAGTGATTCAGGCGGCGTATCAGCAGGTCGGCTTTCGTGGAGAAGCCAGCCTCAATATCGGCGAATACACAGCGCTTCCGCATGGGTCGGAGCAGCCGCAGACGATCAAAGAAGGCACCATTCTAATGCTGGATGACGGCTGCGAAGTGGAAGGCTATACCTCTGACATCACGCGAACGTTTGTTCTGGGTAAAGCCACAGACAAGATGAAGAAGGTCTTCGATATCGTGCATCGAGCGCAATCGGCTGCATTGGCTGTGGCACGACCGGGAGTTCCGTTTGCCGACGTGGATGCTGCGGCGCGAAAGGTGATTGTCGATGCCGGATACGGCCCGGGCTTCAAATACTTTACGCATCGTCTCGGACACGGCATGGGCATGGATATGCACGAATGGTCCTATGTGGTGA
>DASRSR010000128.1:0-9528 GCA_035656355.1 Edaphobacter sp.
CTTTAGCGGCTTCAGATGCATCCGAATCAATGCTCCAACCACCTCACGATGGCTTAACTCTTCCGTCCCACTATCCAGCAACAGATCTCTGCGGCCAAGGTCATCGACGCAGTTCCACCCCTGGATCGTGTACTGCATCGCAGCGGCGAGTTCGCCGTTCTGGCCGCCAAACTGCTCCAGCAGCATATTCCCGAACCGGACATCCGGTTCTCCAATATTTACCGTGTACATCAGTTTTTTCACGTGATGATACATAACAAACCTCAAACTTGATTTACGTGCCGGCGTTCTCTTGGTTCGATGCTGAATAGAACGGTTTCGGAATCCCGCCTCGCATGAATGCGACAATAAAAAGACGAATGCGCCTTCGCTCCCTTATCCTGCTTCTCTCTCTTCCGCTCGCCGGATGCGGCTATCACACCGTCGGCAGCGCCACGCATATCCCCGGCAATGTTCGCACCCTTGCCGTGCCCATCTTCGCCACCAAAGCCCAGGCGTTCCATACTGAAATGGCCTTCACCCAGGCGACCATTCGCGAGCTCAACACTCGCACTAAGTACAGGATTCTCAACACAGCTTCACCCGATGCCGATGCCACCCTCCGTGGCACCATCCTTTCGCAGACCGTTGCCCCGCTCACCTACGACGCCACCAGTGGTCAGTCTTCCAGCTACCTCGTCACTATTACTGCCAAAGTCCTGCTCACCGCGCAGGATGGCCATATCCTCTACCGCAACGACGCCATCACCTTCCATGAGCAGTACCAGTCCACACAGGATCTCAATGGCTTTATCCGCGAAGATCCCGCCGCCGTCAACCGCGTCGCCCGCGACTTCGCCCAGACCATCATCGGCGACATGCTCGAATCCTTCTAGCGTTTTCGGGTGCCCTATCTTCGGCTTGGGCGGCGTCAGCCGGCACGAGACTAAGGTGGGAATACAACCACCACGATTTAAGTCCCGCTCATCGTGATAGTTTCATCGTCGCGATGGCTGGAAATGTACAACTACAAACTCACGTCATCTCGACCGAAGCCGCGCAGCGCGCGGCGAAGCGGAGAGAACCCTGTATTTAAAAGAGTTGTCATCCTTCGCCGCAGGCGGAGGACCTGCTTTTCCACTACACCACCGGCGTTTCTCCCTCCACCGCCGTCGTCCCAAACACCCGCCGATAACGCGCAATCTCATCCGCAGGTCCGGTTGATTTATGCGCATTGTCGCTCAGCTTCACCGCCGGTCTTCCCTCCACCGTCATCAGCTTGCATACCAGACTGATCGGCTCCAGCGTATTCTCGTCTCTTGGATGGCACCCTCTGAAGTCATTCGTCAACAGAGTTCCCCATCCTGCGCTGAACCGGATTCGCCCGCGAAAATATGCATTCAGTCGCACAATGTCGTCCACATCCAAAGCGTCTGAGGCAATCAGCAGCTTCGTCCGCGCATCGCGGCCTCTTCGCATCAACCAGGCAATATACTCGTCACCGGCTATGACCGGATCCTTACTGTCTACTCGCTGCCCTGTCCAGTCGGCCACCCACTCCGGGGCGCCCTCCAGAAACTGTGTCGTTCCAAACGTATCCGGCAGCATCACCAGCAGCGCGCCGCCATAACTCTTCTGCCAAAGCTCCAGCACCTTGTACTGAGAAGCCCGTAACTCCTCATCGCTATTGGCCATCGCCGCCAGCGCCATCGGCAGCTCATGTGCATTGGTCCCCATCGCCTCCAGATCGTGCTTGTAAGCTAACGCCGTATTCGATGTGCCCGAGAGTCGCTCACCCAGTCCCGCGCGCAGAGCCTGCACCGCATATTCCTGCCACAAAAAACTATGCCGCCGTCTCGTACCAAAATCCGACAAATGCAGGTCCGGGACCGCCTCCAGCTTTTTTATCTTGTCCCACAGTCGCGTCTTCGCCCTGGCATACAGAACGTCAAGTTCCAACTCGCTCAGCTCCGCCAGCGCCGATCGCGTCTTCAGCTCGCTCACAATGGCCAGCGCATAAATCTCCCACATCGTCACTTCAGTCCACAGACCGCTGAACCGCAGCACAAGCTGTCCATCATGCTCGGTGACCTCATAGTCACTCAGCCTGAAGTCCTGCTCCAGCCATTCCAAAAACTTCGGCTCAAAGATACTCCTCGTTCCATAGAACGTATTGCCGGCCAGCCACACCAGTTCGCTCTTGCGATAGCGCAACCCGCGCACATGCTCCATCTGCTCAATCAAAGCAACAGCGCCCACCCGTTCGGCCAGTTTCACCGTCGTAGTCCGGTTCACAACCTCGCTGGTTACATGCACTGCAGGAAAGTTCTTCCAGATGAACTGAAGCATCAGCAGCTTGTAAAAATCGGTGTCCAACAGCGACCGGACAATCGGATCCAGCTTCCAGTTATGGTTGTGCGCCCGCTCCGCGAAGTTTACATTCATGCCACCAGTCTCCCCTCAGATTGCCGCAAGGCGCAACTCATCCCTGCTCGACCTATCCTGCACGTCATCTCGACCGAAGGCGCGCAGCGCCGCAGCGGAGAGATCCCTGTATTAAAAGAGTTGTCATCCTTCGCCGCAGGCGGAGGACCTGCTTCTGTATTGCATTTCCATTCGGCAACGCAGCGGAATCTGCTTCCTGTGTTCAACAGAGACAACCACTCGGGTGCCCCGTTTATCGCGACAGTCTTATCGTCACGATGAATGCGAACGCACAACCCCAAACCCACGTCATCTCGACCGAAGACGCGCAGCGGCGCAGCGGAGAGATCCCTGTATCTGCTTTCTATTGCAAAACTCCAAAGCCAGCTAAAATCCTTGTCAAGCTTCATCATTCGCTATGCTGCTTATTTTCAATAACATAAGAGTTCCGATTTAGGACCTCAACTTCGCTATAATGAATTTTAAAGACGAGATAAAATCGCAGCATACGTGGAATCAATACTTTACAAATAAGTCCTTTATTTGGAAGAGTTTGGTACTTAAGTACAGGGGGAGGGGTACCCTGTACGCTCGCCGCAAATCCGCATCTCATATTGCTATCCTAGGAACTGCCATGCCAACAAAAAAAGAACTCCTCAGCCGCCCTATTCAGCACATCGATATTAAGCAGTACAACGTCGTTCCTCTGGTCGAAGCCATGCAGTCAATGGCCTATAGCTCGCGTGACGCTGCCCGCGCTGCCAGCATCTACGACATGATGCTCCGCGATACCGACTGCGGCGTCATCCTCTGCCTCGCCGGTTCACTCATCTCTGCCGGTCTGCAGAAGATCATCATCGACCTCGTCCGCAACAACATGGTCGATGCCATCGTCTCCACGGGCGCCAACATCGTCGATCAGGACTTTTTCGAGGCCCTCGGCTTCAACCACTACATCGCCGGCGACGAGTACAAGTACGGAGCAGGCGATGCCGACCTGCGCGAGATGGCCATCGATCGCATCTACGATACCTTCATCGACGAAGACGAGCTGCGCATCTGCGACGAGACCATTCATCAGATCACTAACTCGCTCGAGCATCGCCCCTATAGCTCACGTGAGTTCATCCGGGAGATGGGTGCGTACCTCGTCAAAAACGGCAAAACCCCGAAGGACGGCGGCCGCGATTCCATCGTGCTCGCTGCCTACGAGAAGAATGTACCCATCTTCTGCCCCGCCTTCTCCGACTGCTCCGCCGGGTTTGGCCTTGTGGCTCATCAGCATGATCGTCAGGGCAAACCGATGGTCTCCATCGATACCGCCAAGGACTTCTACGAACTCACTCAACTTAAGATCGCCAATCCCACCACCGGCCTGCTTATGATCGGCGGCGGCGTTCCCAAGAACTTTGCGCAGGACATCGTTGTTGCCGCGGACGTTCTCGGCCACGATGCCTCCATGCACAAGTACGCCATTCAGATCACCGTTGCCGACGCGCGCGATGGTGCTCTCTCCGGTTCAACGCTGAAGGAAGCCAGTTCCTGGGGCAAAGTCGATCTTACTTACGAGCAGATGGTCTACTCCGAAGCCACGCTCGCACTTCCATTAATCGCAGGCTACGCCTTCCACAAGAAAGCCCATGCGTCTCGCCTGGGCAAGCAGTGGACAAATATCCTCCAACAGGTCCCAGTCACCGCCTGATTACTTCTTGAAAACGACACATAAAAAAGAACATCCCACACCGGGGGTTCTTTTTTATGTTCCTCGTGCATCTAAAAGTCACTAGTGGTGCGTTACTATTACGCGAAGCAAAGTTACTTAAACTTTTGCGGGCCTACATGTTGACTTTCTTTATTCTCGGCTTTGCCGTTCTGCTTTGCGTCGGTATCTTTCTCCTCGTCGGGTTCCTGCACGCCCGACGCGACGCGCGCAGTCTGGCTGAACAGCTTACACAGGCCCGGGAACAGCACCACCAGCAGCATCGCCAGATCACCGAACGCTCTCAGCTCGATACGCTCAAGGACGAATTCATCTCCACAGTTTCACATGAGTTACGGACACCGCTGACCAGCATTCGCGGTGCTCTTGGCCTGCTCTCTTCTGGTGCCATCGGAGAAGTCGATGCCAAAGCTTTAAACCTGTTGCGTATCGCAACAGTTAACACTGACCGGCTCATCCGCCTGATTAATGACATCCTCGACATCGAACGCATGGATTCCGGTCGCGCTGCATTGCAAATTCGCCGCTGCTCACTCCGCGACCTCTGCCATCAAGCTATTGAAACCATGGCTCCAATGGCATCCACCAACGGCATCCATCTCGAACTTGACTCGACGACTACGCCCGAAGGACTCTTCTTCGATGGAGATCCCGACCGTCTCCTTCAGGTGCTTACCAATCTTCTCTCCAATGCCATCAAGTTCTCTCCTTCCGGAACAACCGTGCACGTTCAAACCGAGTCGATGCCCGACTCTCTTCTATTGAAGGTCTGCGATGAAGGGCGAGGCATTCCCGCCGACAAACTCGATAGCATCTTCGAGCGCTTCCATCAGGTCGAGCCTTCCGATGCCCGACAAAAAGGAGGAACCGGACTTGGACTCGCTATCAGCCGCAGCATCGTTCAGCAGCACAGCGGTTCCATCTGGGCACAACGCAATACAGGACCTGGAACAACGTTTTACGTCATGCTTCCCCGCGTTACCCGCGCCAGCGATCTGGTTCTTCCTTCAGAACCTTCGACCGCGTCTCAGAACAACGCTATCGTTCTTATCTGCGATGACGACCCTGGAATCCGCACTGTCATCGCCGAACACCTTCAGCGTCAGGGATATGCAGTCATCGAAGCGGTTTCCGGCGAACAAGCCCTTACTCTCGCTGCAAACAATCCGGTCGAAGTCATCCTGCTCGATCTCTACATGCCTGGTCTCAGCGGTTGGGAGACGCTGCAACACCTGCGAAATAATCCGGCAACAGCGCACATTCCCGTCGTTGTGCTCAGTGTACTTTCCTCCACGCTCCGCCCGCAGCTCACCGGCGTGGCGCAGGGATGGGTGCAGAAACCCTTCAACGAAACAGCTCTCTTTGCCGAGCTTGGCCGGGTCCTCCATCCTGGTGGAGGACCGGCAAATGTCCTTCTTGTAGAAGACGATATCGACCTCGCCAATGTTGTAATGGCAAGCTTTCAGAGCGGTGCAGTGCGTGTCGAACATGCCGCTACACGTCAGCAGGCTATCGTGCACTGTGTCACGAATCCTCCAGACTTGCTTATACTTGACCTTACGTTGCCTGATGGTGACGGTTTCACTCTTGTTGAGTGGTTGCGCGAACAGCCTGCATTGCGTTCCTTGCCTTTGGTTGTCTATTCCGGGCGCGAGATCTCCGACCATGAGATGTCGATGCTCCGCCTCGGCCCGACCGAGTTTCTTACCAAGGCGAAGGTGCAACCGCATGAGGTTGAAGAGCTGGTTGTCTCTATGGTTCGTCGTATTCGCTCAGGACTCTCCGATCTGGTAATTGCCGGACCGGCTGACTGAAGGAAACTCGAAAGGCAACTCTCATCCTTTACTTAAGAATGAGAGAATGGGCAGGCTGATGCGACGCATCTTAATCATCGACGACGAAGATGACATCCGTGAGGTCGTCGCGCTGGCCCTTGAAGCCACAGCGGGCTGGCAGGTGCTCACCGCAAGCTCAGGTGCCGAAGGCATCGCAGTTGCAACTGCCGAAAAACCCGATGCAATTTTGCTGGATGTGATGATGCCCGGTATGGACGGACCAACGACCTTTCGCACTATGCGTCAGGACCCCATGTTGGCGCATATCCCTGTCATTCTGCTAACCGCCAAAGTCCAGGAGGCCGACCAGCGCCGATTCACCAGTCTGGGTGTCACCGCCATTCTGTTTAAGCCATTCGATCCTATGACACTGGCGAAGCAAATCTCCGAATCTCTGGGATGGAAAGATGACTAGCCAGGAACAAATCGATGCATTGCTGGCTGAGCTTTGGGAGCGCAATCGTCCCCTGCTTGAGGAGCGGCTTACCGTCCTTGATCGTGCAGTTGTGGAAGTAAACGCAGGAGCGCTCAATGAAGCCACTCGAATCGAGGCGCTCGATATAACCCACAAGCTTGCCGGTACTCTTGGAATCTTTGGCTCACAACGTGGCACAGAGCTCGCTCGCGAGATGGAGAAAATCCTTGGCCAGGCTGAAGTTTCAGCTCTCGCTCATCTGCCAGGGTTAGTTGCAGATCTGCGTGAGACGCTGAAGTCGCGTCTGTCTCCCTAATTTTCGCGGGTCATCAATAGCTGCTGATCGATACCGTGCTGCTCCATAAACTGGCGAAGCCGTCCACAATCGCGAAAAGCTTGCGTTCCACCACTCGCTGTCGTTGAATACGCTCCGCAGAGATTGCCGATTCGCAGGCACTCGGCTATATCGTAGCCCTGTACAAATGCGTGTAGAAACCCCGCATTGAAACTATCTCCTGCGCCGATCACATCGACGATATTCATGGAGATTCCAGGGACGGTGTAGCGTTTGCCTTTATGCATCGCCAATGCGCCATTAGCTCCACGCTTAACGACAATCGACGGCACTACCTTTGAGAGTTTCACTACCGCCGACTCCACATCCGGCTCATTCGCCAGACAACAGACTTCGCGCTCGTTCGGCATCAGAAGATCGACCTCGCGCAGCACATCTGCGATGTTGTCATTCCAGGTATCGTCCGGGTCATCGTTGGTATCAAGCGATGTAGTAAGCCCGGCATCGCGTAGCGTCCTAAGCAGCCGGGGAACATCTTTACGCAAGCCGCTCTGAAGAAAGTAAGACGACAAATGGAAATGCCTGCCCGAAGCAAGATAGTCGATGTCCAGATCGTCATACCGCAATGCGGAGATTGTCCCAGAATATGTAAACGCGCGGCGGCTCTCCTCATGCTGCAGCAGGACAGTGGTACCTGTACTGACACCTTTCTTTGGCGCGGCGGCTTTGCTCAAGTCCACGCCTGCGTGTCGCAAGCCGCACAGACACAACTCGGTAAACGGATCGTCGGCGAGTTGTGGGATGAAGCCGGTCTTTGAACCCAGCAATGAAAGGTTGTGTGCAGTAATAGCGGACGATCCGCCCAAGGTCATCGCCATGCCTGAAGCAAGTAGCTCATGCTCCAATGGCAACTCTTCGGGCAATCCGTACATCACCAGATCCATCGTGATCTCGCCTGCCAGCGTTACATCAAACTGCTTCAAAATAGCCCCCCAATATCATGCAATTGCCTGCGCAGAATGGCCCATCTTCGTCATCTTCCTTCTGCGCAATATCCAGAGCACAATGCCGATAACAGCCCATATGCTTCCTACTGTCTTTGCCAGCGGTCCAAGATTGAGCCAAAGGAAGAAGCACACGGCGCAGCCGCATAGCGAAAGCAGAATGGGAAACCATTGCTTGCCGGCACGCCAACCCAACATTGCAGAAGCAAGGTTGACGCCCATAAACGCTAACAGCGCGCCGTAATTCAGCAGCTCCGCTCCGATCTCATAAGACATCGCAAGCGCGCCGCACAAAACGATTGCACCGATCAACAACACGTTGTTGCGCGGAATACGCGTTCTGGGATGCAGCGCACCGAAAAACTTCCTCGGCAACGCGCCATCTTCTCCCATTGTGAAAAGCAATCGCGCAGCCCCTAGCTGCGAAGCCATCCCCGAACCGATGGTCGCCACCAGTAGCGCTCCATTGACTACCGCGAATAGCAGAGGACCACCAACTCTGCCCGCAACGTGCACATACGCCGTATCGATGTCCGGAAAGGCCAACCCGCGCGGCCATACCAGTTGGCCAAGATAAACTTCAAAACACGCCAGAATGCCTGTAATCAGGCAAGTCATGACAATCGCGCGAGGAACG
The DNA here is from genome assembly GCA_035656355.1 of Edaphobacter sp. GTDB lineage: Bacteria > Acidobacteriota > Terriglobia > Terriglobales > Acidobacteriaceae > Edaphobacter. The sequence continues at coordinate 8,310 of DASRSR010000128.1, forward strand.
GAGTGTTCCGGATCTTTCGCCTCATCGGTCAGTGTGGAGATGCCGTCAAAGCCGATGTAGGTCAGCACTGCGATGGAAGTTCCACGAAACAGCGCCGAAGAAGAGAATGTTGCGCGGTCATAGAAGGGCCGCAGGTAGAAAACAGTGTGCGGATCGTGCAGTTGCCAAAGATAACGAATCGCCGCACCGGCAAAGAGCACGATAACAACCCCCAGCCCTGCTGCCATCATGGCATTGATTCTGGCTGAGGTTTCCACGCCGCTTAGATTAAGTAGCGTAAACAAGCCAGCGAACAACAGTACCCATACAACGTACGGCACAGCCGGAATAAAGTTGATCGCTGCCTTGCTGCACCAGATGGTACAGATCAGCGGATTGAGCACATAGTCCATTGCCATGCACCAACCAGCCATGTAACCCAGTGACGGATGCAGCCCTTCACCAACATACGTAAAGGCCGAGCCGCCCGTCGGATAAGCCCGCGCCATTCTGCCATAGCTGTAAGCCGTAAACAGCATGGCAACCATTGCGATCATCATCGCGGTTACAACATGGTTACGCGAGACGTCATAAATGATGCCGAAGCTCGGCATCGGCGCTGTCGGCTGGATGAGGATGATGCCGTAGAGGATTAGGTCGCGGAAGCGAAGACTGCGCTTCAACGTAACGGGAGAACTCATTCCAACTTCAGCAGGCATCGGCAGCCTCCTTTGCTTTGTGCGAAAGAGGCGCATGGCAAGAAGATTTTCTTCGCTGCAAACAAAGCATCATTGCTTCGTTACCGCCTTTGAAGCAGTCGTAGTCGCCGTTATCGGTTTGATATTCCATCCCGAAACCATAACCATAAGGCCGCTCTGTGCTTTATGAGGCAGCTCAGCAACCAGCTCACGCTGTTCACCCGGCATCAGCTCAATATAGTTGGCGCTCCACATCTGCGGCTCGATCTTCTGCCCTTTCGCATCGCGCACAGCAACCGATACCTGAAAGGCCAGTGCATTCGAAGGGTTCCGCAGGCGCAGCCTCACTGTATCTCCGTTGACAGAAGCCATCGCTTCAACGCGCGCGGCAGGAAGCTGCCGAAGCGCCGTCATCTCTGCATAAGACTTTGCGGGAGTATAGGTATACTTCGTCTTTGCCCAGTCAAGCTCTGCCAGCTTCTCCGGGACCCAGTAGAAGTTATGGCTCAGTACCTTGCCATTGTGGTCTTTGAGTTCAAGGC
>DASRSR010000129.1:0-40685 GCA_035656355.1 Edaphobacter sp.
TTTGATCCGTGCTCATCCGTGCAAAATCCGCGGTCAGGTTTAAATCCGTGCAGCAGTGCCTCCTCAAACCTGTCAAGCACAAAATCGTCGAACTTCAACAAAACAAATAAGATCGTGCTGGCATAATATTTATCTCAATCCGCTATAATGAAGTTAGTGAGGGTTCAATCCTCTCAGAGCGTAATCCTAGTTAAATGAATACTTTACAAATAAGTAGTCTGATATCAATACTTTAGACTTTTAGCTTCATATTGAAGTCTTTTGTTTGCAAGACTTTACGTACTTAAGTACGGGGGTAGGGGTACCTCAACCCACTGGATTTCTAAGCGTATGTCCCTCATCGACTCTCACGCCCATCTCGACTTCTATACCGAAGACCGTGCTGAGATTCTCCGCCGCGCTTATAACGCTGGGGTCCATACTGTCCTCGCTATCGGTATCGGCGAAGGGCCAGCCGAGATGCATCAGGCCCTCGATATAGCCCGCTCCGCAACCGGCACCCCCAGAATCTTTGCCAGTGCTGGCATCCATCCCCAGGAGGCCGCAAAGGCGGACGAATCTGCCCTCAAAAAGCTGGCTGGTCTGGCAGCAGATCCACTCTGCATCGCCATCGGCGAGATCGGTCTGGACTATTACCACGTCGAAAATCCAGAACCCCCAATCCAGAAGCAAGCTTTCATCGCTCAGATGAAGATCGCTGCCGCAGCACGCAAACCAATCCTTATCCACTGCCGCACATCAGAGCTGGCCACGCCGCAGGCAAAGCAGAAATTTGGCCCGGCCGATGCATGGGAAGACCTGCTCGCGCTCATCGACCAGCACTGGACACCTCACAACCTTGGCGGCATCATGCACTGCTTTTCCGGCACAGTGGAGCAGGCGCAGCGGTCACTCGATGCCGGCTTCTATCTCTCGTTTGCCGGAAATCTTACTTACCCCAAATCGCAAACCATCCGCGATGCCGCAACCACAACGCCGGCAGATCGAATCCTGGTCGAAACAGACGCACCTTTCCTCGCACCCATTCCGCATCGCGGCGAGCGCAACGAACCTGCACTTGTTGTTCATACCGCCGAAACCCTTGCCAGTCTGCGCAGCATCTCACCACAAGAGCTGGCCGCAATTACGACAGAAAATTTCCACCGGATCTTCCCTTCAACGGCATGATGGACAAAACGGTTTGCAGCAACTAAAAGTTGATTAGCGAAAAATATAAGGACAGATTTATGGCATCCGATAACAGCTTCGACGTCGTCAGCAAAGTAGAGATTCAGGAAGTCAAAAACGCCATCGACCAAGCCAGCAAAGAAGTCCACGCTCGCTTCGACCTCAAGGATTCAAAGTCCAGCATCGAGCTTCAGGGCACAGATGTCATCCAGCTCGCCTCTCAAAGCGAGTACACGCTTAAAGCCGTCATCGAGATACTCTCGCAGAAGCTCGTCAAGCGCGGCGTCTCTCTCAAAAACCTCGAATACGAAAAGATCGAGCCCGCTGCCGGTTCCACTGTCCGCCAGAAGATTAAGCTCATCCAGGGCATTCCCTCGGAAAAGGCAAAGCAGGTCGTCGCTCTGATCAAAGAATCGAAGAAGAAAGCGCAGGCCAGCATTCAGGGAGACACTGTTCGCGTTGTCAGCAAAGACCGCGATACGTTGCAGGAGATCATGTCCCTGCTGCGCGGCAAAGACCTTGGCATCGACCTTCAATTCACTAACTTCCGATCGAACTAAAACGGCACCTGATACTCTGAGATACGAGTGAGCGCCATCTCCATTGCGACTGCTTCTGAGGTCTTCGACCTCCTGCGCGACGATCTCGCTGCCATCGAGCGCGAGTTCGCTGCACATTCGGCTTCCAACGTCGCCGTCATCACCGACATCGCGCAATACCTGATCGCTGGAGGCGGCAAACGTATTCGCCCTCTGCTTCTGCTGCTCTCTGCAAAAGCACTCGGATGCACCAGTCATAGCCGCATTCGCATGGGCGCTGTCGTCGAAATGCTGCACACCGCAACACTAGTGCACGACGACATCATCGACGAAGCTGACATCCGCCGCGGACGTCCGTCTTCAAACACCACCTGGGGAAACTCCAAATGTGTGCTCGCTGGTGACTGGCTCTATATGCAGGCCTTCGCTACATCTCTTGAAGAGCGCAACTTCCACGTCCTCGACCTGCTTATCTCATTGACCCAGCAGATGGTCGAAGGCGAACTGCTCCAGATCGAGAAACTGGGCCATCTCATTAACGAGGAAGAGTATTTCGACCTCATCTTCCGCAAGACCGCCTGTCTTTTTAAAGTCTCGATGCAGCTTGGCGCAGCCATCACACACGCCAACGATACGGTCGAGTCGCAGCTTGGCGAGTATGGACGCAATCTCGGCCTCGCCTTCCAGATTGTGGATGATGTTCTCGACCTCACCGCAGCCGAAGATATTCTCGGCAAACCAGTCGCCTCGGACCTCCGCGAAGGCAAGGCTACCTTAGCCGTCATCCATGCGCTGGAGCGTGGCACTGGAGCCGACCGCGAGGCCATTCGCACCGTTCTCGCCGACCGCAGTTTTGAGAGCGTCTCCCATCCTCAGATTTTGGAGATTCTCCATCGCCACGGTTCCATCGACTATGCCATGGACACTGCATGCGCCTACGCTGAAGCGGCGCGGCTCAGCATTGCAGATCTTCCTGCTTCCGAAGCAAAGCGGGCACTTCTCTGGGTTCCCGGTTTTGTCACCTCGCGCGACCGCTAGACGAGCGTCACGTAAACTATCAGTGCAATTCCGAGGGGACTCCTGCATGAAAAAGATTTCGCTTGCGCTGGTTAGTGGTTTGGCATTGACATGCTTCACGGCAACACCGATGTCGGCTCAGTTCAAAGGACCACTGAAAGCACCGACGGACGCAAGCGCGCCAGTCGCCGACCGCACCAAGGCGCTCAACGCCCTCTTCGACGAGATATGGCAGGACAAGTTAAAGCATTCGCCCGAGTATGCATCCTATCTTGGCGACAAACGCTATGATGATCAGCTCACAGATTACTCAGTCGAAGCAATCAACGCCTCACTGGCGCGCGGTCGTGACTACATCCAACGGCTTGGCACCATCGATACCACAGGACTCCCCGATCAGGAGAAGCTCTCGGCAGAGCTGATGATGCGCTCGCTGATCGATGATCAGGAGGCAGCACAGTTCAAAGAGTGGGAGATGCCGGTCAACCAGTTCAATGGATTCCATACAGACCTAGCGCAGATGCCTCTCGATCTGCAGTTCGATACCGTCAAGGACTACGACGACTACATCTCGCGCCTGCAGAAGGTTCCCAAAGCCTTTTCGCAAATCACGGCTAACATGCAGATGGGCATCGAAGACAAGCGGATGCCGCCGAAATACCTGATGGAAAAGGTCCTGGTGCAGGTGCAGACACTGGCCAACCAGAAGCCAGAGGACAGCCCATTTGCGCAACCATTGAAGAGATTTCCCAAGACCGTCAGCGAAGCGGACCAGAAGCGTATCTCCGCCGAACTGCTGAAGGTGATTGCCATCGATGTGTTGCCTTCCTACCAGCGCTTCGCGAGGTTTCTGCAAGCGGATTACATCCCCAATGGACGCACGGAACCGGGCATTTGGGCCATCCCGAACGGCGATGCTTACTATGCATTTCGTATCCGGCAGAGCACGACGTTGAATAAAACTGCGGCCGAGATTCACCAGATTGGCCTGGATGAAGTGAAGCGCGATGAAACCGAGATGTTGGGGATTGCCCATAAGCTCGGCTTTGCCGACCTCAAGAGCTTCAATGCTGCGCTCAAAACGAACCCGAAAGAGCATCCGACATCGAAGGAGCAATTGATCGACGCTTATCGCGGTTACATCGCGCAGATGCGTCCTAAGTTGCCTGAACTCTTTGGTCGACTACCCAAAGCGAAGCTGGAAGTGGTCGAGATGCCCTCCTATATCGCCAAAGACCAGGCAGAGGCCTTCTACGATCAGGGCAGCGCCGACGGTAAGCGTCCTGGCAAGGTTGATGTCAACACCTACAACTTCGCCCAGCGGTCGCTGGCTGATGTCGAGGCAGTGGCCTATCACGAAGGAATTCCCGGACATCATCTCCAGATTTCCATTGGCCAGGAACTAACCGGGCTTCCAGCCTTTCGCAAACAGGCCTACTACACGGCATTCACCGAAGGCTGGGCGCTATACAGTGAGCGCCTAGGCAAGGAGATCGGCTTTTATCAGGATCCGTATAGCGATTATGGGCGGCTTGAGGCTGACATATGGCGCGCTATTCGGCTGGTAGTCGATACCGGCGTCCACTCGCAGCACTGGACGCGGCAGCAGATGATCGACTACTTCCATGCACACACAGCGATGGACGACACCAATATTCAGGCTGAAGTAGACCGCTACATCGCGTGGCCGGCGCAGGCGCTCGGCTACAAGATGGGACAACTCAAGATTCTTGAGCTACGCGAGCGCGCAAAGAAAGAGCTGGGGCCAAAGTTCGACATCCGCGCCTTTCACGACGAGGTGCTGGACTCCGGCGCTCTGCCCATGGACATTCTCGACCAGCGCGTCAACGAGTGGATTGCAGCACAGAAAAAATAGTGTCTGATAGCCTTTAGATATGAGCGAAGAAACGTATGAGGTAATCAAGCCGGCACCGGCGATGCCCGGACTGCGTGTCGCCATTCTCGGCACTGGCAAGATGGGCGGCATTTTGCTGCAGGCATTTCTGAAGAACAACCTGGTTTCGCCGGAACAGATCTTTGCGACCGTGCATCACGCGGACCGCGCGCAGGCGCTATCGGCACAGTTTGGCGCCGATGTCACCACTGACAATCTTGCCGCGGCACAACAAGCCGACGTCATTCTGCTGGGCGTGAAGCCGATCCAGGTTCCGGGAGTGATTGAGCAGATTAAACCGGCGCTCTCGGAAGAAAAGTTAATACTCTCCTTCGCTGCGTCGGTTACAACGCGCAGCATTGAAGATGCCTCAGGCCACGATCTCGGCGTCATTCGAGCCATGCCCAATACACCTGCAACGCTTGCCGCTGGAATCACCGCGCTCTGCGGTGGCCGCTTTGTCTCAACCGAGCAGATGGCCATTGCTCAACGGATCTTCCAGACCGTAGGACGTACTGTTGTTGTCGATGAAAAACACATGGACGCAGTCACCGGACTCTCAGGCTCGGGCCCCGCGTTTCTCTATATCATCATCGAGGCCCTCGCCGAAGCCGGAGTCAATGTTGGCCTGCCGCGCGATGTAGCTACGCTGCTTGCTGCGCAGACGACGCTCGGCTCTGCCAGAATGGTACTGGAGACCGGCTATCATCCGGCGCTGCTCAAAGATGCGGTTACAACGCCCGCCGGATGCACGGTGGACGGCATTCTTGAACTGGAAGAAGGCGGGCTGCGCGTAACCCTGATCAAAGCAGTGAAACGGGCGACGCAGCGTGCACGCGAGCTTGCCAAAGGTTGACGAATATCGCACTGCTACTTACGCGCTGCGTAGAATAAAGGCATGGCGACCATTGCAACAGCGAAAGTAAAGCGGATTCCCAAAGCGCTAATGCGTTACGCATGGGCCGTCGTCGCCTACAACATCCTTGTCATTCTTTGGGGAGCGGTCGTTCGCGCCACTGGCTCCGGCGCAGGTTGCGGAGATAACTGGCCGCTGTGCAACGGAGACTTTTTTCCGCATCACCCACGTCTGGCGACAATCATCGAATTTGCACACCGCTCCATGAGCGGCATCAGCACGGTGCTCGTCATCGGCCTGTTAGTGTGGACGTTCTATGCGGTTCGGCGTGGACATCGCGCGCGGCGCGCTGTTGTCGCATCGGCAATCCTGCTGGTGACAGAAGCACTTCTGGGTGCGGCGCTTGTGCTGGGCAAATTTGTGGGCGACAACATCTCCACTGCACGGGTGGTGATGCAATCAATTCACTTCACGAACACGTTGCTGTTTCTGGGGTCGCTGGCACTGACGGCGTGGTGGCTGCGGGATACTTCCTCTTCAGCACCCACTACTAACAAAGCTGCATTGAAGCTGCCCGCATGGGTCGCAGTGATTGCCACCATCGTAATGGGCGCTACTGGTTCTGTCGCTGCATTGGCTGATACGCTGTTCCCTTCCACCAGTCTGACGACGGCGTTTGCTTCAGATTTCGCAGCAAACTCGCCGCTGTTGGTGCGGATGCGGTGGATTCACCCTGCATCTGCAGTGATTGGAGTTGTCTGCGTTTTATGGCTTGTAATGCGGCTGCAGTCGCGGCTGACATGGATCGTCGCCGGTCTGTTGGGCCTGCAATTTGTTCTGGGAGCAGCGGACATTCTTCTGCTTGCGCCGACCTGGATTCAGATTGTGCATCTGTTGGGCGCGGACCTTTATTGGATCGCGCTGGTCTGCCTGGCTGCCGACGCGCTCTGGAACACACCGTCAGCAGCCATTCCGACTTAGACGAATCACCTGATTACTGTGGGCTCTCTGTTGTTGGCTTTCCTTCGATTTTGTGGACGGTATGTTTTGTGCCGCTTTCCGTCTTGTGATAGGCCTTCTTTGTTCCCCGCTTGGTCTTGTGGTAGGCCTTCTTCGTTCCCTTTGAGATGCCATGACCGGCATCGGTGGTCGCGTTTTTAGTCTCATGTCCGGCGTTCTTCATGTCCTGTCCGGCAGTCTGCGCCCACGTAAGGGCTGAAGATGTGCCGAAGACAAGAGCAGCGCTAAGGACGAGGGTGCCTGTTTTGCAAAGCTTCATATTTGAGTTCTCCGCAGGGCTGCTCTGCAGCCCTGCTCCCAGTAGATTCCTTTTAGAGGCAATTAGTTGCAGCAAAAGAAGGTTGCCTTTATCAGAATGATTTATCGTTAGATTGCCTCCGTGCCGCATCACAATCGAGATCTGAAGATATTTCGTATGCGACACCTCCGGACCTGACCTAATGCCAATCTCTACTGCTGTGTTACTCGCGACGCAACGGCTCACAAGACTTGCACCTGTCGATGTTCTGGTGCTTCTGCTCTACTTCGCGCTCGTAGTCTTCATCGGGTTCTACGCGAAGGGCAAAGCCAATACCAGCGAGGATTTCTTTCTGGCCGGACGCGAGATGACCGCGTGGATTGCGGGCCTGAGCTTTGTCTCCGCCAACCTTGGTTCGCTGGAGCTAATGGGCTGGGCTGGCGCAGCATACCAATACGGCATTCTGGCAACGCATTGGTATTGGATTGGCGCGATTCCAGCAATGCTCTTCCTCGGCATCGTGATGATGCCGTTTTACTACATCTCGAAGACGCACTCGGTGCCCGGCTATCTGCAACTGCGTTTTGGCGAGCCCGCGCGCGGCCTATCGGCCATCTCGTTTGCGGTAATGACCATTCTGATGAGCGGCGTCAACATGTACGCCATGGCGGTTGTGATGCAGACTGTATTGGGCTGGAATATCAGCTTCAGCATCTGGGTCGGCGCGGCGGTCGTTGCGCTCTATGTCATGCTGGGCGGTTTGCGCTCGGCGATCATTAATGAAGTCCTCCAGTTCGTGCTCATCTGGGCGGGCGCGGCAATGGTTCCGATCCTCGGCCTGATCGAAGCCGGAGGATGGACTAACCTGAAGCATCAGATCGCAGTCAACGTTGGCAGCAGCGATTACACGCATTTGTGGAGTACGCTTGGCCACTTCAAAGACAATCTTATGGGTGTGCATTGGACCGGCATTGTCTTTGGGCTGGGATTCGTCATCAGCTTCGGTTACTGGACGACCGATTTTCTTGTCGTGCAACGCGTACTGAGCGCGAACAACCTGCGCGCGGCCAAGATGGCTCCCATCATCGGATCGGCGTTCAAGATGGCGGTTCCTCTGATCGTCATTCTGCCCGGCCTGCTTGCGCTGTCGGTGCTGAAGAATCCCGACGGCAGCCTGATGCATCTGGTTCCTGCAAGCATCGCCAAGGTCACAGGCCAGCACAGCTATGACGATGTGCTGCCGCTGATGCTCATTCGTTATTGCGGCCCCGGTCTGCTCGGATTGGGCATCACCGCGCTGGTCGCCGGATTTATGAGCGGCATGGCCGGTAATGTGAGCGCCTTCTCCACCGTATGGACCTACGACCTGTACGGTGCATTCATCAACAAGAAGGCGAGCGATCAACATTATGTCGCCATGGGCCGCTGGTCTACCGTGCTTGGTATGCTGGTTAGCGTGCTGACCGCGTATCTGGTGATGAACGCGGCCAGCATCATGGACTACGTGCAGGCGCTGTTCAGCTTCTTCATCGCACCGCTGTTTGGGACCGTCATCCTGGGAATGCTGTGGAAGCGTGCGACGCACGCCGGCGGCTTCTGGGGATTGTTCGCAGGCACAGCATCGTCGATCAGCATGTTTCTCTGGGTCCATAGCGACACGAGCGTGCTGCGCTATATTGCGCTCAGCGCAGATGCAAAGCCGATGGCGGAGAATCTCTATCGCGCACTCTGGAGCTGGATCATCTGCGTCGGCGTCACTGTCGTGGTCAGCCTCATGACACAGCCCGTTCCAGCGGAGAAGCTTAGCGGCCTGGTCTACGGCGTGACGCCGATTCCGGACGACGGCGCACAGACGCTGTGGCAGAAACCGATCTTCTGGGCGGTTGTGGTTATCATCGTCTTCTTTATTCTGAATCTGTTGTTGTGGTAGGTGAGCAGTATGGCGGAGCAAAAACGCGATACCGAGTCGGCAGAGCTTTCCATTTGGTTCTTCTGCGGCATTCTGATGCTGGCCTACGGCCTGATCCTCGTCATCACAGGCCTGATGGAGTTTCATCATCCGCCGCCAACGCAACTGGCATCGCTGCACCCCACGCTGTGGTGGGGATTGCTCATGGCCGTCTTTGGCGCCTTCTACACGGTGCGCTTCTGGCCGAAGCATAAGCTGTTTAAATAGCGGGAGAAGAGTTATGGCAAAGCAGATGACGATGGGCGTAGTTGTAGGCAACCGCGGCTTTTTTCCCAGCCACCTGGCAACCACTGGACGGCAGGAGATGATTGCCGCACTGGAAGCAGCCGGTATCAAGCCTGTGGTGCTGACGCCGGAGCAGACAGCCCACGGCGCGGTGGAGACTTACGAGGACGCAAAGAAGTGCGCGGCGCTGTTCCGGCAGCATGCCGCGGACATTGACGGCATCATCATCACACTGCCCAACTTTGGCGAAGAGCGCGGCCTGGCCGATACGCTGCGTCTGGCCAACCTTCAGGTGCCGGTGCTGATTCAGGCAACGCCCGACAGCGCCGGCAAGATGTCGATTGCCTATCGGCGTGACAGCTTTTGCGGCAAGATGTCGATCTGCAACAATCTGCGCCAGTACGGTATTCCCTATTCTCTGACGCGGCTGCACACCGAAGCTCCGGACTCGACCGAGTTCAAAGCCGACCTGGAGTGGTTCTCAGCAATATGCCGCATTGTGCGCGGCATGAAGAATCTGCGCATCGGCGCCATTGGCGCTCGGCCCACGGCTTTCAACACGGTGCGCTACTCCGAGAAGCTGCTTGAAAAGAGCGGCATCACGGTCGAGACGCTCGACCTGAGCGAGATATTCGGGCGCATTGAGCGCACCAAAGACAACGACGACGCAGTGCAGGCCAAACTCGCCACCATTAAAAAATACCTCTCGACCGACAATGTTCCCGAGGCCGCGCTGCTGAAGATGGCGAAGCTGGGCGCGGTGATCGACGGCTGGATGAAGGCAAGCGAGCTGACCATCAGCTCCGTGCAGTGCTGGACCTCGATGGAAGAATACTTCGGCGTGGTTCCCTGCACCGTAATGAGCCTGATGAGCGAGAACCTGCTGCCCAGCGCCTGCGAGACAGACACCATGGGCACGCTGAGCATGTATGCGCTGACGCTGGCCAGCGAAACTCCCTCTGCCCTGCTGGATTGGAACAACAACTATGGCGACAACCCGGACAAGGCCGTCTGCTTTCACTGCTCCAACTTACCCAAGCACTTCTTCCGCGAGGTGAAGATGGACTTCCAGCAGATCATCGCCGGAACCGTGGGCAAGGAGAACACCTACGGCACGCTCGACGGCACGGTAAAAGCAGGCGCGATGACCTTCGCCCGCTTTTCTACCGATGACTTCGACGGCATCATCCGAGGCTATGTCGGCGAGGGCCGATTCACCGACGATCCTCTGAATACCTTCGGCGGCGCCGGCGTGGTCGAGATTCCGAAGATGCAGGATCTGTTGCACTACATCTGCGAGAGCGGCTTCGAGCACCACGTCGCCGCCAACTTTGCCACGGTCGCCTCGCCGGTGCATGAGGCCGCAACGAAGTACCTGCGCTGGCCGATGCACTGGCATAAATAAGTACGAGTTTGGCGGCGTATACTAGAGGTAGTTCTTTGCAGCGCTCCAATGCAATGTTGGTGCCAGCTCCAGATTGGGGGCGTCACGGCTTCGACGGGATTGCTTGTGGCAGAGAGGCATGCCGGGGTGTGGACACCCGTAATCGCTCACAAAACTATAAGTGCCGAACCTCAATTCGCGCTTGCTGCTTAATTAACTAAGTAGCCGGTCGCTCGGGCTTCGCCTACGGGCCCGTACCGACCGTCGCACAGTAGGCTGGCCGTCCCTGCACCGTCTGAGCGGGTCCGGCGAGATCGATCAGACTGGTCGTTGTCGCATCTTCGTCCGTTCTAAGCGCCGATGACGAGACAAAAATGAACCGGAAAAAGCATGAAAGCTCTCTGTTGGAAGTTTTTTCGGACGCGGGTTCGACTCCCGCCGCCTCCACCATCCATAAATTATTCACCAGTATCGAAACTCAGGGTCATAATCAGGGTGATTTTTGTACGTGATTTGTACGTTGTTTGTACGCCGTACGAACTGCCTCACCCGGATTTTGACCGAATCTGCCATCCGAGTCAGACTCCGGCGTGATCTGAGAGGCTCGATATAGCACTGTCCGTCGCGTTTGCGCCCGCAGTGTCTCGGACAAGCGAGATCTTATGAAATCGCCGTTCCCCATGCCAACCAAACTACCGTGCGGGCGCAGGTTTTCTAGGACGAAAACCAGCATGAAGCCCGATGCTGCGAATTCCTTTCGCTGTTCGTCGAGGTCGAAGGTTTGGAAAACCTCGGTGCTGATATCCCCTGATTGTGCTAGCGTCCCACGACTGAGAACGAGAGCTGAGCCAGTAAAAATCCCACCGACGGCAACAATTGCCGTCACAGTGGTGAGAGCGAAGCTTGCGTCGATGACGGCAGGGCGTTTCGTCTGGCCCGAGCTCGATAGTAACGTTTTATGCGAGCAGCTTTCGATAACTCGGTCAGATGCATTGTCTATCGCACCGATACCATCCTCGGCCACAAAATAATAAGTTCCCTGGAACAACAAGGCCAACCCCTGTGCCAATTTGCCAGTGTTGCGCTGTCGAAGACTCGTGGCGGCGTCAAGACATCACCAGCCCGGGTGGGCCGTTATGACGACGCGAAATAAAGCGCTAGTTAATAGTCCATCATGCTGGACGAACGCGCTGATTTCCGTTGCCCCTGGTCCAGACTTCCTTCTATATGGTAGGGGTTTTACGTATCGCGAGTGCTAGTGAGGAACCTTCCAGTGGACAACGGCAAGCTGACAACGAACGGTAACAGCAAACGATAAATGTGTGAGGCTATGAAGCAATCAATCGCTCGCGACGACATCTCAAAAGCATTTTCCGATGCCGGGATACTCCGAGGAGCGAACTTGCTCCTCCATAGTTCACTATCTTCCATCGGTGAGGTGAGAGATGGTCCCAACGCGGTAATTGACGGAATACTGGATGTGATCGGCATCGAAGGAACATTGATGGTGCCGACATTCAATTACTGGATAATGCCTCTATTCGATCCCGCAACCACTCCTGGTCTCACAGGCGTAATCTCTGAAGTGCTTCGCAAACGCCGAGCGGCTGTACGCAGTCTACATCCGACACATTCCTTCGCCGCGCTAGGCCCATTAGGTCCTCGCTTCGTATTGGCCCACGAAAAAGTAGGAGCGTTTCAGATAGATTCGCCGGTCGACAGGCTAGCTAAAGCTGGTGGCTTCACCGTCCTCTTGGGTGTGCGGCACGATAGCAATTCAACTGTTCATGTTGGCGAGGCTTACGCCAAACCCTGGTATCTAGGGCTTCCATTTAGACCTAATGACCCGACCGAGGCAAAAATTCGCGACGGAAATATTGAACGAGACGTTTCCATAGCAGGCTTGCAATCTGGCTGCAGCCTTGCTTTCAACGCCGTGGAAATGCCACTACGACGTAACAATAGTATCTTGGACTTCAAACTAGGAAATGCAATATGTCAGATAATACCTACGCAGGCTATTATCGACCGGACCGTCGAATTGATTCGGGATCGCGAGGATATTCTCCTGTGTTCTTGGGCAGGGTGCTTTTTCTGCACAAATGCTCGAAGCCTACGTGGGATCTAAATCACATCAAGATCAACAGATATACCTGAGCGCGATTTTTTCCAGCATGCTAGACGATAGCCCTTGCCAATCTTGACTTCTCTTCCGGCGAAACTCTAGAAGTAAACCTGCCTAACTTAGGAGCAGGTGAACCCTCATGAAAGTATCTTCGCCTCAATATTCTAGGAACATTTTTCTTCTTGATTGGTCAGTCCGAGTACCCCTATTACTTTGCTGTTGGCTGTTCTGCGCGGGATGGGCTTTCGGGCAGTACAACCAACAACACCCTCGCAAGCTGTCCGCCAGACTTAATCTCTCTGACACTATGGGGCCCTTAGAAATTGAGAAATTTTCGCTGGCTCAGGGCGGGCAATCGGACGAACCGATATGGATCAGCCGTACGGCCGAGATTCGGGGACTCCGAGTCAAGACCATCAGAATTTTTGCAGTCGAGTTATTCGACTTCTTACCCGAGCACGGCCGTTATGATTTCACGAAATTTGACAAGTTCGTCGATATGGTTCTAAAGAGTGGGGCAGAGCCCTTGGTGGACATAACTTTCAAGCCGACACTCCTCTATCCAAAGATTGATCCCAAAGTGATGTACCCAAACAGCTGGGAAGAATGGGAAAAGCTGCTCTACGCCATGGTGTTGCATTATAAGGAACGCGGCTCCGGCATCAAGTATTGGGAGGTCGGAGACGAGTGCGAAATAGGTGAAGGCAGTGGGGTTCCTTATGAGTGCACTCCTGAGAACTTTGCGGTTTATTACCAGCACACGGTAGAAGCCATTCGCCGCGCCGACCCGGATGCAAAAGTTGGGGGTCCAACAGCCGCCGATGCGCATACACCCGTGTTGTCATATTTAGTTGACTTCGCCGAAAAGAATCACGTTCCTCTCAACTTCGTCTCTTGGCACATTTACAACAACGATCCTCAAGCTATTCGAGACACAATGGAGTACATCAAGGCTCTTTTAGCAAAACATCCAGGGATCCATCCCGAAACCTTTCTCGACGAGTGGAATGAATCGCTTAATGAACCACCTCTGGATCCGCGCTTTCAGCCCTGTTTCCTTGTGGAGGTGGCCTATCAGATGAAGAACGCGGGAATCGACTTCATGGGTTACTACCAGATCCGCGACTACCAGTTGGAAGCAGATCGGTTCGCCAGGTTCATGACTCCTGCTGGCACTGCTTCCTTGGACCGCTCGTGGAACCGGCTGGTACAAGCGGATGGCCTATTCGACTATCAGGATCAGATTCGTCCCGCTTACTTTGCCTTCAAAATGTTGTCACGGCTTACAGGTAAAAGGATCAGGTTTGAAACCAACGACAGGACCGTCCACGGACTCGCCGCGTGGGATGACAAGTTGGAGCTTTACAATGTGATGCTCTGGAACTTCTCGAAGACCCCGGTTCATGTAGATCTGACCCTCGATGGTTTCAATGAGAAGCTGAGGCTCTCGCCGCGGATTTTGGATGCAACTTCGCCCAGTAATGACGAGAATGTTCGCTTGACGCCCGTGAAAGCTACGGATGTAACGCCAGAGAATGCTCGCGTGCAGGTCGATCTGGGAGTGTACGGAGTGGAATTGCTTACCCTTGGCGCAAAGGGGCAGACGTTGAATTATTAGCATAGATGGGTGCGAGCCGTATCGCGGGTTGATGCGGCTCCAGAGGTTTGAGTCACCCATATTTAGGTAAGGACAGTAAACGGCAGGTCCGGAAATCGAGTGATTCTTGGGATACTTCCTGGTTTTTTGGAGTCTTTTCAGCTACGGCGCGCTTGGTATCTGCCACAAGTTGGCCGAGCGAAAGCACTGTCGGCCGAGACGGTTGGCAGTCATGGTCATGCTCTCAGCTTGCTTGGGAATGAACCTTCTAGTGTTGTGCGGAAAACATGGGTATGGCATTCCGCTTCCAGCCTTTTATGTCGCGATTATCTGCGGAGTTATTGCACTGGGTGCATTGTGGGCCTTTCAGGAGGGCATCAAGCACGGCAAAATTGCCACTAGTTGGCTAATCATCAATCTGTCCTCGGCGATTCCGACGATTGGTTCAGTCTTGATTTATCACGAGCCACTCAACTTAAAAAAGATAGCAGTCGTTGTACTCATTTTTGTGGCGATCATCCTAGTCTGGAAAGATGGGCTTGAAGATTTGAGAAGGCTAGACCGAGCACGCAATGCGGAATCGCTTCCAACTTCATGAATTCGCACTGGAAATATGTTTCTAGGAAAGAGAGCGGCAACCCATGTGGCTCATCCTCATGCTAATTGCATTTCTTTTCAACGGCTGCGAGGCATTTGGAGTTCGTGTTCTGGCTGGCATGGGCCTTACCGATAGCAGCACCACCCAATACCTCCTCTACTACTACCTCGGAGGATTTCTATGCATCGGGCTCCCTCTCCTTCTTAAACGTTCTTGGCCAAACAAGGCCGAGATATACATAGGCACCCTGATGGCACTGTGTAGCATTTCAGGCACCATGTCGCTGGCGTGGGCACTGGGCCATTATAAGGTGCCCGGCAATGTGGCTTTTCCTATCTCCAATGGCGGAAGTTTGTTTGTGGTGGTAATAGCCGGAGTAGCATTGTTTCGTGAACGCTTAGGAAGATACGGAATTGCCGGCTGCACGTTAGGGACACTCGCGATTGTTCTCTTGAGTATTTCTTGATAAGGAATAGATCAAGGTCAAAACCTCCTTGCGCAGTAAATGCTTACTTCAGCTCTTTATTCCTCCACACTTTCCATGTCGACTCCGGCTCTTAGTCAGGCCTGCTTTTTCTTCTGATTTCTTGAGCGAAACTCGTCCAACTTCCGACTCGACAGTCTTGGTACCAATACCCCGATGGACGAAGGTGGAACGGGAGTTCCTAATGTGGATGCCATCGCTGAGTTTAATGTTCAACCCCTGAATGCTGGCGGAGAAGCCGGGCGACTCCATGCAGGTTCTGGTCGTGATCAAAGGTGGCACCAACGCATTTCACGGGACAGGCTTTGAATTTGTACAGAACGATTTAATGCCTTTGATGCTTTCGCTGACAAGTCTCTACCCAAGCCGCGGGTGGAGAGTACGATTTCGTCCATCCGAGTGGTCAGAATCACACTCTAAACGTTTCGACAAATCAAAGTACGTCGACAATATATCCAATGATGGAAGTAGACCAGGCAAAGTCTATTGGCCCATGGAAGCTATTAACAGTTTTATCGTTGGCGTTTGTTCTCAATTATGTCGATCGCCAGATTGTCTTTACGATTTTTCCATTACTTCGTCACGAGTTAGGATTTAGCGCTCTCCAACTGGGTCTTGCCGGTAGTTTATTCACCTGGACATATTCTTTTTGTATGCCCATTGCAGGACGTCTGTCTGATGTCTGGCCACGGCAGCATTTGGTGGTTAGTGCGGTCGCAATGTGGAGCCTCGCTACGCTCGGAACGGCCCTCAGCCACAGCGCATTACAGTTTCTGTGTTGGCGGGTAATCATGGGGTTTTCGGAGTCGCTATATGTACCCGCCGCAATTGGAATGATTACGACAGCTCATTCTGGCCCCACTCGGTCTCGAGCCTTATCGGTGCATGGCTTCGCACAATTTACCGGGATCACCCTTGGAGGATGGTACGGAGGGTGGGCTGCGGACCGCTTCGGTTGGAGATGGGGATTCAGTCTGTTAGCAATAACTGGCGCTCTTTATGCGGTATTCCTTAGGACGCAGTTTCGAGGTTTTCAGGCATTCATCGTTGTGAAAGGACAAGCAGCAGTACGCGATCTCTTCCAATCGCGCTGCTATATGACATTGTGTATAGCATTCCTTCTCTTCTGTTCGATGTTGTGGATGTTGTATGCCTGGTTGCCGAGCCATATCTTCGAAACCTTTCACCTGTCTCTTTCGCAAAGCGGTCTCAACGCAACCCTTTACCTTCAAGCCAGCTCTGCTGTAGGCGTACTCATCGGAGGAGTTCTTGGCGATCGTTTGAGCAAGCGAAACAAGGATGGACGGTTCAATATTGTTGCGATGAGCCTCTTCTTCTGTGCACCGTTTGCCATCACGATATACGCTGCAACGTCATTACAGTTACTCAAGATCGCTGCCTGTGGCTTTGGGATATTTGCTGGATGTGTTGCTGCAAACGTCTTTGCAACTCTGCCGGATGTCGTTTCTCGCAAAAATTTCGGGATCGCTACTGGTCTGTTGAATCTTGCCGGCGGCCTGGGAGCGGGAGCAGCAATATTTTTAACAGGCTTGCTTCGTCTCTCTTTCACGAATGCACGCTTGATGATGATAGAGGGCATCTTAGCAATGATCGCGGCTGTTCTTCTCTTTTTAGTCGTTCGATCAAACTTTGACCGTGAACCAGCGTGGTTGAAAGAGCCTCTATCAGATCAAAAAGTTCTGTAGATTTATTCGACCTCCTGATGGCTTGGAAAAAACATACCGTTGGATTGAATCTGAAATCTTGGTATCTGCTGGTTATACGGTGAAGGATCTGGCTGATGTCGTCTTCTGGATACCCAGACATCGACTTGAATGGACCGCGTCCAGATCAATCTGAGCCGCTATCCCAAATCTCGCCACTACTTCCAACACGCCGCCGCCCTGACTCGAAACACCCGCGAACGCGCTTTCCTGCTAAGCCGCGCCGCTGCTTGCCAAACCAAGTAGAACTACTTTCAATATAGAAATTCTTATCCTTCGCGGTAGGCGGAGGTTTGACAGAAGCGGCTCACCTTGCGGGATTTGCGACTTCGCACATCTATCCCGTACTTTCCTCGCGATGTTCGGTGTCGCACCATCTTTACTATTCCGTCCTGACCACGCTAGCGTGACGTTCTGCGTAATCACTACGAACATCTGAGCCAGGATTCTCACGAGTGATCCGTTGCTCGCAGCTATGCTCCGCCCGTTCGCTCCGCGAGCACCCTTGATTCCGCCGCATCCGCAGTAACGGTCCTAGTTGGTTGCTCCTTCCGCGATAATCTCGAGGATCTGGAGTTCTCGGGAGGATAGAGTTGAGGTGAAATCTCCAAATGAGAACATCTTGTTCATTAAATATTGCATCACCCTTTGATCGGACAGTCGTCAAGTTTCGGGGTTTCCCTCCCGCCTCGGGAGGAGCAAATGATGGAAACTAAGTATTCAAAGGCTCTCATCCCCTCAAATTCAGATTTACCTCACCTCTCTGAAAGTAATGCGTCGGCGGCCCACATGACCGGGGCCTGGCCGTGGAAGTCACCTGTGCGGCGCTTGCGCTGGTAGTAGTAGGCGAGGTCGTTCTTCTTACCGGTGCCTTCGCAGACTTGGGTGACGTTGTGGTTCTGGTCGACATAGCCGACGACGGCGATCCAGCTTTTGCGTGCGGCGGGGCCGTAGGTCGCGGCATCGAGCCAGCCGTGCTTGACCCCGGTGATCATGGCGAAGCTGAACATGGCCGAACCGGAGGTTTCGGGCCACGCGTCATCTTTATCGATGAGTTGGCGCCACATACCGTCTTTACCTTGATACTTGAGCAGAGCGCTCATCATCAGCTTGTAGCCCTTCATAATGCGGGCGCGGTCAGGGTGGTTCTTCGGCAGAGACGTCAGCATCTCGGCCATTCCGGCTGCAACCCAGCCGTCACCGCGGCCCCAGTAGAACTGCACATCGGGTGCGTGGAAGAAGAGGCCGCTGGGCTGCTGCAGCTTATCGAGATAGGTCACCATCTCTTTGGCATCGCGGTCGAGATATTTTTTGTCGCCGGTGGCACGGTACGCTTCTAACTGCAGCATGGTCAGCATGTACATGTCGTCGATCCAGTAGCGGGTCTCGTCGGAGAGGCCGTCAGAGAGTGGATGGTTCCACTGCTCATCGGCGAAGGACTTGCCGAAATCGAGGTACTTCTCGTCCTTGGTCTGGATGGCGATCTCCATGGGGACGACGCCGAAGATCTGGTCGTCGACATGGTGACGCTTGGGAATTCGGTCGGCCTCGGCGCCCCCGGGCATTAGCGGGTCGAAACGCTTGATAAGCTCCTGGCGAAGGGCATCGTCGTGGGTGAGTTGGGCGAACTGCAAAGCGCCATACCAGGCGCATACTTCGGAGTAGTGGATTGTCTTGGTGTACTGGTGCGGGCTGGCGACGAAGTGTTCAGCCAGCGCCTTGCCGACTTCCTGCGGAGAGGTGCCGGCGGGCCAGTTGATAAAGTAGTTTTCCTGCGCTCCCGCGCAGCAGAAGGAGCCTATAAGCAGGCAGCCGGAGAGGAGAAGAGAATAGCGCATATGACCTCCTTGGGTCTGTGTTGTAGTTCCCTGAACAAAAGCTCCGGGCAAGTTCACCTGGATTCGTGTGGGCGAATGCGAGAGATTTCCTTAAAAGTAGAGCTTTCCTTGCAGCTGAATCGCTCGTGGCACATTGACCTGGGTAGGGACTGGGGAGCCACCCAGCCATCCAAAATAGGTATCCGCAGGATCAGTGTCTACATTACCGAATTGTGGATGATTGAACGCATTGAATGCATCAAGGCGCAACTGCAGCCGGACTGAACCTGATATCGGTACATTCTTGCGGATTCCGATATTCCAGCTATTAATGTATGGGTTTCGTACTGTTCCATAGGTTGTTGGATTGTCGCTAATCCAGGTTTTGAAATCGTTATAAACGCCATTTCGTGATTTATCCGTTGATGATGTTGGCGACCAGCCATACCCAGGAAGCTTCTGCACTCCAGTCCAGGATGGATACTCAGCCAGTTGAGCAACCGTGGTACTCCGATTTGGGAGCGGCCGGAATTTGTCGGTATTAAACCATTGAGATTTGCTCTTGGTAATGCCATCAGCAGGATCTCCGCCCTCGAAAAAGGCAGTGTTTGTTGGCAATTCGATCGGCGTTCCGGAATAGAAGCTATAAATTCCCGAAAGTTCCCATCCGCCAATGATCTTATCCACGAAGCGGTTGACATGATTCCCGATCAGTTTTCCGCGGCCAAAAGGAAGGATGTATGTAGAACTCAAGGCGATCTTGAAACGCCGGTCATCCGGACTCAACTGACGATGCAGAGCTTGTGAGTACACTGAAGGAGTAAAGTAGTTCGTTTCGTCCATCTGCTTGCTCCAGGTAAAACTCGCCAGAATGCTAAAGCCGTTTCTGTAGCGACGTTGTGCGCGAGTTTGTAATGCGTAATTAATCGAGGATCCGGCATAGACATCCTCCGTCATTCCGTTTACCAGTGGATTCGGACGGGCAAGCTGATATGCGCTGATTGTTGATGCAGTCTCAAGTGAGGAGGTTATGTAAGGGGAGCCTTTGAATGGGTTGGTTACAGAGACATTGCCAGGCAGCGTATCGACCGGGCGCCCTTTTCCGTCAAACTTTGGATCAAACGCCGCATGCCAGGCAGCAATGCTCGGGTCATCGATCTGCTGGCCCACGATGAGTCCCTCCGTGCGATCCACCACCCCACCAATATCGATCAGATAATCTCCAAATTGCTGTTGGATCCGTAGGCTCACGTCATCGGTATACATCCGCTTTGCTTTGGGTGTGAAAAAGCTGGATACCGATCCGACACTTGTGAGTGCTCCTAATGAATTTCCTGTCGGCGCGACAAGGCCATTGGGAAAAGGGTTATCCAATGTCGAAGCAGCGGTTCGGTAGTTGTCATTGGTAGCAATAAACGGTGTTGTTGTGCTGTAGCCAAGTTGATTCCCGTGATTTGCTATGAACGTTGGCTGCACGAAGCGTCCAACACCTCCGCGAACCACCAGGTGAGGAGTCAGTCGGTACGCAAATCCCACACGTGGTTGAAAATACTTGAATCGAATGTCGCCGACGGAACGATCTGTCCCCTGGGTTCCGGCATATTGAATTGCACCCTTGGCCTGGAAGGAAGAGACCTGGCTTCCGTATTGCTGTAAGAATCGAACGCCTGAACTGTTTGAAGAACCTCTTACTAAAGCTGCGTAACGTGGCTGAGCATAGTCCGTAACAGGTGCAAGATTTGCATTTGGATCGAATCGAGCGAAGTACCGATCATGCCGTTCGGTCAGGCCTAACTGAATATCCCAGCGCAACCCCAGGGCGAGTGTGAGTCTGGGAGTGACTCGCCAATCGTCCTGCACGAAGGCCCCGACAAATGGTTGCGACCAGAAGGCTGAAGTATTCTGGGTAATGGAACCGGAACTCGGAAGCCCCAACAAAAACGAAGGATTTACCGTGTCAGATCCCGGAGGTGCTGTGGTATTTGGATTAGGTGATGTCCAAATCGAGCTGAAGTTTAAAATTCCAGTTCCCCCTGAGTTGCTCCCCTCGGACTCTTGCGATAGCAGATACTCGGCTCCATAGCGAAAGGTATGAGTGCCGTGAATCTGAGTGACAAACCCATGGCCTTCCCACTGGTAGTCATTTTCGTATTGCGGTCCCACGATCGTCCCGATTGAACTGCGTCCTAGTACGTTAGTGAGCCGCGGAAGGCCACGTATAGGTTGACTGCTTGCGAAAGCTTGCGAGAATCCGTACTGCGTCGGATCAACAGATGAGGCGGGCGATGATGTTGAGCTTTTCCATGCAGTACCGTTGATATTCGCCGAGAGAATCACGTTTGGGTTGATAACCCACGTGTGATTTATCGTCAAACCATAGTTGTCTCGATTAAGATATTGGCCCGCCAGCAACAGAGCATGAGGACCAAAACTGTCATTGGTGAGTTCCCTCAGTTGATTGCGACGCCAGTCGATATAGCTATGGTTGTTGTCGTTCCATGCATGATCCAGTCGTATCAACCAGCTGTAAAAGTTGTCCACTTTAGGATTATCTTCAAGGAAATTATTCGCATCTGTGCCTGCATCCGTGTGGGGCACGTTAGGCAAAGGCAACATGGCTACGAGCGCCTTTGCCATGGGACTGATACGACTTGCAGGGATCATGGCGTTTGGAAATGGCTTACGATTTCCTGCGGCATCAATCGTCAAAGGATCGTAGATCGTGATTGGATATTTGACACCGTTCACTACGGTAAAAGATTGGCTGTAGTCACCCTTACGCTCTGCCTCGTTGGGAATACTGAGAAATGCCGTCTTCGCTGGAGAAACGTTGTGAATGCCATCATAGGAAAAGAAAAAGAACGTGCCGTGGCGGCGTCCGTTGTAGATTTTGGGAATCAGGACTGGGCCACCGATCGTACCTCCCCATTCGTTGAAACGAATCGTGGGCGTTGGGGTACCCGTCGCCTTGTACTGTACATAATTCGCATTCAGAAAATTATTTTGATTACGTTCGTACAAGACACCGTGGAACTTGTCTCCTCCCGATTTGAGAGATAAGTTAATCGTGCCGGCGGCTGTTCGTCCAATCGAAGCATCGTAGGCGTTTGTCATCACTCGCATTTGACCAACGGCATC
The DNA here is from genome assembly GCA_035656355.1 of Edaphobacter sp. Taxonomy (GTDB): domain Bacteria; phylum Acidobacteriota; class Terriglobia; order Terriglobales; family Acidobacteriaceae; genus Edaphobacter. The sequence continues at coordinate 21,793 of DASRSR010000129.1, forward strand.
GCTTGGCGGAATAAACGCGATATTTCCGTTCGAGACGATCGTGTCTGTCGCTCCATCAAGGACGTAATTCACAGCACTGTGCCCTGAACCAGCTCCGTTGACGTTGAACCCCGAGAGGTTAATACTTCCCCAAAGACCCACCGCCCCTCCAGTTGGAGGAGCAAGGAATACACCTGGCGCCATCACTGCAAGTTCGGTGGGTGAATTGGTGAGTGATGGTAATTCTTCAATATCTGACGAGTTGAGTACGACGCCTGATACCGCGGCTGTGGTGTCTATCAGTGGCGTCTCCGCAGTAACGACTACTGTCTGATTTATGCTGCCGACTTTCATTGTGATGTCAATGGATTTCACATCTGCAATTTGGAGATCGATAGCCGAATGCTCGACCGTCGCGAATCCCTTTGCCGTGACGGTGAACCGATAATGACCGGCGATGAGCGAATTGATCTGCCAAAGTCCGGCGCCGTTTGTGCGAGCGTGGGTTGTTAATCCAGTTTCCTCTGACGTCACCGCTATATCTGCACCTGCAATAACACTCTTGCCAGAGTCAGTTACACGTCCACCGAGCGTTGCGGTCGTACCTTGCGAGAGTGCCATGCGGCCCCCGCACATTAATACAAGAGTGAAAACGGTAACAAATAGGATCGATCTTTTCGTGAAGGACTGCTGCAGCTTCTTCATGTTCATCCGGCCTCAAGAATGGAAGATCTAAGTATTGGCTTTTGCGACGGGTAAGACCGCAGCCTTAAAACAGATTTATTTTTCTAAATTCGCCAAGATGTTTGTAAGGGTTTAGCTGCCGAAAACAATGTGAAAACAATGTGAAATGTTGCAAATATTGAGGTTAGAAGGAGCGATGTTGCTTGGAGAGTTCAGTAGAGTGCCGGGACTTTCAGCTAGGCATTAATCTCTTTGAGGCCGTGATAAAGTTTGGCGGCTCCTCCACGCCACCCTGCGGTGGTCGACATTAGGCAAGTGACAAACTCCTCCACCCTTTTCAAAAGACCGTCTTTCCCATGCCGTCACGGGTCCATTGGGGGAGTCTCTCCATATTGCGAAGACGCACAGTACTACGACCGCAGTATGAGCTCGATCCTCTGCGTAAAGCATGCAAACTCTTGCTTTCACATGCGGTCGCTCGGCCTGGGTTAGAAGCCGGCAAGTGACCTCTTATGAGATCAAACGAAAACCGAAACTAGATGTGTTCTAGTTTCAGGGTCAATTTTTCGATCGGTGAAACGAAAGTTTGTTTGTATCTGAGAATGTATCCGTGAAATGCTCTCCCTGAACGATCAACTCGCCCGAAGAGGATTGTTTGAACCGCAATTTAGCTTTGCCTGATGGTGCATTAGGTGAAGATATTTGCAGGACGGTTGCGAAGATAACGGACGTGCCGCTTCGCCGTGCTATCACGAAAGAAACAGCCGGTGGAATCCCTCTGTTCGGGGAATTGCCTAGAATGACCTCTGTTGCTGGTGCCGGAAGCATTTGAAGACTCAGATCCACGCTGATGTCTCGTCTCGGGTTTAGAGAGGCCAGTTGAGTTGGGAAACGGTAGGTGGCTGGGGTACTGTTCGAATGCTCCGCCTCAGACGACTTCTCCGCAGTTTCACTCCGGAAGCTTACTGCAATCTCCTTCGAGGTAAAGGCACGCCTCGTATTAGAAAGATGCTGGTAACCGTTGGTCGCGCTCAATTGGAAGGGCCGCAGGAGCAACCCTTCTCCAGGCGATGCTTTTCCAACATTGTGATAGGCCCAATCGAAGAGATGCGGTTTGCCATCCTGGCTTTCGCAGTGGTCGAGGATCAAAACGTACTCAGGTGTGAGCAAAATGCTTCTTCGCAGACTTGCCATGCTGTAAGCCGTTCCCCCGGCTGCACTCACCGCGGTCCATCCGTCTCCAGTTTGCCAGTCCAACAACTTGCCGGTGGCGGCTGCTTGTCTTTGCTCGTCGACCGAGATGGTATTGTGCGCGATGGTCATCGAATCCCACTCTCGATGGATTGGCAGGCCATAAGGATGGGTGCCTGGATCGATAGCGAGAATTCTGCCATGGGAGAATAAGACGAAGTTGAGCTTATCGAAATGGCCGTGCGCACCACCATGCGGCCCAAATTTCATAACCACCGTGAGGTCGTTCTGATTTGAACGGAGAGTGGCGAAGCCCGCCTTAGGAAAGACTGCGCTTACAAGTTTAGGGGCTGAACTGCGGGGGAGATCTTCAGTACCAAAGAGAAATGCCTCCCGGTCAGAGCGCGGCCCATGTTCAATCACGGTGAGCAGGGATGGATCATGCGTTGATGCATAGGCTACCTCGTAGAGATAGTCCTGATTGTAAAGATCAGGCGAGCCACTGTCGTTGAATGCTGGCAGTCTTCCGTCTGGCAGGACGACACCCAATGGGGAATGGAATAGCGCAAGGAGGTTCGGTTCCTCCGTCCAAAGGTCGACTCCTTTTTCTTTCGCCATCTGTGCAAGCATTGTCAGTGCACGCATCGCATAAAACTGGTAACCCCAGGCCCCCTCGGCCCAGAAGCCTTCCTGCACAAAGGTGTGCATCTGATGACGAAATCCTATTGGACCGTCGATTGCCTCGTGAATGAGCGATGGATCATTGAGCGTGAACCCTACTGCCCCGATTGCGCTATTGATCCATGACTGAATGTTGAAAGTTGGTTCTTTGTGAGCCTTCATAACTGTCGAAGCGGAGGCCCGCAACACTTTCGTTTCGATCTCTTGTTTCTCTTCCGTGGTCAGAACGCCTGACCCGCGTATCAGGTCGTAAGCCCATGCAATCTTAATCAACCAGATTGATTCATCAAGAGTCTGTGAATAAGCCTTTGCTCCATTGGGAGTGGGTTTCCCATAGTTGTCATGCAATGCATATCCAGGATAAACACGCGCATAGTCATTCAAAATCTTGGCCGCTCTCTCTGCGTAGGGCCTTCTGTCTGTAAATCGGAAGGCTAATCCAAGAGCCACGGCGGCTTCAGCAAGAGCGTCATTTCGAAGCTGATAGACCACGTGGTCGTAGGGATAACCGGAGAAATTTCTTCCAGTTTCAGGGCAGATGTTCTTGTCTGGAGGGTGGAACTGGAGAGCTGTCCCGCTCTCGGGGCAGGCATACCAATGTAACCACTGCCCTCCTTCAGGTGGCGGATCTGTATTCGTCAGGCCAAACCTCTGCGTATATGATCGCGGAAAATCATCAGCCTCTTTCAAAAGTGCCGAGAGGCTTTTCTTAGCCCACGGTTCACGCTCCGCTACCTGCTTGCGCGCGCTGAAGTCCGCTTGCGTCATGAAGAGGGAAGGCCCCTGAGCGATTAGTTGGGCACTCCAACAGGGGAACAGAAGCAGAAGACTGGCAAAACCCCAAAACTTGATCATGAAAGATGTTTATTTCCTTTGCTTTCGTAAGCCATACATCGCCAGGTGAAATAAGGATGGAACGGACCTTATTGAAAAAATGCTTACACCGCGGGGTCCTTAGAAATTGATACGAGTAACGACCTGTAAGAATCGGTTCGAGTTGGATCCTGTGATCAGACCGAACGAGGGCGCATTGAAAAAGGCATGTGCGGAGTCTGTGGTTAGTCCGAGCGACGTGCCTGGATTATTCAAGTTATTGTGATTTAGCACGTTGAATGCATCTACCCGGAAGACGAAAGCCATTTCCTTATAAAGCGGGAAACGACGGGAGACAGAGACGTCCAGGTTGATTTCGCCTGGTGCGCGAACGCTGTAACGTCCAACATTGCCAAGGCCAGTCGCCACTATCTGCTTTCTAGATGCGCCTGTTCCGATAAACACCGGTCCACTCGGCGAAAGAGGGAAATCCGAAGCACTTGTGGGCTTCCAATACTGAATGCCGGAGCCATTTCGGTAGGGTGTTATTTTTAGACGCGAGACGTCCCCGTTGGGTCTTTGGCTATTCACACCGGGAAATACATTTGACTGAGTGATAGTCAAGGGAAAACCCGACCGAGCGCTGAAGATCGGACTGATCTGAATGTTCCGTGTAAACCACGGGCCGCGTGTCTTGTACTGGATGGCCAAGGTGTAGTTGTGCCGAACATCAAAGGAGGAAGAACTGCGGTCCTGCGTGCGACGAAGAACAGGATCGGAGGGATACTGTCCACCGTTGATGCCATTGGCCTGCGAAAAGTTGAAGATACCGGAACCGTCATCGATAGCGTGCGACCACGTGTACGAGCTCTGGAGAGAAAACGAATTTCCGAGGCGTCGACGTGCCGTCACTTGGAGACTGTGGTAGGTGGAGTTACCCACGTTATACGATCCTGTCAGTGTGCCTAGCGTAGGGAATGGCCTGGCGTTTTGGGTTGCCACCGTGGTATTGGCGTACGCCACCGCAGTCGCTTGCGTAAATGCCGGAAGATTATCGTTCAGATAGAGGGGTAGATGAACGGCATGGCTGCCGACATATCCAATCTCGATCACGGTGCCGGCAATCATCTGCTGTTGCACACTTGCGTTCCATTGCTGGTTCAAACTAAGCGGGGCAATCGATTGGTAGGACACTCCACCGGCGGAAAACGGATTCGAAGGGGAAGCGCCGGCGAGAGCGGCTTGCGGATTATCTAGATCCTGTACGCCGGTCAGTGGCATACCTTGAGTGAGGCTAAAAGGTTGGGCTACACGTGTGCCGAGATTGTTGAAAGAAACAGGGACATCATAGCCCGGGAACGAAACCTGACCCCCGAGATTCGACATGATTTGACCATAAAATGTACCAAAGCCGCCGCGAATGACTGTTTGGTTCGTCACCGCGTATACGAGTCCGACGCGCGGGGAGAAATTAAGCTTGGCGCCATCGATGTTCAGCGTGCGGGATGCGTTTTTATTGGCTACCAGCAGAACGCCCGTGCGACCGTCGAAACGGCTATAGCGATCTGTCGCGATGTACATGGGAGACTCATAGTCATAGCGAACACCGAGATTTGCGGTCAGCTTCGGTGTTATCCGCATATCATCCTGAGCGTAAATTCCGACATTGAAATTGCGTCGGCCAAGCAATGGTTGAGGGATCGCGTAATTGGCTGTCTTCACCTCGCCCAATAGGAAGTCGGCGAGTGCATTGGTTGCCTTTCCACCCGAGCCGGTGATGTCCGTGATTGCGCCCGTAAGACTATATGATCCTTGGAAAGCAGATCCAGTGTTGAAGACATTGACCTCATCCTTCCGCAACAGTGCTCCGGCCTTCAGGGTGTGTCTTCCGAAGACCTTCGTTATAGAACCGTATGGAGTGAAAGTATTGCTGTAGGTTCTGCTGGTTGATCCATTGGATGCGCCAAAGGCGCTAAAGCTAGAGATACCGATATGTGGAGTTTCAGGGAAAGGATTGCGTTGGATTCCCACCGTCTTAGAAGGATCAGTCCCATAGCTGGCGGCGGTACGCTCTTCTACCCAGCGATTGAAGCCAAAGCGGACATCAACAACAGTCGTCGGGTTGACGGTGAAGGTACCGCCCGTTACCGCCTCCCAGCCCTGATCGCAGTTGCAGCCGTATGATGTCGCCAGTATGGGATTGTGAAACGCTAAGGATTGCCCAGTGGCAGCAATCCAGCGATTGACGCTGCCGAGGAGACGTAGGCGGTCACCCACCGAATGGTCGACCCGGCCTGAATACCGAGGCGCTCTGTATGGCACCGATTCCTGAAAATAGTAGTTGTTGGTGTAGCGGTTGCTGATGCTGTCGTACGTTCCAAGGGTGTTCGGAAGAGGCATCTGCGACATAAAGGCACTCGCCGCTTGGTCGATCCGGCTGGACGGAATGGTATTGTTCGGAAAGGGGGCATTCGTTAAAGGGTCATACACAACGACAGGCGATGATTGGAAATTCCCGGCTCTAAACTCAGCGGAAGGAACCGTCTGCGTCTGAGTTGCTGGACTGCGTTGAAGAGTCTGATCGTAGTTTAGATAAAAGAATGTGCGTTCCCTTCCGTTGTAAATCTTCGGCAAGACGACGGGACCACTTAGAACCACTCCGAACTGGTTGTAATTGTTCGGTGGACGTTTCACGACAGGTGTCTGGAGCTTGTTGGCGAAGGTATTCGCGTTCAGTACGGCATTCCGAAACAGTTCGTAAACCCCACCGTGGAAGGAACTTGTCCCGCTACGCGTCAACATTGTGATGACCCCGCCGGAGGTGCGTCCATATTCTGCCGGCGCATTCGAAGTGATGACACGAAACTCTCCCAGCATATCGGGTGACGGGAGTCGACTGATCTGCCCCGTGACACCCTCCACGACTGAGTTGCCGTCGAGCAGTACCTCAGAGTTGAGAGTACGGCTGCCGTTGATGGAAAGCTGCGCCGAGTTGACGTTAGTAGCAGCGCCACCATGCACCACTCCCGGTGTGAGTGCGATCAGGTTGGTGATCTCTCGATTCGGTAGGGGCAGGTTTTGAACATCGCTCGGGCTAATTAGAGTACTCACGGTGGAATCGCTTCTGTTCATTTCACTGGCCTCTGTCGTCACCGTGACAGTCTCGGCCACATTCCCGATCTGCAAAGTCACCGGCAAATCTGTGCGGGAGGCCACCGAAAGCTGAACTGGGATCTCCGTACGCTGAAAACCAGCAGCCTCAAGGATCAGCGTGTAGTTTCCTGGAGGCAGTTGCAGCGCCGAGTAATTGCCATGATCGTCTGTCGTGACGTGGGCAACCTCCCCTTTCGTTGCGGGATTTACGAGGGTGATCTTTACTCCAGGAACAGCCGCGCCGCTTGGATCATTCACGACACCCGAGAGGCGCGCAGAGGTATCCTGAGCCGACAGTGAGACCGCGATCAGCAAAAATGTAAGAACAAAATATCGGTAACGGGACACGAAATGGGACATATATGATTTGAGCCTCCTTATTTCTAGTGCCATAGTGGGTTTGCCTGGATCCCTGGATAATGTGCTTCACGACCGGCAAGACAGCTGTTTTGGAAACAGATACAACCCTCTGCACCCAGCAAAACTTCTACAAGGGCTTAGCCATGGAAAACATTGTTAAAACAATGTTAAGTATTGAAATGAAGCGGCTTAGAAGATTGCGTTCACCCATTTGCACCATGCTTGTCAGGCTAGAGGTGCCTCCTGTACAGTCTGAAAGATAAGGATTAGGCAGAATGGCCGTGACCTCGCCACCCATTGGAAATCTGGAACATCCGAGTACTGACGATACGGACCAGCACAGTGTCAAAAGCAAGCATGTGTTCAATAGTTCAGATGACGAGCGACTTCAGACCGTCGAACGCATCGCAAGGAGCGAAGCGTTCCAGAAATCCAGCCGCCTGCCGGCCCTGCTACGCTATCTGGCTAAATGCACTCTCGCGAATGACCGGGCAGGACTAACCGAACAGGCGATCGGACATGGCGTCTTCGGCAAACCCAAAGATTTTCATCCTACAGAAGACAGTTGCGTTCGAGTCTACGCACGCCAACTTCGCCTCCGGTTACATGAGTACTACCAGGCTGTAGGTCACGACGAGCAGATCATTGTTGAGATTCCGAAGGGGGCATATGCACTCGCGTTTCATCCGCGGCATGCACATCACCTTTCGGGTGACGCACGTTCAGTTGATTTGCGCACGGGAGCGTCTAACGAAAAGGCATCCACATTCCGGCGTTCGTCGAATTGGTTACCTTGGGTTCTTTTCGCTGTAGCGCTGGTTTTGGCTGTAGTTGGCTGGTATAGATCAACGCGCTCGGCGGTCCGCGACCTGCCGCCATGGCCGATCAACCAGGTGCTCGTCTCGGGACAACCAACCACGATGGTCCTCGCCGATGGTAGCTATGTGCTTCGACTGCTTGGAGAGCGAGAGATCAGTTTGGACGAGTATGCCGACCACCACTATTCAGATGCATTAATACCTCATAACGCCACCGAAGGAGAACTCCGCCTCTTTCATTATTTGCAGTCATCTCAACTGTCGTCCATGGCAGATGTCCGGGCGGCATCCGCGATCACCTCAATGGCGGGAATCCTACGACGGAACATCGTCATACGTTCCGCAAAGGAAATTAACGGAAAGATGCTCGCCAACGGCAATGTCATTTTGATTGGAGCGAACACTTCCAATCCGTGGGAAGAGCTGTACGAAGACTATTTGAACTTCCGCTTGAGTGGACGCTACATTAGTAATCGCTCGCCGCAAGCTGGTGAGCAGACCGTCTACTCTATCTCGGGACCGACCGGTTTCTCCGGCGAAGACTACGCCACGATATCACTGGTACCGGGTGTGGACGCGCATGGAACTGTACTGCTGCTACAGGGACTTCGGCTTGAGGGCACTGAAGCTGCCATCCGTTTCTTGAGCAGCGATGAAAGCCGACGCGATCTTGAGACGAAACTAAAGACTGCGAATGGCGGAAAGCTCCCACGCTACTTCGAAGCTCTTCTCCACTCCCATTCGATGGGAGGTTCACCGGCATCGATTGACTGTATTGCAGTGCGGGTGGTGTCGCCGACAAAGTATCAAAAGGAGCAGGTCGAGCATTCACATTGAGAAGGAATTCATTTCCGGCCTCCTCTTTCGCAAGAATCGCGAACGTTTGCCCGGCCGCATTGTTTCCAGTTAGCCTTGGCGAAAGAGGCGAAGATGCGCATAATTTCTCTTCTGGCGAGCGCCACAGAGATTGTCTGTGCCTTGGATTGCGGTGACATGCTCGTTGGCCGGTCACATGAGTGCGACAACCCGGCGTGGTCCGGCAACTTCCGTGCTGCAGCGATCCGACGTTCGACATTTCTGTTTCGAGCGGTGAGATTGACGCTGAGGTCCGGCCCCGTCTCCGAGCCGGTGATCCGCTCTACATATCCACACAGATCTGATTCGTGCGCTACAGCCAGATCTCGTCATCACGCAGATGCACTGTGACGTCTGTGCCGTAACCGTCGCCGATGTAGTGAGTGGACTGATCCCGTCTTTGTGATGGCGAACTGGTCTCCGGAGCTGATAGAAACGGCGAATGGCCAACCCGTGCTTGGCCGCAAAGGCGAGTATTCGACGGCCATCGACGGCAATAAACTGCTGGAAGTCGATCCTGAGTACCTCATCGTTGCGCCTTGCGGCTTCAATCTGGAGCGCAGCCTCGCTGAACAAAGCCGATTGGAGCAATATCCATGGTGGTCTCAGCTTCAGGCAGTCCGTAGCGGCATAACTATCACACAGAGCGCAGAGATCGTGGCCGAAATCCTGCACGGCGTACAGTTCCCTGAGACCCATGGTATGCATTGGGGCCTGATGGGAACGCCTTCGCCATCCTGGAGGTGCGACTCCGGAATGGAGTACTGACGGCGTCCACCTTACGGCAAAAGGCTATGCGCTGCTGGCACGAACCATCCGACAGAAGCTTCCTGCCAATCTTCCTTCCAACGCCACCATTCTATGCGTCGGCGACAGCCTGACCTATGGCATCGGGGTCCGCAGTCCGCATGCTGCCCCCACTCCCCAAACCTATCCTTTACAACTTGAACACATGCTCCAACAGCCATAAACCTGCAATCGGCGGCAGCCTACGAAAGCACCACTTGTAATACCCGTAACACACGGGAAGAAACTTATCCGAACGGTCTTGCCTGTGCAGAATGGCTGGAATGATGCGCTGCGCTGATAACTATATTATTTCTATTGCCCTCGTCCTCCTTTCGCTCTCTGCCATGGCTTCAGTTCCCAAGGCTTCTACTTCCATGCCGGACTTTTTGGTCTATGGAGGCACAGCCTCCGGAGTTGTCACAGCCTACTCAGCTGCCAGAGAAGGTCTACATGTTGTTCTACTGGAACCGGGCAAACATCTGGGTGGCATGGTCACGGGTGGACTTTCTGCTTCCGACGTAGCCCATTTCCAGATTATCGGTGGCTATGCCCGCGACTTCTACCGCGAAGCCGCAGCACACTACGGCATTCATACCCTGAACAAACATAGCGACTGGCTCTCTGAGCCGCATGTGGGCGAGGATATCTTCCGTGAATGGATGAAGAGTTCCGGCGTGGAGGTTCGTTTCATGAACGCCTGAAGGAACATGGTGGCGTTCACACTACCGGCACCCACATCGACAGCATCACCACGGAGGACGGAAAGGTCTGGAAAGCAAAGATTTTCGCAGACTGCTCCTATGAAGGCGACCTGATGGCAGAGGCAAAGGTTTGCTACGTGGGTTGGCCGCGAGTCCATCGCGGAGTATGGTGAAAGCCTTGCTGGCGTCCGTGTCGATACCCCCAAACGCCAGTTCATGTGGAAGATCTCGCCCCGATATCCCGATGGCAAACTCATGCCGGAGGTGAGTCCCGGTCCGATAGGTAAGAACGGAGCGGCCGACAGGAACGAGCAGGCCTATAACTTCCGCCCGGTTCTGACAAACGATCCGGCGAATCGCCTGCCGTGGACGAAGCCCGCAGGATACAATCCGAGAACCTTCAATCTGCTGGCGAAATATTTGCAGGAATGGCCGGCCAAGATGCACCGGGAGCCGAACTTAGACGACGTCACCAACCCCGTCGCCATCCCGAACCACAAGGCTGACTTCAACAATAATGGTGCCTTCTCCACCGATTGCACCGGCCATAGCAAAGAATATCCGAACGGCAGTTATTCAGAGCGAAGGAAGACCTGGGCCAGCCATCTTCTCTATACGAAGTCGTTCTTCTGCTTTTTGGCGTCCGATCCTCGCGTCCCGGAGTCCCTGCGTGATGAGGTCAACACCTGGGGCCGGCCGAAAGATGAGTTTCAGGATACGGACCATTGGCCGAACCAGCTTTACATCCGCGAGGGCCGTCGCATGGTCGGCGAGGTGCACTGTGCCGATAATGTCTAATCGTCGGATTGGATAGCTACTTAGCCCGATACCCCTGTACCCCTTGCTCCTGCTATTCGGGAACGAACAGCAATTTCACCTTACCGGAACGTTTCATCGTTATGTGAAGACCTACAAGTGTAAAAGGATTGCCATATTCGTTGATTCTTTCCTGTACGACATTGAAGCCTCCTGGGGCGTCAATAAGAACACGGAGACGCTCATTTTTTGCAGTGAATAAAAGAGTCTGAGCATCGAGACGCGACCATGTTCCATGGGTCGGCAGCGCCTCTTCTATTTCGGTTGGAGCGGTGAGGTCGAAGCTATCTTCGATCTTCACTGAACCTGTACCTTGTCGCCGATACACCATCGTCCGTGTCAAACGACGCAGATGGGGAGAATCGTAGGCACTGCTCATGTCAATAGAGATGGAATCTTGGCTCTGCGTGAAGGATCTTCTCAACACTGGCGCATGAACATGGGTGGCGTCAAGCTGCAATTTGCCGTCGATAACAGGCACAGGATGTCCAAACGAATTAATCAGGCGCGACTGCAATCTATCTTTGGAAAATGTCTGCGACGTGTAATAGGATGGGCCGCCAGGATCGCCTACCGGTTGCGTCGCCCCAAGTCCGATCGCAAAGGAGCCAATGTCGTCATGACTATGGCTTGTGTTGCCGCCAGCCTTGATCGTTACAGCCAGCCTTCCTCCAACATCAGGGCGCGATACCAGAACACCTGCATCAGGATAATACGTACGTAACCCGATAAGTGAGACACCGAATTTTCCGCTACCGGTTGCATTGTGAATCTGTGAAGCCGGATTCGGAAAATCCTGCATCATTAACCATGTAAGTGAAGCGTGAGCATGCGTCGCTTCAGACGTGTCCTCTTTGAGACCTAGATTAAAAACCTGATTGATATATGACATTAGGTTTCCATCGGGTCTAACCATAAAATGCGCATCGCCAAAATCGGCTGCATTGCCGGGCAGCATTGGAAACTGAGCGCCGAAGAGCGCGACTTTTCTCATTTTGGGATCGGAAAAAAGGTCGATCTTTCCTTTTGTTGCTCGCAAAAGGTCTTCCCGCATCTCTGCATAGTGAGAAAATCCATAGTTCCAGTAACCCATCCCTTCGGATGCATAACCATCATCGCCGAAGCCCATACGGTAGTAGTTGATGTAGTACTTGGCACCGGCAACAAAAAGCGCTCTGTCTTTGCGATCAGGCAATACGGCCAAAGCCGCGCCAGTAACCCCTTTGAGGCAGACAGCATTCCAGTTTGACTTCACATGCAGCCAGCTTTGTCCTTTGTCGTTCTCATAAGAGGCGCGCATTGGAGCAAAGATGCGCTTCTGTAAGGCATCCATAGCGCGAACACGCGTTGCCTGCGGCAGCCAATCCCCCATAAGATAGAGCGTTTCTGCGATGGTATGCGCCAGATCAGCAGAATTTAGCTCAACGAAATAACGCCTACCGGTAAAGCTGTCGAGTTTTACATCATGAGCTGGCAGCGTCCAGGATTTCTGAGTAGCTAAACCATCGAGTACCAGCGCTATTCTCTCCACAAAGCGACCGCGCCCTTCAACACACTCTGCCAGTACAAGCGGCATTAGTTCGTCTTGCCGCGCATGTAACATCTTCTCGCCCTGCTGACGCGATCCAGTGCGGCTATAGTCCAAATAGGCATCATCGCTCCAAGCGGGAAATGGAGCCTTCAACAGTACCTCCGCCTCAGCGATTTCGCGATTGAATCTCCCCGCAAGCGGTTTCCATGTGACTCGGTTTGTACAAGGTACGCCCACACCGGCGGGATTGGCAGGCAGCATTGCGGCAATCTGCTGAATTGTTGCTGAATCCAATTTTGCATATTGGCCCTGCGCCGCTGGCATCGCCGCAATGATGCCCACAGCCAAGGTAATCACACCTCTACGCGCCCTCTTCATGTCTAACTCCACGGTTGCAAATTGGTTCGATCACCGTTAGTAGGCACATGGATCTCCGGTTTCAGTCTCTGGTGCACTTGCACCAGCATTAGAGATAACCACACGAGCTCCCTCTGGAAGGCTCTTAAGTCCCAGAAAATTAGGCCCAAAGATTTTTGTCGGACCGGGATTATGGGGTTTGGGATATGGATCGTCCGTCCAATTATGTGTCATAAGAAGATTTCCGCTCCAGGAGGACCATGCTGAAAGCCAATTGTCTCCCTTTCCAACCCGGTTCCAAACGACATTATTATGCACTTCATAGTCACGGCTCCGTTCATCAAGATAGATACCATTTGCATGATGCGTTCCAGAGAAGTCAATGTAATTGGCGCATACTACCGAACCCGGTGACTGCGCCTGTGTATAAATCGCACCGCCATCGTAAAGATCGAGCATAAAATTGCGGACTTTATTTCGTGTGATCCTGATGTTCCTTTGTGTATCGCCTTCACCTTCGTAGTTCCAACCCCAACCAACAGATATCCCGGTATAAGGAATGTCTTCAACAGTATTGCGATCAATCGTCAGACCGTTATTGAAGCCACCCATGATGCCAACGTTATCGCGATACTCAAGCGCTACATGCGTTATGACATTGCGTTCAACTTTATTGTTCGAAGATTTTTCCTGTGGATCGAGAGGATAGGCGGTCGTATCTCCAATAAAGATTGCTCCTCCTGAGATATCGGTGAAGACGCTGTTTGCAATAATGCTGTCTCTCGTCCCTCCCGCCAAGGCAATGCCAGCGGTGCCAAGTGCCTGAAAGTTATCTTGTAAAAAACTGATTCTCTTTCCACCGAGCACCGTAACTGCTGTCTGTATACGCATCATGCCCTCTCCATTATCCGGAAGCCGGTCGCGTTTCCCCGTAACGAGATAACCGGCTTGAAGACTGACGTAGCCCTCATTGGTATCCGGCTGAAGCCAGGTTGTGTGAGTAAATTCAATTCCTTCGAAACGTATATCGTGAACAGGAGCTTCCGGACTTCCCGTAAGCGTCAATAGCGACGGCATTATGGGAAGTTCTACGTCTGCGGTATTCAGATCTTCTCCCGGGCGGGGGACATAGTAAATCCTGCTGGCATCGGTATCGAGATAAAACTGCCCGGGCGTACCTAACAACTCATAAGCATTCTCAAACCAATCGATGCCAGCAAATGGCCGTCCCTTTGGGCTGGCATTGCTCCACCCGTTTTTAGAATCGACCACTGTATTATGCCAACAGGGCTCGACCATGATAAGCGTTGTTCCAGAAGCCGAAGCAACTGGGCAATGAAAATCGCGCCATCGAACAGCAAAGACAGCGATCAGATTCTTTGGCCGACGAAAATGGGCAATGCGTGGATCGACACCGGTAAGCCCCGTAGGCGTGTATCTACACTGGATTGGACTCTTGCAGCCTAGACCTCGTGCACGAACAGCACGCTTTCCATTGACAAATAGCTGAAGCGCACTGGTTCCTCTCATCACTTTCGCGCTCCATAAGTTCATCTTTCGATTTGTGAGGTGCCATCCTCGAATGCGAATTGAGCCATCCAGAATTGCTGGGTTTTCTGTAGCCGCACGCCAGATGACCACATGACCGTTTCTCCCCGAATCCTCCTTGTCCATACTCAACTGTTTCGTCAGGCGGTATAGGCCACCTTTTAGAGAAACAATGAGGTCTGCTTGCATCGCTGGAGAACTATCTCGCACGCGTTTTTGAGCTGTTTGCAACGAACAAGGGTGTTTATCCGTACATTGGGTGCCATGTCCATGAGGCGCAACGACGATTTTTCGCATGTGCGACGATGGCAGTTCGGCACTAAGGGTTGTAGTACAAAGAACTAGACATACTCCGGTGATAATTCCACACGCGAGGCACGGCCACGCATCCTTCCATCGTGTCATTTTTCTGGCAATTGCTGAGATCACTTCGGGCCCTTCTCTAAAGAAATTGTGAGCCGTTGAAGATCTTCCGTAGAAGCTGCTTCAGCTTCTACGGAAGAAATAAGCAATTAAAGTTCAGATGTTAGAACAGAAGTCTAAGGGTTAATTGCAGTTGTCTTGGCGCATTGTAAGAGTATCCAGTGTCTATAATCCCCGAGGTCGTATTGGGGTTCTTCAAACCAGGCTCATTCAGCACATTGAAGAAATCAGCATTGAACTGCACAGCAGTTCCCTCGGTTATCTTAACCGCCTTGAAGATGGAAGCATCCATCGTCCAATTGAACGGCCCGAGTTCATAGGTATGCAGCAATGGATTAATACCCGGATTGTAGGTTGTTCGAACAGTTTTTCCATTATTCAACGGGACAACAATGCTGTTGCTCTCATAGTAAGGATAGTTAGGATCACTTTTACTTCCCCCATTTGCAGGCGTCTGGATAAGCGGTGTATTGAATGGTGTATAGTCATGGGGAACACCCTCCACACCATTCGCAACATTGATTTTATTGGCCGGGATATATCCGTTGTACCAGAGATATCCGGGACGGCATTGTCCACTGCGACAGTCATTCACTTTGTATTTCTTTCCGTAGACATGTAGCTTTGTCGGCTGATAATAGCTAGTGGTTGGCTGCCAAAATTGGCTCTCCAGTTCTCCTGTACTGCCGAGTCGCCAACCACCAACAATCGCATCGACGAGCCGGTTTGAGCTGCCTAGAAATCGTTTCCCTTTGCCAACGGGAATATCGACCAGCCAATTCCAGCGGATCTGATGCTGTGGAATAGCAGTATCTCGCATGTAATTCTGAAAACGATTTGATGCATCGACATCGGAAGGAACTGCTCCAGGAGCAAAGTAGCTAGCCGGCTCATAGATATTGTCTCTCCAGCCATTTCCTCCCATCCGGAATGCATTGGAAAGAACGTAAAATACCTGGAAACCATAACCATTCTTCTGGAGACGTTGTAACTCCAGCTGAAGCGAATTGTCATTCGAATAACCCGTCTTGCGTTGAACCTCGATCTCACCATACGGAAGATTCGGATAGGGTCGTGTTAAGACATTTGCATACTTACCGGTAGGGAGAGGCTCACCCGTTCTTACGTACCAGACATAGCTGTTAGGAGCATCATCGTACTCCCAGTACTGTTCCAGATTGGAGCCGTGATTCCCTATATAGCTGGCACGAAGGACCGTGTTCTTCGGAAGTCCTTGTTCAATCGTAAAGTTCCACTGCTGAACAAAGGTTGACGGATAGTGAGGATCAAGCGCCGATGGTCCAAAGGAACCTGGCGTCACCAAACCAGGGCTATCGGAATTAACAACATTAGAGCTATTCAGACCAGCAACCACCGTAGGCACAGAACGAAGGAGATAGTTGGGTAAGCCATCGGGGCTTTGTGCGGCCGAGGTATAACTCTTTGAAAATCCTGCCGTATACGGCGGATTGAAACGAGTTTCGGCATAAAAATTTCTAACCGGCGGAGCATAGACATAGGTTCCATATCCTCCCCGAAGCACCGTTGGATGGTTGCCTCCAAATAGCTCATATGCTGCGCCAAGGCGAGGAGCGATATCGTGATAGTTGCCGTAGACCAGACTCGGAGGCAATCCGGCCTGCTCCGGCGTCTCAAACGTTGCACCCACATCGGTAAAATTGCTTACGATCGCAGGCGTTGTTTCCCCGATCTTGTAGAGATAGTCGAGAGGCTTCCCGAGGACGATTGCGCCTGTCTTGAAGTCATAGCCGCCAAAGAGACCATACTTCTCATGCAGAGCAGGATGAATTTCCCAACGGACGCCAAGGTTCAATGTTAACTTCGAATTGACTTTGAAGTCGTCCTGAAAGTAGAAGGCAATCTCCTGATTGCGGAACCTATACCACTGCTGACTTTTAGTTGCAGTATAGGTCGCAGCATATCCCAGGAAAAAGGACGCAGCTGCATTGCCGGTTCGCGGAGCTGCGCTTTCCGCAGCTCCTGTACTGGGATCAAGCTCGCCAGTCGCAATTGAGCTGAAGGTAACGCTGGATGCTGGAGGATTCTGATCAGGCAATATCCAAACACGTTCGTGACGATACCGCCCACCAAATTGAAGTGTGTGCCTGCCTCGAATGAGGGTAAGATTTTCATCGAGATTACTTATATATTGCGAGTTCTCGCGGCTGGTGTCGGCCTGCCCGAAACCATAAGGAAGAAACCCGATACCGGTGATATTTGGAAACCCATTCTTATGGAAGTTATTGGGGATTCCAAACTGGTCTGCGTAATCCACATTTGGATTTGGGCCTGTAGAGACACGATCACTTTCATAATCGTGTGAAAGCACCGTCTCGCTGAAAAATGTTGGCGAAAAGACATGAGTCCACGAGAGTGAACCACTATCGGTATAGGTCGGCTGATAGGTTACGTTGGCAATATTGCCGATAGCAGGAGGTCCATAATTGCCGCTCCCTAAGGCATATTTATAGACTTTTCCATGCGTATATCGAATATAAGCGGTATTGCTGTCACTAAAGTGCTGATCCAATCGAATAGTCAGACTCTTTTCGCTGTCATTATTTGGTGTGGGGCCATACCAGTTGTGGCTGATGGATGGATTCACATTTGGCAGTGTTGGATGTGGCATGATCGCAAAAATTTTCTGCGCCAATGGGGAGAGCCGGCTCATTGGTATTTGGTTATTTGGGAATGGTTGTCTTGTGGCTTGCGGATCGTCCGCCGTGGTCAGGGGATCATATATGGTAACTGGATTACCGTTCGCGTCAGTCAGTGCACTGAAATCTCCGCCTCGCATGGCATCGGTAGGTACGGCAAAGTCTTTGGTAACGCTCTGCCGAAGTTCAAGACCTTCATAGGCGACAAAAAAGAAGGATCTGTCTTTGCCGTTATACAGCTTTGGCCCATGCCGATCGATATAAGGCAGATAGATTGGACCGCCGATGCTGCCGCCAAACTCATTTCGAATCAGTTCAGGCGCTTTAACACCAACAGGGTCTTCTCTCCGACGGGCAACACCAAAACTGTTGTTGCGCATCGTCTCAAAAAGGGTTCCATGAAAGTGATTCGTTCCTGCTTTGGTAGTTAAAATTGCAGTAGCGGGACGGTTGAACTTTGCCGAGGAATTGGAGGTTTCGACCTTGACTTCCTGAATGGACTCAGGATCGGGTAATTTATAGTTTGCTCCGCCAAAATCTTCATTGGCCAGGACAGCTCCGTCCTGAACATACTCAAACGCCGCAGAATTCATGCCATTGACCCGGCCACCAACTACACCAGGAGTCGTCAACTGCACAAGATTTGAAACCGAGCGTCCGTTTTCTGGAAGATCTTCAATCCGTTGCCGGTCCAATGTACTTCCGATCGTCTGATTGGCAGTGTTGACGAGCGGGGTTACATCGCCAGCTACCGTGATCTGCTGACTGATACCGGCAATTGTCAATGTTGCGTTCACAACCGCTGTTTGAGCTACACGCAAGACCAAATGCCCTTCCCATTTGTTGAATCCTTCGGACTGAACGCTGATTTGATAATTGCCCGGAGTTAATGCCGGTGTCGCATAGATACCGGCATCGTTGGTAACAAGATTTGTTGCGGTATTGGTTGCGGTTGCGGTCACAGTCACTGTGGCTCTCGGCACAATGGCACCGCTGGCATCACGGACCGTTCCTTGGATGCGCCCGGAACCAGATTGCCCCTGAAGCAGGGCTCCGCAACCAAAGAAAATTGCCACTAAAACTAATAAAACGAAATTCGTAAATTTTCGCATCGACCTCTCTCCTGGAGCTAATAACTTTGGGCAACTCATTTGAACTGTATGTAGCAACTACATCTCCCCATACTTGAAATCCTGTTAGCCCGTTCCAAAGCGATAGATAAACAAACAAAATATCGCGTAAAACATATTCGCTTGTATTCCGGATAAATGGGTATCAGAGGAATATGACCGCAGTCAAGATTAAATACGAAATAATGAGATCAAATATGAAAATCATAAATGGCCACGATATTACTTATCTTGCAAACGATAGAACCAGCTCGGTTTACCCAAAATCGCACAATGAGCGCGATAAACAGACGAAGGCTGGATTCGACGTGGCTCTGCCTCGGAGGAATTCCTAATCAGATTGATCCTCAAAAACGATAGCGTCCGCGTGCTCACAAAAATGATGT
>DASRSR010000130.1:0-16149 GCA_035656355.1 Edaphobacter sp.
GTAGCCGCGCCGCAATCTCGACCAGCGTATCCACCTCGGCGCAGCTTGCGGCGAAGTCTTCGCGACCGCTGATGTGCGCCTCGTTCATCAGTTCGCCAAACCGCATCGCATCGTCATGTAGTAAGGCCTCTCGGGCCTGAAGCACACGCGTATTCTCGGTGATGATGTGGCGACATCGCGCGAAGCTCTCCACACTCATTTTGTCGCGACAGGCCTCAAGATCAGCCAGCGTTGCATCGCGCAAAAGTTCAATGCCGGGTCGCGCGCGTCGCAGCACAGCCTGTCCGGCTTCTACCTCATCGCTACGATTACCATATTCGCCGGTAGCAACTTCATGCTTCACCATCGAATTGCATACAACCACGCTTGTCTCTTTCGGCAGCGCCAGAAGATCGAATTTCAGGGAGCGGCAATCCAACATCATCGCTCGTCCAGCGATACCACCGGCAACAACGAACTGGTCCATAATGCCGCTTTTCGCGCCGACGAACTCATTTTCGGCGCGCCGACATGAGGTTGCCAATGTCTGAAGCGGCAGCGACTTCCCTGCCACCGCCAGCAGCGCCATTGCCACTGCGACCTCAAGTGATGCCGACGAGCTAAGGCCAGCACCAACTGGAACATCACCAGCGAGTGTCATGCTGAATCCGCTCGTTGTTATGCCTTCCCTGGCCAGGCTCCAGACAACGCCAAGTGGATAGTCGCTCCAGTGACCGCGCCGGTTGCTCTCAGCCAGCGATGCGGCCTCGAAGCAAACCTCCTCATCGAAGTTGATCGAATAAATAACAGCGCGCGCGTCATCACGCGGGCTAATAACGGCCATCGTCGCAAAATCAATCGCCATCGGCATTACAAGACCGCCAGTGTAATCGGTATGTTCGCCAATCAGGTTGACGCGGCCCGGAGCTGAAAACAAACGCCCTTCCTGGCCGAATCGCTGCTTATGTCCGCGCAGCACCTCAACTTCACTCAACTTCATTGGTTATCGCTTTCCTGTCGCGAGAAAGATGTCACAATATCAAATGTAACCGATTTCGATGCGGGAGTTGGGAGGAGCTTCTTTTGGGCTGAACTATTCTTCCCGAAGAACTTCCAGCGGCTTCTGCCCGAGAATCCTACGACTTGCACTCCATCCGGCAAGCACCGTCAGTGCAGCCGTCGCCACAAGAGCCGCAAACGACCAGATCCACTGCCAATGGAAGACAACATTCATTCTGTGCAGCAGCACCCGCGCAATTACATTGGCGAAGATGATGCCGACAACACCGGCGACAAGCCCCAGCACGGCGAACTCGATCGAAAAGATGGTAGCAATCTGTCGTTTTGTCGCTCCCAGGGTCTTCAGCACAACCACTTCCCTGATCCTGCGATAGCGGGTTCCGGCGATGCTGCTGGCCAGGATGAGGATACCGGCAAAGATGGAAAACACCGCAAGGAACTGGATCACATATGTGATCTGGATTACAACCGACCGAACGGTTTCGAGTGCCTGCGCGACATTGATTACAGTCACGGTGGGATAAGCGCGATAGAGCGCACGCTGCAGCTCGCCAACGCGCGCCGGGTCGGCATGAACTCCGCCGTACCAGACGACAGGCAGACCGGTGAGCGCAGCAGGCGGAAGAATAAATGCCGCACGAGAGTAAGCGTGTCGTCCATCGGCCTTTATCAGCGCAACTACCGTTGCCGTAAAGCGGGAATCCTGTGCGGCAAAGGTGATATGAGAGCCGACTTTTACTCCAAGCCGTTCTGCATCGCGCTGACTTACCGCAACGACAGCTCCCTTCTCATCCTTTGACCACCATTTCCCTGCGACAGTAGAAGTTCCGGGAGGAGCTTCCGTAGACCATGTCAGCGAGATGGACCGCAACATCCGCTTGGGAAAGTTGTTCCGTTTTGCCTCTTCCGCGGGGACGCCATTGATATCGATAATGCGCGACGAAACGACGGGCATCATCTCTGCCGGAGCGGTAACTGCGGGCTGCGCTTTGATGAGTGCACGGACGCCTGCAATCTCGTCCGGTGTAATGTCGATGAGAAAAACGTTTGGTAAGTTTGGCCTGCTGGCGATATGCAACTGCTGAACAACCGACTGCTGCACGAAATAGACGGCCATGATCTGCATGACACCGAGTCCCAGAGCCGCAAGGAGTGCCGCAGAAGGATTTCCGGGGCGATAAAGGTTCGCCAGTCCATGGCGCACAATTGAAGGTAGTCGCAGACGTGTGCGCTCCAGCAGTCGCCGCAACCCTGCAAGCACCAGAGCAGACGACGCCAGCAGGACCACTAAAACCGCGATCAGAGCGATGGAAAACACTTTTCCGATAGTTGCTGAATCAGTTAGTGTGGCAGCGATTCCTGTCAGACCGGCGATGATGAGTACCGCTGCGCCGATCTGCGCGACGTTACCTTTCAACTTGCGAAGAGCTGCCGTAATAAACGGGTCTTCGCTCTGATCAACGGCACGCCGCAGAATCAGAATGGGCCGCACATCGCGGATATCAAGCAGCGGCGGCAGTGTAAACAGCAGCGTGGTCAATACACCAACACCAAGCCCTGTAAGCACGGTTTGCAACTGGATATGCGTTCCTGCCTGAATATGAATCAGACGGGCCAGCAGGTGAGGAAATGCCATTTGCACGCCAACACCCAGCGCAATGCCTAGTACTCCACCCAACAAACCCAGCAACAAAGTCTGAAGGAGATAGATCTTCATGATCTGCCCGGAGCGCGCACCGAGCGATTTCATGATGGCGATGGTGTCAAGACGCTGCTGGAGATGCGCCCGCATTGCCATACCAACACCGATAGCGCCCAGCACCAGTGCTACAAGACTCATCAACGAGAGCAGACCGGTTGCGCGGTCGAGTCCCTGCGTCAGCGAAGGATTTGTCTCGCGAAAGTCGATGACCTGTGACTCCGGCAGCAGTTTCTCAAGGTGCTGCTTCAAGGCTTCCACGGCGGAATCCTGTATGGGCGTGCCATTATGCGGCGAAGGCAATTTGAAAAGAAACCTCTGCGACGCATGGCTTCCCGGTGCAAGCAGGCCACTCTCTTCAAGCCCCTGACGTGAGATCAATACGCGCGGTCCGGCGGCAAAACTCCCGGAGAGGCGATCAGGCTCGTTCACAACGACTGCCGCAATGCGGAAGAGCTTGTTTCCGATCTTCAGCTCATCCCCAACTTTCAGGTGTAGTCGCAAAAGGAGATCGTCGGCAACAGCGACACTGTCTGCTGTTAGCACGCTCTTCAGCGGGCCTGCGGGCGCAAGCTGCACTGTGCCGTAAAACGGATACTTCTCCGGATCGACAGCTTTCATCGAGACCAGCAGCGGCTCCATCGTCTTCGGCACACTAGCCATGGATAGCAACTCGGTAACGGGAGTCATCTGCACGCCGCTGGCGGCAATCTCATCCAAACCCTTTTGCTCGTCCGGCGTGGGCTGGGCAAACATCTTTGCTGAAATATCCGCAGCCATAATGCTGCGCGCCTGGCCCAGCAGCGCTGCACGAAACGAAGCGGAGAATCCGCGAACGCCGGTAAGTGCTGCAACGCCGATAGCAACTGACAGAACAACAAAGAAGAATTTGCCGCCTGACGAATGCATCTCGCGGATGGCGATTCGAGAAGCCGAGCGAAAAGAGAGCGCAGGCACGGAGCTACTCCACCGCCAGTGAGCTGGATACGGCAACGTTCGCATTGATTTCGTCGGAGACGATCACACCATCGCGCAGAGTGATCCGCCGGTCGGCGCAGGCAGCAAGCGTAGGATCGTGCGTTACCAGCACCAGAGTTGTGCCTTCTTTACGGTTCAGATTTAGAAGTAAATCGAGCACATGCGCACCATTGGTGCTGTCCAGATTTCCCGTTGGCTCGTCAGCCAGCACAATCGGAGGCCGCAGAATAAATGCCCGAGCCAGTGCCACCCGCTGCTGCTCACCTCCGGATAGCTGCACCGGATAGTGCCCTAAGCGGTCACCAAGACCAACGCTCATCAGCAGCTCTTTCGCGCGCGCCATACCATCCTGTGTTTCTCCAGCATTCAGTTCGTAAGGAAGCAGAACGTTTTCGAGCGCTGTCAATGTCGGAATCAATTGATACGACTGGAAGACAAACCCGATTGTTGCTCCACGTACCTGTGCCAGGCGGTCTTCAGGCAGATAGCTGATTGCGGTGCCGTTCAATCGCACTTCGCCGGAGCTGGGAGTATCAAGACCGGCGAGCAGGCCAAGCAATGTAGATTTTCCGCTACCGGAAGCTCCCATAATCGCGGCGAATTGTCCCTGCGGAACGCTGAAGTCAAGGCCCTTGAGAATATCAACGGTTCGTGCCCCATTGCGGATTGATTTACACAACCCTTCGACCTGAATCATAGGAGAGCCGTTTGTTTCCGTTGCATTCACCTGGCCAAGCTCCTCCTGATAACGTTGTACGTATGCGGCGGTTTGAAGCTTTCTTTATAGTAGCGGTTGTCAGCCTGGCGATGTGCGGATGCAGGAAAAACCATAGCGCACAACAAGCAGCAGATTCTGCCACAACCGCCGAATCCCAGCCTGAAGCTACTCCTGCGCTTCCCACTGCAGCTCAACCAGATAACCGGCCGCTGCTGGTCTGCTTTGGCGACAGCCTTACAGCCGGTGCCGGAACCGGCTCCGGCGAGAGCTATCCAGACTATCTTCAGACCGATCTGAACGCGCGCGGCTATCACTACCGCGTCGTAAATGAAGGGATCAGCGGCAACACAACCAAGGACGCCGTCGCACGCCTCGATCACATTCTTGCGCTCAAGCCCGCAGTCGTTGTGGTTGAGTTTGGTGGTAACGATGGACTTCGCGGCCTGCCCATCCAGGACTCACGTACAAACCTCGACAAAATCATCACCACGCTTCAGGCCGCCGGAGTCAAAGTAGCGCTTGCCGGTATTACTCTGCCGCCAGACTACGGACCGGACTACATCAAGCAGTTCAATACAACCTACACGCTGTTGGCAAAGAAACACCGCGTGCCGATGCTGCCTTTTCTGCTGAAAGGCGTCTACGGTGTTCCCGGCATGATGCAGTCTGACCAGACCCACGCCACGGCAGCGGGCAACAAAATTGTTGCCGAAAACGTATTGCCTCTCGTTTTGCCGCTACTAAAAAAGTAAGAAGCCTAGCCGATTACAACAATCGGCTGCATCAACGTGCCTGCAACACGACGCGCAATCGCCAGCATCTCGGCCGGGCCGGTGAAGACCTTAACCAATGGCGCCTGCGAGAACTCTGGAAGATTTACCTGCATACCATTGCGTAGCCTTCCTGCCATCTGCTCATCCACGGTAACGGCTGGCATCTCTGGCAGCAGAGTGCGCGGATGCGGTAATAAAGCCTCGATCTCAGCGCTATCGGACACTTGTTTCAATTGCTCAACCGTCACAGCGTCGCTCAGCGTGAAAGCTCCAGCCCGCGTACGCCTCAGCGAGGCGAGGTGCGCTCCACAGCCGGCAAGCTGTCCAAGCTCATGCGCTACCGAGCGAACATATCCACCGGCAGAGACTTCCATTGTGAACGTCGCAATGTCTTGCTGCAGATCAAGCAGACGGAAGTTGTGAATTGTGATTCGTGCAGGCTTCACGGGAACTTCCGCGCCTGCACGCGCCAGTTTATGCGCTGGAACACCGTTGATCTTCTTCGCAGAGTAAACGGGAGGCACCTGATCGATCTGGCCATGAAAGCGACGGCTTAGGTCACGAAGCTCTGCGAGCGAACAGGTCAATGGGCGGGCTTCACCAGCCGATGTTCCCTCGGCGTCGAAGGTCTCGGTTGCAAAGCCGAAGCGGATGGTGCCTTCGTAGTGCTTTTCGGCCTGCCCGAAGAACTGTGCCAGCCGGGTGAACTTGCCCAGCAGCAGCGGCAGAACGCCGGTTGCCATGGGGTCAAGGGTGCCAAGATGCCCAATTGACCGCTCACCGGTAACACGACGAACAAAAGCAACGACATCATGGGAAGTAAATCCCGCAGGCTTATCCAATACCAGAAGACCATTCATGCTCTTCCAGTTTATTTGTTAAAAGCTGCTAGAAGTTACTGCCCGGCCGCCGTACCAGCGAAAGGAATTCGTTCCTGGTTTGAAGCTGCGTCTTGAATACGCCGAGCATCGCAGAGGTTACGGTGGAAGAATGTTGCTTTTCAACACCACGCATCATCATGCATAGGTGCTGCGCCTCAAGAATAACCGCAACTCCCTGCGGATTGATGGCTTCCTGTATTGCCTCACTAATCTGCTTTGTAAGCCGCTCCTGCACCTGAAGGCGCCGTGCAAAAACATCGACAAGCCGCGGAATCTTACTTAACCCAATTACCTTGCCATGAGGGACATAGGCGATGTGCGCCTTGCCAAAGAAAGGCAGCAGGTGATGCTCGCACTGCGAGAAAAACTCAATATCTTTTACGATCACCATCTCGTCGTACTCCACATCGAACAGGGCGTTGTGCAGTACCTTGGTGACGTCCATGGTGTAACCCCGGGTAAGAAATGCCATGGCCCTCTCCATGCGCTCCGGCGTTCCCAGAAGTCCGTCGCGGTCCGGATCTTCGCCCATACGTCGCAGCAGCTCGCGGTACAGATCCTGCGTAGATGCATTGTCCAGCGAAGTAGTATCGAGAGTCGCGGAGATAGCTGCCATAATTGACCTTCCTTTTAAACTAATCCCTGGTCTGGACCACCTGCATAGTCGAAGGAATTATTACTCGTCTCTTCGATGTGCACCCGCTCCAGATAAGCGGCGGTAAATCGCTTAAAGATGCGATAGACCTCAATCGTTAGATTTTCTGTTGTTGAAACCGATTCGCGAAAGCAATCAAGCGTGTTCAGGTTCTGATGATCAAAGCGGTTTATCAGATTCTCCGCCGCAAACGCATCTAAGTCCGCCAGATTGCACACCATGCCGGTTTCGGGATCGACCTGACCGCTGACCGTTACCTGCACGGTGTAGTTGTGGCCGTGTCCGTGCGGATTGTTGCATTTGCCAAAGACGGCACGGTTTTTCTCAACATCGTACGCATCGGTATGCAGGCGATGCGAGGCCGAGAGATGATATCGACGTGAAAGATAGGCTTTCATCGCTCACCATAGTAGTCAGCTAAGAGATCAGGCAATTCGTAGACACGGACCCTATGCAGCTTTGCATTTGGAATTTTCCCTTCCAGCCGCTGCCATATCGCGACAGCAATGTTTTCCGTCGTCGGCAGCATCTTTGCAAACTCCGGCACCTCCAGATTGAGATGCCGATGATCGTAGACGCTGATCACCTCGCGCTCCAGAATGTCTTTTAATTGCTTGAGGTCAACCACAAAACCGGAGACAGGATCGACCTCACCGGCCACCGTTACCTCCAGCGTGTAGTTATGTCCGTGTCCGTTGCGATTGGCGCATTTTCCAAAGACACGATGGTTCTCTTCGTCAGTCCACTTTTCATTCCAATAGAAATGTGCGGCAGAAAACTCGGCTTTGCGGGTAAGCAGGATCATTGTGGTTCACTCTATTAGACGCGCCGCATAGCGGCGCAGTTACAGTTTCAATCATATCTGTGCCCCATTGACGGCGCAGAATGCTACCCGCCGGCGTAGCTCCTGCCCTTCCACTTCACCGCCTTTTTCACGCGATGGTCTACAACGCTGCAAATTAGCAGATAGACAAACAGAGGAACGCCGAGAATCGAGATGACAACATCGCTTGCCGGAAAATTGGAGCGGGCTACCCGAGAATAGAAGCGCCATAGCGTTCGCAGCCAGATCAGAAGAATTGCACCACGTTGCCATGGAGCCAGCCAGAACATGCCGACCGCCACCCCGGGAAGACCGAAGAAGAGCAACACATCCAGCACGCGCCAGCTAGCCAGATAAACGGGATGCGGAAATAACAAGGCAAGATTCTTTCGCCAGCCTTCCATCATCTCCGCGGTGCTGCGATACATCCGCGTTGCCAGCGCATCGGGGGCATAGCGGAACCGAATGACCTTTCCATTGCCTTTGATATTGCGAGCTAGTGCGACGTCTTCGAGCACAGTTGCTCCAAGCGCATGATGGCCGCCAACGGCAAAGTAGGCGTCTCGTTCCACCAGTAGAAACTGCCCATTGGCTGCTGCCAGACTTCGTTGCGGATCGTTGACCTGCTTCATCGGGTAGACGCTCGCCAGTTCCGAGAAGACAAGCGGCATGACAGCGCGTTGCCAGAAGCCCGTCACGATCTGCCGTGGCGAATACGAGAGCAGCACAGCCTTATATTTCTCTACTTCGTGCAACGAGCGCGACAGATCACCCGGCTCATGTAGGGTGTCTGCATCGGTAAACAGCAGCCATCGACCTCGGGCTGCTTGCGCGCCAGCCCAGCAGGCGTTCGACTTACCGGAAAGCCGATTGCCCTCGCTCAGATTAAGCGGCGGAGCGTCAATCACGGTCACACCTCGATGTGCTGAGGCAACGCCAGCGGCAATTTCGCGTGTTCGATCAAGAGAGTCGTCATTGACGACGATAAGCTCCCACTGCTGTCCCAGCTCCAACCCGAGATCGGACTGGCGCACCAGCGACTCCAGACACGCGCCCAGCACAGCCTCTTCATTGCGTGCGGGCACGATGACTGATAACACAAACACTTCCGTCGTTTTCAGGTGAGAACTGAATTCATTGGGAGTCACGACTTCGTATTATAGGAAGTGGAGCATATTGGTGCGAAAACTCTGGTCAGGTCTCATTCTTGCAACACTGCTGGTCGCCGGCTGCGATCGCGGCAGCCATCCGAAGCACATCGATACGGTCGCGCCAAACTTTACTGTCAGTGATGGAGTTCAGACGGTAGATCTAAGCAAGTTTCGCGGGCATACTGTCATTCTCAATTTCTGGGCAACGTGGTGTCCTCCGTGCATTATGGAACTGCCCAGCCTTATCCAGCTTCACCACATGTTGCCAGACATCGTCATCATTGCCATCAGCCAGGATGAAGATGACAAGGTTTACCGACAGTTTCTCACTCAGCACCACATTGACTTTCTCACCGTACGCGACCCAAGCGCGCGTGTCGATCGGCTCTACGGTACGCTTCAGATTCCTGAAAGCTATGTTATCGACAAAAACGGTATGCTTCGCCGCAAGTTTGTCTCGGCACAGGACTGGACGATGCCTGAGATCGTCGGATACCTGAAGGACATCGATTCGACTAGCGCTCGCCCCACTTCAACTTTGAACGCAGCACGTTAAAGACGCCGTTCGGGCGGTGCCGCAGCAGCCGCACGCTGTACTTCGAACGGCGGCAGTGGACCATATCGCCTAGCACAAGCTCGACTGCTTCCTGACCGTCCACAGTAAGGTAGGTCTGGTTGGGAACGCCTTCGATGTGAATGCTGATGGACGAGTCTCCGGGAACAACGATGGGCCGCAATGTCAGTAGATGAGGACAGATCGGGTTGACTACCATCGCGTTCACATCGGGCATTACGATTGGCCCATTGGCCGCCAGATTATAGGCAGTCGATCCGGTTGGGGTCGCAACGATGATGCCATCGGCTCGGAACTTGGCCATGAACTGCCCGTCGATCTCGACCATAAAGTCAGCCATGCGGGCTATCGTTCCCTTGGACACAACAACGTCATTCAGTGCGTCCCACTCATGCAGCAGTTTTCCATCGCGATGCAGCATGGCATGCATCATGTCGCGCACTTCGATTCCTGCGGAGCCATCGCACCAATCCTGCAAGGTCTTATAGAGGTCGGCAAGAGGAACTTCAGTCAGGAATCCGAGAGAGCCCAGATTGACGGAAAGAATCGGCGTAATGGTTCTGGCAAAGGCCCGCGCTGCTGACAACAAAGTTCCATCGCCGCCAAGCACAATCACCAGATCCGGTTTGTGCTCGGACATATTGTCGCGTTCAACCGCGTCAGATGCATTAAGGTAGACAGCGCTCTCCAGATCCAAAAGGTACTGGTAATGGCGCTCCGTGAGCCATTCGACAAGCTCCTGAAGAATTGTGGCCAGCTCCGGCTTCTGCGGCTTGGAGATGATTGCGACGAGAGGCATGAGGTTTAGTGTAATGGCACTTTACCGGAATGGTGCGTCAGGAAATCTCAATCTCCGGCAAACTTTGCGTAAAGCAGATATTCCTGATTACCTTCCATGCCTCGAATTGGCGAATCGATAACGTCAAGCGAGGTAGCTCCCTGCTCGACAGCGCACTCCCGGACACGCACAATCGCCTGCTGACGGGCCTGTTCGTCGCGCACAATCCCGCCTTTACCAACGTTTTCCCTTCCCGCTTCAAACTGCGGCTTCACCAGAATGACCGCTGAGCCCCGCCACCGTTCAAGCGGCGTCGAAAGCGCTTCAATCACCGCAGGAAGCACCAGTGTCACCGAAATAAACGAAACATCCATTGCCAAAAATGCGGGAGACTCGGCAACTCCGAGCAACTCGCCTTCAGTCAGGAGCCGGGCATTCGTGCGTTCCCGCAAAGTCACGCGTGGATCGTCGCGCAGCTTCTGAGCAATCTGCCCATAGCCTGTATCGACAGCAAGCACATGTGCTGCGCCATGCTGCAACATACAGTCGGTAAAGCCACCGGTGGAAGCTCCTATGTCGATGCAGTCAACGCCATCGAGTGCGATCTTCCAGTGCTCCAGCGCGCGCTCCAGCTTCAATCCGCCCCGGCTCACATACTTCAGGTCTGATCCGAGGAGCCGAATCCCGGCCTCGCGGGTAACCGGAGTCCCCGGCTTATCAACTCGCTGTTCGTTCACAAGAACGCGACCGGCAAGAATGAGCGCCTGGGCCCGTTCGCGTGAAGCAGCGTGGCCCTGATCGACGAGCAGCTTGTCCAGGCGTACCTTTTCGGAGCGTACTTTTCCAGCGTCAGACATGGCTCAAACGCCAGCCATAATGATCGGCAGAGTGGGTTTCTGCGAGCCACCCTCGTTTTCAATAGTCACGCCAAACGCCTTCGCTTGAATTTCTTTGGGCAGCGTGGGCATAAGGAGACTGGCGTTGCCGTGCTCATCCGGATGGAAGGTCCCTGCCGGAATTGGATCACTTCCACTTGCCGGAATCAGCCAGAGTTCATAGACCTTGTTGGGCTCCAACGGCTCCATGTTGTTCGCCTCAAAGATGAGCATCCCTTTGTTAGCGACATAGGTGACTCTGCCCTGCGTAACCGGTTCAGACGGAGTCTTCGTGAGCGTGACATGCATGGCCGTCGGATCGGTCATGGTGTCCATAATCTCTCGCGCCTTCGTCGCATCGTTGGTCAGTTGCGCAATCTGAGATCTCTGCTCATCGAGAGTGCCAATCATCGTCTCGCGCTGGAAATAGAGCTTACCCGCAGCAACCAGGAAACAGGCGGCAAGCACCCAACCGAGCCATGGAAAGATCATGCCGCCAATGCCACGCCTTGGCGCAGTCTCTTCTTCCTCAAGAAGTGCCCTGCCACCGAAGCTGCGATTGGGAAGTTCTGTTTCAGCAGCGGCAGCCACAAAAGCCGGTTTCTTCTCCTTAGCGACCTGGGCCAGCAGACGCTCTCGCGCCTCGGCGCGCGGGGCTTCCATATCGACCGTGCTCGCATAGAGCGCAAGGTTGCCTTGAATTTCAGCCAAATTCTGACGGCACTCGGGGCAGTCTTCGATATGCGCAGCGGCAGCCTGCATCTCCTCCGGAGAGAGAAGCTGCATGGCAAATAGCGCCAGATCATCGTGTTCTATATGTCTGATGCTCATGCGGTAAATGCCTTTCTCAATGTCATCAATGCGCTGCGTATCCTTGTCTTTACAGTGCCAAGGGGATCGCCGGTCATCTCGGCAATCTCAGAGTGAGTCAGTCCATCAAAAAAAGCCATCTCCAGCGTCTTGCGCTGTTCTACGGGAAGTTGATGAATGACGCTGCGCGCCCTGTCCATCATTCCATCCCTCTCAACTTCATCCGCCAGGTTGTAATTTGAAGCTGGAGCAATCTCGTCGATAGACTCCGTCGGCCTTTTCCTGCGCAAAGCATCAATCGAACGATTCCTGGCCATAACGGCAAGCCAGCCGCCAAAACTTCCGCGCGACCGCTCAAATCTCTCTGGCTGCCGCCAAACCTGCATAAAAATATCCTGCAAAACATCTTCTGCCGAAGCCGGATCGCGAAGAACACGCAATGCCACCGAATAGACCACTTTCGAATACCGGTCATACAAAGACGCCATCGCCAACTCATCGCCCCTGCGCACCTTCTCCAGCAGAGTTGCGTCGTCCTCAGTCGATCGCAGCGGATGATTGGACCCTGAATCTCTATACATAGAAACGCACCTGTACCTGTTGCGGATTGCCAGTAACTTCAGGAATCTGCAATGGGCCGCCGGACATGGCCAACCAGGCAGTCTGAAATCTTGTTTTGTGTATCGCTTTCACTCAAATGCAACTTTACGCGAATCTATTTTGTTATCAACCGCGGTGTGTTCTTTTGGCATAGTTCAAAGAGGTACCCCCACCCCCGTACTTAAGTACCAAAGTATTAAAAATAAACGCCTTAGGTGGTACCCAGCGATGTACTCTTAAAGGGAAAAGGAGTCCGAAAATTCCAGACTCCTTCTCTTTAATTATAGCGACGGTGTCAAGACAACAGCCGGAGTTATAGCATTCCCGTCTGCCTAGCTCCCCCCGAGCCTCAGCTTCAGTCCTGTCCTGAAGGTGAAGGGCAGGCTGGGATAACCGATGGGCGCGATATGCCGCTGTGAAAGAAGATTCCCCAGCTCGGCAAAGACTGTGATGTGGTGAGTGGCAGCATAGGTGCCATAGGCATCCAGCTTGGCGTAGCCGAAATCAAGATTATGATTCGGCAGCAGAAGTGTGTTGCCTCCGTTGATGTCTGAGTATGAGAGGAAGGTTGAGTCATCGGAACGACCTGCCAAAGCTCCTTTAAGCGCCGCGGTAAACCGTGTGGAAGCATACTGCGCACTGAAGAAACCAGTGTTGGCCGGGCGGCGGAATGGCCGCGCGCCTACTAAAGGATAGCTGGAGCCAATGGGAATACCTGGCAGGTTCGGATTGTCTGCTGCGGTCCCATTGGCGGCCGCATCTGTGGAGAAAGATTGCAGCACAATTGAAGCAAGATACGTATACCCTCCGCGGAGAAAAATATGCCGCGTGGGCTTGTACTGCAGTTCGCTCTCCAGCCCCTGCGCTCGAAAGGCAAGCGTGTTCAACTCCGCTCCGTAGAGCTTGGCCACACTGGTATCGATGCCGAACACCCTCTGCAGCGTCCCCGAGTCGATGTAATCGATCTGATGATCAAAGATGTTGTGGAAATATCCTGCTTTAAGGATGAGCTTCTGCCCAAAGATATTCTGGTCGATGCCAACGTCATAGCTGCGTGAGCGCAAGGCCTGGATTGGCTTTACATGATAGGCGTCGATCGCAGCGGTATTGCCAGCCGCTACCAATTGCCCATAGAGAGAGGTGAACTGAATGCTGAGCGAAGGCTCCTGCACTCCTGTGGCAACATTGGCACGCAGGCGAGTACCGTGAAGGAAGCCGGTGCCCTGGCGTACGGGAACCCATGCCAATCCGATGCGCGGCGTTCCGGCTGTGCCGTACAAATCGTTGCGCTCTATAGCGCCGCCAAGTGAATAAAAGAGCCTATTTTTGATGTCGCCCTGAAATTGCAGCGTGTACTGAAAATTGGTGCGCTTAATTTTCTGAAACTGGAAGTTGCTTGGATTATTGAAGGAGCCGCGTTCATTTTCATAGCGAAATCCGAGCAGCGCAATAAAGTGCGGAGAGAATGTGTAGTCCGACTGGTAATACAGTTCGTCACGATTCGACGCCATATCGTTTCCCATCGGATACGTGCCGCCATAGTTGATAGCGGCTCGGCCAGTCGCCGTATATCCATTCGCTCCCCGAATTGTGACTGTATTGCCAAAGTAAGTATCAAAGCCAAAAACAGGAATCAACTCGCCGACGGGATAAAACTGGACGAGCTGTTCGCGCTTGCGCGCAATTCCATAGCGCACAAGGTTATGCCACTTTCCGGAACGGTTCTCGACCGTAGCGCCGGAGTAAAGGTCCTGGTCCGATTGCTTGCCTGCGGCAGAGATCCCGAAGAAGTCGTGAGCGTTCGGCACGCCCGTAGCAGAAACCGCATTGCGCAGCGTAAAGCGTGCCTGCGTGTTGGCGGTAAGGTTATATCCGATATTGGCTGCGCTGGTTGCAGCATGGTATCGGTCCATTGGCAGCGCATTTGAGCTATCGAAACGCGAGAAGGCTCCGTAGTAGTCCAACCGGTTATGCGCACCACTGAGCGTGACCTCGTTGCGATAGGTATGGAAGTTGCCTGCGTCACCGGAATAATTAAGCACAGGCCGAAGCGAGCTTCCTCGCGGAGTGACAAAGTTCACCACCGAAGCACCGGCATCCGAGCCATAAAGAACGCTGTCCGAACCACGATAAAGTTCAATATCGGAAAGTGCGGTAGAGGAGACAGTTCCGTAATCGTAGTGGCCTCCGATATCTTCGGCAGGAATGCCGTCAACCAGCACCTTGTTGTTGTCAGAATTTCCTCCACGGACAAAGAGCGATGCATTTGCTCCGTACTGACCGGATTGAACAACAGCAGTCCCTGGAGATTGCCGCAGATCATCGATGATGCCCACCCGCGTAATCAAATCCGTAGCCGGAATCAGCGCAATCGATGAGCTTACTTGTTGGATCGGCGTAGGGATTCCAGTCGCGGTTACCGTAACTGCCGTGGTAATGGCACCAATCTCGAGTGTGACATTGCGTGTAACCACATCCGTCTGTCCGCCATAAAAATCCTGACCGATATTTGGCGTAAAGGTCGCAGCGGAGCTGAGCAGAAGAAAGCGGCCGGATGCTGTGCTGCGGATCTCATAAGAGCCGTCAGGTCCGCTCATGGCATAAGCCGCAACGGAAGTTCCCTGAATAAGCTGGACCCGCGCTCCTGGAACAGCCGCCCCTAGCGGATCAGTAACAATGCCTCGAACAATCACGGCACGTGCGCATGGAACGATAGTAAGCAGAATGACGATAGAGGCAAGCAGAAGACGAACAGCAGGCGCGACCGCGTGGCGGTGCATCAATCGAGACATGAGATGAGGCTCCTCCATTCCCCCCTCGGGAATGTGGTTGATGTACGCAGACGGAACCGGTCTCCTGACTTACGCGATGCATGTCCAACCACAATAAAGAACGCTTCCCTTCCCAGCGTCAAAAAACCAGTGGGAGACGTTTGGCAGACATTCATGCAGCGAACAAATTGCTGCATGCGCGAATCACAGTTGCGGGGCAGTGGCGGAATCTCACCGCGCTTCCCGAGCATTCCGAATCGGGACAAGGATTGATGGAACGGACAGCGACTCCAGGCCGCGCCGCAGGAGTAAATGAGTGAGATTTAAGTTTGCGGCATGGGGTCTGCGGAAGTCAAAAATCTCATTTGCAGCTATGCCGCTATGGAATCAGCAGAAGCTTCCCGGTAGTTTTACGCGACTCCAGGTCGCGGTGTGCATGAGCGGCATCTGCAAGCGGATAAGTATGCTCCAGCCGCAGCTTTAGCATCCCCGACGCCACTGCATCGAGAACCGCTCCAGCGCGCAGCTCCAGTTCTTCGCGGGTGGCCGTATAGTCCTTCAGAGTTGGCCGCGTAATATATAGCGAACCAAGCGCCGAGAGCTTGATGAGATCGAAAGGTGGTACTGCGCCGCTCGATCCACCGAAAAGCACCAGTGTTCCCCGCGGACGCAGTATTGAAAGCGACTTGTCAAAGGTCGTTTTACCCACCGAGTCATAGACGGCATGTAGTCCCTGTGGGACCTGCTTTTTCACTCTGGAGGCAAAGTCCTCTTGCGTGTAAAGAATCACCTCGTCGGCGCCTGCAGTACGAGCAAGCGCAGCTTTCTCCTCCGTCGAGACAGTAGTGAATACATGCGCGCCCAATGTCTTTGCGATCTGGATAAAGAGCAGCCCGACACCGCCTGCTCCGGCATGAATAAGAACCTCGTCATTCGGGCGAATAGGATAGGCGGAGTACGCAAGGTAATGGGCGGTCATGCCCTGCAGCATGGCTCCGGCAGCCTGCTGAAAACTGACTGCCTCGGGTATCTTAATCAGGCGATTGGCCGGAGCTACTGCCATC
>DASRSR010000131.1:0-5207 GCA_035656355.1 Edaphobacter sp.
CCTCAAGGTAAAGATCGATGTTCAGGTCTTCGAGCTTCTTCACTCGCGAGAGCGCCTCATACAGCGGCACCGTGCCAATCGGAACCGGGCTATGCCGCAGAATCTGCTCGCGAATCATTGGGATATCGCCGCCTGTGGAAAGGTCCATCACCGTATCAGCGCCAAAGTGGACCGCCGTATGCAGCTTCCTCAGCTCCTCGTCCACGTTCGACACCAACGCCGAATTACCGATATTCGCATTAATCTTGCACAGCGATTCCACCCCAATCGCCATCGGCTCCAGCTCAACATGGTTGATGTTGGCCGGAATAATCATTGTCCCCTTAGCAACTTCACTGCGCACCAGTTCCGGCGAAATCTTCTCCCGTTGGGCGACATAGGCCATCTCTTCAGTAATCAACCCCTTGCGCGCAAAGTGCATCTGCGACATATTCCAGTCACCCGTCCGCTCGGCCTCAGCCTTGCGCTTTACAATCCATTCCGCTCGCCCCGTCGGCACCTTGTATCCATTGCCATTTGCGCCATTCCCGTTTCCATGAGTGCTCATCGTTTTCCCCAATTTCGTACGGTGTTATCGAGTTAGTATACGCCGCCGTTCTTCTCTGAATCAGATGCGGATGCCGCTCATCCCACCGCTTCAGCGAACAATGCATCCAACCAACAAGCACGAAGCACGACCGTGAGTTCTTCCGGCGCTGCACGTCCCGCCGTACTCATTCCTGCAGCACCCATCCGGATGCTCCGCAGTTCGCGGACTCCGATCATTCCACTTAGCGGATTAAGGAGTAATCCACCATGAAATTCTTTTCAGCCAATATCGAAGACCTTCGCACCCTCTACAAAGAATCGCTCCAGAAAGCGCTCGACATGGAGCAGAAGATCGTCAAAGCGCTCCCTACGATGATCGAAAAATCCAACGATCCCGATCTGGCCAGCGCCTTCCGAACCCATCTCGAACAAACCAAAGGGCATGTCACCAAAGTCGAATCCATCCTTCGCAAAAACACCGGCGAAGCCAGTACAACCACCTGTAAGGCAATCTCAAGCCTTATTACCGAGGCAGAAGACAACATAAAAGATGCCAAGGATGCAAGCATCCGCGATGTCTCTCTGATCGCCTCCGGCCAACAGGTAGAGCATCATGAGATGGCTGTCTATGGCACTCTGCGAACATGGGCTGGCATTCTCGGCGAACGCGAAGACGCCGCAACTCTGGAATCTATCCTGAAAGAAGAAGAAAAGGCCGACTACCTCCTCACTCAGATTGCCGGCCACGTCAACATCCAGGCTGCCGCCTGAGCGTTAACCTCCCTCTTCAAGGTTAGAATTCTGTGCTTTCAGGGCCGAAGGCCCGTTCCATACCAGTCTGGGGCGTTTTCAGTCCGGCCAGCTCTGCTGGCTGGGCTGGGCTGGAAGTCCCAGGAATTGGGCCGTACAAGCGGAGCGCTGAAGGCGCGACACAGCTGGAAGTAACACTTTGCTCGTACTCCCCTACCCAAATTCCTCGTAAATCCGTAGACTTGTGATAGTCCCTATGGCAACCGATCAGAAGAGCCACTCGAAGATCATCCTCGCCGCCATTGTTGTTATGGCTACATTGGCATGGCTTGCCTTCACTGGCGTTCGCGACAACAAGAGCTATTACGTCACCATCAGCGAGTTGCAGGCCATGGGCAACAAAGCCTATGTACGACATCTGCGCGTCGCAGGAAATGTGGCTCCGGGTAGCATTCACCGTAGCGGCACCTATGTGGACTTTGAGCTTCTGGAACAAAATCATACCCTGAAGGTCAGTTACAAAGGTGTTGAGCCGCCGCCGGACACCTTCAAAGATGACTCTCAGGCTCTGGCAGTCGGCACCTATGGCCGCGATGGTGTCTTTCACGCAACGCAACTTCAGGCCAAGTGCGCCTCCAAATATGCTCCGGCAAAACCTGCTGCCCCTACGGCCACTGCTGCCGCGCTTCCAGCGGATTTCAAAAAATAATTGGAGAAGTAAGTTACGCCATGAACGGCGCTACAAGCACCGCCGCTGAACTGAACTCCGTCTCCAAAATCTACGGTACCTTTGCCGCTCTGCGAAACGTTTCGGCCAGCTTTGCCGCGGGCACTTGCACCGTTATCGTCGGAGAAAACGGCGCTGGCAAATCGACCCTGCTGCGCATTCTGGCCGGCCTTATCACTCCCACCCGCGGACAGGCCCGCATCTTCTCCGAAGCTCCGCAGCAGCAGCGCAGACGAATCGCTTACATGAGCCATGCCACCATGCTCTATGACGAACTTACGGCAATGGAAAACCTCAACTACTTCGCTTCGCTCTATCGTGATGGCGGCTGTGCCTGCGTTGGCAGCCCGGAGATGGCGTTGCGCGCTGTCGGCCTCGATCCCAAACTCACACGTCCCGTCGGGCAGTACTCTCAGGGAATGCGCCAGCGCGCCTCTCTTGCTCGTGTGTTGCAAACCGACCCCGAACTTCTCCTGTTGGACGAACCGTTCTCCAACCTCGACGTAGACTCTGCCCACCATATGGTCGATCTGCTAGCCGACTTCCGCACCTGGCCAGTTCACAATCAGAACGGCGGCGGCCGCACTGTCATTCTCACGACCCATCAGGCACACCTTGCGACTCCTATCGCAGACACAACCCTCACCATGCGCGGCGGCCAGATCGTCTCAATCGCCTCCCAAAGGACTGTCCAGTGAAGGCTCCTGCAAAGACCAACGCTGCGCGCCTGCTCGACAGCCTTGGCATCAGTTACGAGATGCGCGCCTACGAGGTCGATCCCGAAGACCTCACCGCAATTTCTGTTGCACGCAAGATCAATTTGCCTGCCGAACAGATCTTCAAAACATTGCTCGCTCACACCAATACCGGCGAGCATCTCTTCGCCGTCATCCCCGGAGATGCCGAACTCGATCTCAAAAAATTAGCCCATGCCGCCGGAGCGAAAAAAGCCGAACTGGCCTCCCTCAAAGAAGTCGAGCCTCTCACGGGCTACATTCGTGGCGGAGTTACCGTAATGGCTGCGCGAAAACCTTTCCCCGCTTACGCCGACGAAACCATCGAACTGCACGACGTTATCTCGATATCCGCCGGCCAACGTGGATTACAACTTCTGCTCTCTCCGACAGATTATCTGCGCGCCGCCAACGCTTCCGTGGCCGATCTCACCAAATGAAATATATCGGTCACATCTTCGCGCACCTCCGCAAA
This sequence comes from Edaphobacter sp., assembly GCA_035656355.1. GTDB lineage: Bacteria > Acidobacteriota > Terriglobia > Terriglobales > Acidobacteriaceae > Edaphobacter. The sequence continues at coordinate 3,215 of DASRSR010000131.1, forward strand.
GATCTTCGTATCGAATGGCGCTCCCGCGACTCGCTCAATGGAATGCTCTTCTTTGCGCTGCTCGTGGTCGTCGTCTTCTCGCTTGCCTTCGATCCCACCGCCGCTGTCTCCCGCCAGATCTCCGGCGGTATCCTTTGGGTAGCGCTGCTGTTCGCCACTGTCACCGCGCTCAATCAGGCTTGGACCCGCGAACAGAACCATCAGGTACTCGAAGCCCAGCGCATGGCACCTGCTCCGGCATCCGCGCTCTTTCTGGGCAAAGCCATCGCCAACATGCTCTTTGTCCTGGTTGTCGAAGCAATCCTAGCGCCCGTCTTTATCGTCTTCTACAACCTTCATGTCCTTGGCAACCCGTGGCTGCTGGCGCTGATTCTTCCTCTCGGCACCTGGGCGCTGGTCGTCAACGGCACCTTCTTCGCTGTACTCGGCCTGCGCACCCGCAACCGCGAGCTTCTCCTCCCTCTCCTCCTGCTTCCTATCTCGCTGCCTGCCCTCCTCGGCATGGTCGAGGCCACCACCGGGGTTCTCACCGCTCAACTCGACCCTCTCGAAATCAACACCTGGATCACCCAACTCGCCGGATACGACATCGTCTTCACTATCGTCTGCATCCTCCTCTTCGATACCGTCCTCAACGCCGAATAACGCCAACAAACACCTTCGGATGCCCCATCTTCGGCTCGGGACAGCGCAGCCAGCACGAGACTAAGGTGGAATACCCCCAACATTCGGGTGCCCATTCATTGCAGTTTTATCGCGGCATGGGTGGGATGCACTCATTCAAACTCTCGTCATTCTGAGCAACGCGAAGAATCCCCGCATTTATTTTATCTGCGGGAATGCATAATTCTCACCCACATCATCTCGACCGAAGGCCTAAAGGCCGCAGCGGCGAGATCCCCTGTATTTCATCTTCCATCCGATATACGCACGATCTCCAAAAGAACGATCCCCCCGCTCATTCGCGGTAAAATGAATCATCGTGTCCCGTCCAGCCACCATCCGCAGCTTTGCCTGGCTCTGGTTCTTTGCCAGTCTCGTGGTTCTTGTTATCGGCTTCCGCGAGGCCATCTTCGTTGTGCCCACCGACGCAGCTCAGGGCGATGTCGGACGCATCTTCTACTACCACGTCCCCAGCTCGATGCTGAGCCTCGTCTTCCCTTACATAAACTTTCTTGCTTCCCTCGCCTATCTCTTCTGGCGCCGCCGCGATCCGCTCAAGGCACTCACCGCTGACGCCCTTGCCCTCACCTCCGCTGAGGTCACGGTAGTCTACGCCAGCATTTGCCTCATCACTGGCAGTATCTGGGGTCGCGCCACCTGGGGAATCTGGTGGACCTGGGACCCGCGCCTCACCAGCATGTTGCTGCTCTGGCTGCTCTACGTTAGTTATCTGATACTGCGCCGCTTCTCTTCCACTGGCCAAAGCCAAACCCTTGCCGCCGTCCTCTCAGTCTTTGCTGCCGTGGACGTCCCCATCGTTTATATGTCGATCCGCTGGTGGCGCACTCAGCATCCCGCCCCAGTCTTTGGTGGTGGTCCTGATTCTGGCATTGATCCCTCCATGGCTCCTGCTTTCTATTGGAACGTTCTTGCCTGGGCCATGTGGGGAATCTTCATCATGGGCTTCCGCTTCGCCCTCGAGCGCCGCCGCCAACTCGCCGAGCAGGATGCCGCCCTTGGCGCCATCGAAGCCTCCCTGGAGACCATCCAATGACCTGGCACACCTTCTTCAACTTCAGCACCATGGAACATCGGCACCTTCTGGGTGCCTATGCCACCGTTCTCATCATTCAGGGGGGATACTTCCTCTGGGTCTTGCGAGAATGGTTGCGGACAAAAAACCCGCGCAACTAAAAATCAACGAAGCTACAGTTGCGTAGCTTCGTTGTCCGAGAAGAATTGCAGATGATACGGAAGTCTGCAAGCAGATTTTCCGCTTGTCTTCCTGAACCCGTATTTCTAAAAAAGGTTTCGCGGATTTTTACTCCGA
>DASRSR010000132.1:0-12864 GCA_035656355.1 Edaphobacter sp.
TGGGACTACGGAATCTATGAAGGCAAGACGACAGCCGAGATTCGCCAGGAGACGCCGGGATGGTCGGTCTGGAAGGACCCAATTACCGGCGGTGAGACGGTGGATCAGGTTGGCCAGCGAGCCGATGGCGTGATTGAGCGCGCATTGGCAACCGGCGGAGCCAAGGTAGCGCTGTTCGCCCATGCGCATCTGCTGCGGATTCTGGCGGCGCGGTGGATCGGATTGGAGGCTCGTGCGGGACGGTTTTTTGTCCTGGGAACCGGCAGCCTGAGCGTACTTGGCTGGGAGCGAGAGACGCGCGCAATCGTTAGCTGGAATCGAGGCTTTGAGTAGGGTACCCCTTCCCCCTGTACTTTTTGTGCAAAGTCTTGGAAACAATGGGGAAAGTACCTAAAGTCTTCTATTCAAAAGGTTTATATATAAGTTCCTGTTTTAAAAGGTGTTAGGCCCGGCTAGCAAACCGGGCCTAACTTAATCTTTCAAAAGTAATTTTATCAAATTGAGAGAAGTAAACCGGCATCTATTTTTGTGTTGTAAGTTGCTGAATTATTAGGCTTTGCTCGGATTAGACGAGACGATAAGGCTTGACAGCGTTTAGGGGTAAGGCAGGTAGGCTCTCATACGCCTTGCGTGGCAAGTAAGGCAAATACAGGGATCTCTCCACTTCGCTGCGCTTCGGTCGAGATGACGTCTTAGGGTGTACTCCCCCATCCATTGATAAAGACATGGACGGCCTCTGACGCATGTGCCGTGTACTTGTGAGATGACGTAGCTGAATCGTCAGGGCTGGATGTGCTCCGGCCGGATGCCGACGCCGATGAAGCGGGCGACAAGATAGCGGAATGACTTAAAGGAAGAGAGCACACGCAGAAGCAGGGGTGGCTTAATTGCTTCTGGTTTGCCAAGAGTGCCGATGAAGAGGGCGTGGGCCCTTACCTGAAACGCCTGCGTGACCCGGGTGGGCCATTCGCGGCGCTTCTGGACCTGGGCGAGTGTCCGTTCTGTGACGGTGCCGGCTTTGAGAGAAGGGGCAAGGATGCGAGCGGCGGCGACTGCATCCTGTATGGCGAGATTGATGCCAATACCGCCGACCGGCGACATGGCGTGGGCGGCATCTCCGATGCAGAGAAGGCCGGGCTTGTGCCATCGGGTGAGGCGATTGATCTGGACGGAGAGCAGCTTGACCTGGTCCCAACTGGTGAGTTCGTCCACGCGGTCTGCAAGGAAGGGAACGAGCTTAGCAATTGCCTCACGGAATGCTGGCAGGCCTGCCGGTTGAATTTTGGTGGCGAATGAGTCTTTTGCGATGATGAAGGCGCACTGGAAGTAATCTGACCGATTGATGAGGACGGCAAAGTTGCCGTAGTTGATGTTCCCAAGAACATTTGAGGGGTCGCTTTCACGGCGACTGATCCGAAACCATAACACGTCGATAGGCACTCCGGTTTCGTGTACTGGAAGGCTAGCGGAGGCGCGAGAGGTGGAATGCCGTCCGTCGCAGCCGACAACGAGTGAAGCGTGAATCTCGACGGGACCTGCGGGTGTATTGACCTGAACGCCGGTAACGCGATTGCCGGATTCGATGAGGCCTGTCGCCTCATGATCCATCAATAGATGAAAGCTGGGATAGCGGGCAGCCTGAGCGGAGAGGAAGTTGAGGAAGTCCCACTGTGGCATCAGCGCGACAAAGCGGCAGTGCGTTTTGAGGTGGGTAAGATCGGCGATGGGCAGGCTGGCACCGCCAATGGCGAGGGTAACGCCTGGAAGTTCCTGGTGAGGCAGGGCAAGAAATGCGTCGAGCAGGCCGAGCTCGTAGAGAATTTCAAGCGTTGAGGGATGGATGGTGTCCCCACGAAAGTCGCGGAAGAAATCCTTGTGCTTTTCCAGCACAGTGACATCGACACCGGAGCGCGCAAGAAGGTAGCCGAGCATAACGCCCGCGGGACCGCCACCGACGATACAGCAGGTGGTCTGTATGGAAGGCCCTGCCATAGTGGGCAAGGTTAGCAAGGGTAGGGGAGTGAGTCAAAGGGCTTTTGATAATTTCTTTAAAACCATCGCTTCTTGAATCCAAAACAAATACAGGGATCTCTCCACTGCGCTGCGCTTCGGTCGAGATGACGTGCTTCTTACTTCAATACAGGGTCTCTTCGCTGCGGCCCTTCGGGCCTTCGGTCGAGATGACGTGTAAAAAGGTTGATGCCGTTACCTGGAGATAACGTGCTTCTTTAGCTCGGAGAGAACGTTAGAAGTGGAGAGAGACATGCATGATAACGGCTGCCGCGGTCGCTACCAGGACGATGACGGAGACAAGCATAGCGAAGATGAACCAGGCCATGCGGACTCTCGCCTTTGGCGTCGGCTGAGTGATGCCGAAGGTGTTGATAAATGCATCGGCAAGAAAGAGGAGCGGGCGCATATCTATAACTGATGATAAATCACTGCGCTGCGTGGCTGTTGCTCACTTCGATCAGGCGACCTTCGCGCAGTCGCAGCATACGCTCGCAGCGGCCTGCAAATTCAAGACTGTGGGTAACGATTACGCTGGTCAGGCCATGAGCCGTATGCAGGCGCTGAATCAAGCTAAAGACTGCCTCGGCTGTCTTGCCATCGAGGTCGCCGGTTGGCTCATCTGCCAGCAGAATTTTTGGTGTGGTGACAAGCGCCCGAGCCAACGATACTCGCTGCTGTTCGCCGCCGCTGAGCTCGCCGCTGCGATGCTCGGCGCGCTCGGCCAATCCGACCTCGCCAAGCCATGTACGAGCTTTATCCAATGCAACTGCGCGCTTCATGCCCTGGGCCAGCAGAGGCATGGCAACGTTTTCGAGAGCGGTGAATTCGGGCAGCAGATAGTGAAACTGCCAGACATACCCGACGTCGCGATTACGAAAGTCGGCCGCCTGCGCGTTTGAAAAAGAGCTGAGCCGTTGTGCTCCGCACCAGACTTCTCCAGAGGTAGGTTTGTCGAGCGCGGCCAGCAGATGGAGCAAGGTGCTTTTGCCTGCGCCGCTTTCGCCGACGATGGCCACCATTTCGCCTGAGTAGATATTGAGGTTGAGTCCGCGAAATAGTTCGAGATCAACCTGGCTTGCCGAGCCAGACACAGCGGCATAAACCTTGGTCAATGCTTCGGCGCGAAGGATGATTCTCGGACCCGGAGTTTCCGGCAGCGGCTGCAGTCGCTCAGCTTCGTGCAGCGTACGCGCGTCTTCCGGCGCATTGCCTCTGCTCCCGAGCCGGAGAGACCGCCGCAGCCTGTCTGCTGCCCCAGCCATCTAGTGTGTTACCTCTTGTGCGCCTGCGTGTCCCGGATAGGCGCCGAGAGAGATTGCAATCCGGTTCCATGCATTGATGATTGTGATTGCAAGTGTCAGGTTCACCGTCTCCACATCGCTGAAGTGCTCGCGCACCGCATCGTAGACGACGTCGGGCGCATGGTCGTCCTGAATATCGGTTACGGCCTCTGCCCATGCCAGCGCGGCACGTTCGCGCTGTGTATATGCAGCGGAACCGCGCCAGTCGGCCAAACCGGTAATTCTTTCTTCGGGTTCGTTCAGCTTTCGCAGTTCGGCGGCATGGATGCGAATGCAATACTCACAACCGTTCATCAGTGACGCACGGAGCCTGATGAGTCCCAGCAGGGAAGACTCAAGCCCGGAGCCGGAGTTGAGATAGTGTTCCAGATTTCGCAGCTTTCCCATGCCCTCGGGCGCGAGGTCCATATATTTCAACCTGGGATTACTCATACCGCAATGCCTCCGCTGGTAGTACCTTGGCCGCCGATCCGCTTGGATACAGCGTAGCAAGCAGGCTGACTCCAAGGGAAACCGATGCGACAACGACCGCGTCCCAGATGCGAGGCGCAAAGGGAAGATAGTCGATGGAGTAGACCGCGGCATCCAGATGGATAAAGCGATAGTGGCCGCCGAGCCAGCTTAGGGCGTATCCCAAGACCAGGCCGATGACGGTGCCAATGATGGAGATAAGCAATCCCTGCAGCAGGAAGATGCGCCGCACCTGCTCGGCACGCACACCGAAGCTCATAAGAACGGCGATATCGCGTGTCTTTTCCATGACCATCATGGTTAGCGCAATCAAAATATTCAGCGCTGCGACGCAGACGATAAGGGCGAGCACAATGAACGTGACGATCTGCTCCAACTTGAGCGCACGGAAGAGCTCGCGGTTCTGCTCCATCCAGTTCGTGGTCTCGAATCCCGGACCGGCTGCCTTCTCAATCTCTCTGCCGATCTTGTTTGCGTGATAGAGGTCGTCAACCTTGAAGCTGATAACCGAGATCAGGTCAGGCTCGCTGAACAGCCGCTGCGCATCTGTGAGTCGTACGAATGTGTAACTTGAGTCGTACTGATAGAAGCCGGATTTGAAGATTCCGACGACACGGAAGCGCTGGTACTTCGGGATTAGTCCGAGCGGTGTAAGCTCGCCCTGCGGGCTGGTGACAAGGACTTCGTCACCTACGTTTGCGCCGATTATCTCGGCGAGATCTTTGCCGATCACAATGGGAGGGATAGCCTGAGCCGCCGACGAACCTGCGGTTGGAGTTGTTGGTTCCAGCGCCTCTGCCGAGCCTTCTTTTACCGACTGCAGCAGGTCGCCTACGGTGCGTTCGTCGGCGGGGATAATGCCTTTAATCAAGCCACCGCCGCTGCGCGCGCCGCGCGAGATCAGGACCTGTCCGTAGAGTCCTGGAGCGGCGGCAGTCACATGAGGCAGCTTTCGCAATTTGTTCAGCAGCGGCCGCCAGTCGCGAATACCATCTGCTTTGATTCGCATAAGGTCCACATGCGCTGTGGAGCCGAGCAGCCTTGCCTGTAGATCGCGCTGCATTCCGTTGGTGATTGCGAGCGCGATAATCAGCGAAGCAACGCCGGCGGCAACGCCGATCACCGAGATCAGCGTGATAACACCCACGACTGCCTGCCTGCGTTTAGCCCGCAGGTATCGCGCCGCGATGAATAACTCAAATCGCATTAGACCTCAGCTTACTATCCGGACTGAACTCAATCTAATGCACCATCACTTTTGGCAGGTTCCAATGCCTCCAGACGGCGACCATGCGAAGGAGAAAACAGACGGCTGCGCCGAAGCTCATCGCCAGACCGCGAGGCACCTTAACTCGTATACATACGACGACGATGATCGCTCCTGCCAGCGCAGCAGCGGCGTATACATCGGTCCGTAGTACGCCGGGGACTTGAGTCAGGAGCACGTCGCGAATTGTTCCCCCGCCTACGCCTGTGACTCCGCCCATCAGAACCGCTACGAGAGGATTGATGCCGAATTCAAGAGCTTTCTCCGTTCCGGCAACTGCAAACAGCGCAAGGCCGGCTGCATCGAGGGTAATCATTAAAGACTGCGGCACGCTTTGGAAGAACTGGTAGAAGAAGAACACCATTCCTCCACCAACGAATGCCGTCGTCCCATATCGCCAATCGCGAATGCTGTTTGGAGGCACAGCGCCGATCAGCACATCGCGGATAACTCCGCCGCCCAGCGCGGTAGCGAACGAGACTACAAGCAGCCCCAGCAGATCAAGATTGGCGCGGATTCCCGCCATGGCCCCTTCGATGGCGAAGACCAGTGTTCCCAATAGATCGACGACCAGCAGCAGAAAGTCAGGATTGTATTTAGGAAATCGCCGTCTTATCTCCGTCATAGGCCTCTCAATGAGAAGGGCGAAAGCCGAAGCCCTCGCCCTTCATCAAACCACGAAATCACCATCTTAGTTGGCGAGGACCGCACGATAGCGGACCTGATTCTTCTTCACCTTGGCGACGGCATCGTTTGCTTTGCTCATGGCGAAGCGCTCGGTAATGGCCTTTACGTTGTGCCGCGCAGCTACGTCGAGCATCTCGTGCAGATCGCGCGGGCTTCCCGATGGGCTGCCGGAGACGGCCCTTTGCGCGCTCAGCAAAGAGAATGCCTGAATTTGTATAGGAGAAGGAGCGATGCCCACGATGCAAAGCGTTCCCTTCGGGCGCAGAGCATTCACGTAGGCTTGCCAGTCCTGATCGGCGCTGACGGTGGAAAGCAGAAAGTCGAACGATCCGGCAACATTTTTCAATGCGCCTGTGTCCCGCGTATTGAGGAAATGATGCGCTCCCAGACTGCGTGCCTCTTCTTCCTTGTCCTTCGAGGTAGAAAACGCAGTGACGTCAGCGCCAAAGGCACGGGCAAACTGAATTCCAAGGTGTCCCAGGCCGCCGATGCCGATAATGCCTACTCGCGATGAAGGACGTACTCCATGATTGCGCAGCGGGCTGTATACCGTGATTCCAGCGCAGAGGAGAGGAGCGACATTCTCGCTTTCCAGGGCATTGGGTACAGGAATGGCAAAGCGGGAGTTTACGCGAACCTTATCGGCGTAGCCTCCGTTTCTGCCTACGCAGGTTGGCTGCGAGCTGGCGCACAGATGCTCGTCGCCCTGGAGGCACCACTCGCAGACGCCGCAACTGTCTGCCTGCCAACCAACGCCAACGCGATCGCCTACTTTTCTATCGCGCACACCGCTGCCCACGGCGACGACGGTGCCGACGATTTCATGTCCTGGAATAAATGGATACTTGCTAAATCCCCAATCGTTGTCGATCAGATGTATGTCGCTGTGGCAGACCCCACAGTGCGAGATCCGAATCTCCACTTCATTGGATTTCAATTCGCCTGGGTCGTATTTGTAAGGCAGAAGATGCGCACCGGCCGCGTGCACGGCTAAACCATTTATTTCGCTCATTAGAAATCTTTCCTTTTGGGAACGCCGGACAAAACTGAAGCGGGCGTCCCGCTGTTTGATGCTACAACATCAGCCTGACAAAAACGGAAGCTTGTTTTCCTCCTGGATTCCTGGCATGGGTTCGGGCCGCAACATATATTGTTTCCATAGAATGACCGCGGACGACTCTCACAAGCGCACGGAAGCGTCGTCAAATATATCGGAGTAAAGTTTTTGACATGACCTACCCCTCGAACCGCTTTCGGGACTCAGTTTCATTTCTCCTAATCGCGGCTCTCTTGTTTGTTCTGCCTTCGGCGAGCGCGCAGAGCAGCTCTTCGGCCCCGCCTGCCAATCAACAGCAGCAGAACAAACCTGACCAGACCGACTCCGGCGGCCCGCAAAATGAGACCGGCCCGATGATTATCCGCAAGAAGCCGGAGTCTGAGCCTCCGCCACCGGCGCCCCCTGAGCCAAAGGTCAAAAATCCTAACAACGAAACCTACTCACTGCGCGTTGATGTGCCCATCGTCAATCTCAACGTCAATGTGATTCTCGACAAGACGCATCAGTTTGTTCCCGGCCTGAAGGCAAGCAACTTCCTTGTCCTTGAAGACGGCGTGCCCCAGACCATTACCAGTGTTCGCACTACCCAGGCCCCCATCACGGCGGTCATGCTGCTGGAGTTTGCCGCTAACAGCTATTGGCTGATCAATGACATGCAGAACGCTTCCTATAGCTTCTTCCGCACTCTGCGCCCGGATGACTATGTCGCTGTCGTCACCTACGACTTGCACACCCACATCCTCACCGACTTCACCAATAATAAGAGCGTCATCGCGCAGGCGCTTAACTCGCTCGTCATACCGGGATTCTCCGACACCAACCTCTTCGATGCGCTCTACGAGACGCTTGACCGCGTCAGCCGTATTCCGGGCCGCAAGTACATCATCCTGATTGGCAGCGGCCGCGATACCTTCTCGAAGATCACGCTCGACAAGATACTGGCCAAGATCAAGGAGACGCCCAACGTTACCATCTTCAGCATCGGTACCGGTGCGCTGATACAGGAACTTTACGGTGGACGCGGCGGTATGAGCGGCGGCATGGCTGACCTGAACTATCTGCAGGCACAGAACCAGTTGCGCACCTTTGCCTCCATGACCGGAGGACTCAGCTTTAGCCCCCTCTTTGAAGGCGCGCTGCCCGACATCTTTTCACAGATCAACAACTCGATTCGCAACCAGTATGTGCTGACCTACCGGCCAACCAATACCAAAGACGACGGCTCCTATCGCAAGGTCAAAGTGCTGCTGGTGGACAACGAAGGCCATCCGCTGCGAATGCAGGATGAAAAGGGTAAGCCGCTGAAGTACTCCATCATCGCTCGCGACGGCTATCGAGCTAAGCTTCCGGTCGAATAAAATCCGAAGGGCTGGGCCCGCTATTTGGAGTTTTCTTCAAAGAGGGGTGGTGATGGCCCTTCCGGTTCCCGAAAGTTGCTCAGGCCTACCCCAACCAGACGAAAGAGCCTGGTCGGTTCCAGATCAATCCGCTCTCGCAGAGAGAGCGCAATTATTGTCAGTTCCTCGCACGACGCGGGTGGAATCAAGGGTGTGTGACTGCGCGTAAGGATATTGAACTCGCTCATCTTTAGTTTGAGAACCACGGTTCTGGCGATACGCGATTCTTTGCGCGATGCGAACCATACTTTTTCTGCCAGCCGGCGAATCAGTTCCTCCGTCTCCGCAAGCGGAATATCGCGCTCAAATGTATCTTCCGCAGAGATCGATTTTGTTGGTTTGTCCGGAATGACCGGATTGTGATCAACCCCGCGTGCCAGTTCATACAGGCGCGCACCATACCGGCCAAAGTGTGTTTCGAGGGCCGGGAGATCGAACCGCTGCAAATCTCCGATTGTTTGGATTCCAATCTCTTTGAGCTTCGCCTCCGTCACCTTGCCGACACCGGGGATGCGGCCGACCGCAAGTGGAGGCAGAAACGTGGCCAGGTCTCCTGGCTGGATGACGAAAAGGCCATTGGGTTTTCGCCAGTCGGAGGCAATCTTCGCCAGGAACTTGTTCGGTGCGACCCCTGCAGAGGCATTGAGTGACAACTCTTCGCGAATCTGTTGGCGTATTGCTATCGCAACTCTGGTTGCGGTGGGCAAGCCGCTCTTGTTGAAGGTAACGTCCAGATAGGCTTCATCCAGAGACAGAGGTTCGATCAGGTCAGTGTGGCGCTGAAAGATCTCCCTTACAGCGTGAGAGACAGCTTTATAGCGGGCGAAATCAGGAGGAAGGAAGACAGCCTCTGGGCACATGCGCTCGGCAGTGATCGCCGGCATTGCAGAGCGCACGCCATAACGTCTTGCCTCGTAAGAAGCTGCGCAGACGACGGACCGCTTTCCTTTCCAGGCCACCACAACCGGCCTGCCACGTAGCGATGGATCGTCTCGCTGCTCAACCGAGGCATAGAAGGCATCCATGTCTACATGAACGATCTTGCGGATCTTCAACGCGGGCCCAACGCCGCCTTGTGGCTCCGCAATGCTCGACTCGTCCATGCGGTTGATTGTAAGCGAATATAGGGCGAAAATGATAAGGGATTGGAAGGGGAAAATTTGAAGCGTTCCGGTACAGCCGACTTGCCACTTCATGGTGGCCGCGTGCCTCCCTGGCTCGCGAATCGCATGACTGAACTCGGTACGACGATTGCGGAACATATTGTCCTTGACTATGGTGCGACCGGGTTTCTAACCCGTTTGAGCGATCCGTTCTGGTTTCAGGCGTACGGCGCTGTGATGGGCATGGACTGGCACTCGTCCGGCATTACAACGTCCGTGATGGGAGCATTGAAACGTGGGTTGAATCCTCGATTTTCCGAACTCGGCATTACTATCTGCGGAGGTCGCGGACGGCACTCCGTACGAACTCCTGAGGAGCTTCGCTCGTTCGCGCTGAAGACAGGTTTGAATGGTGAGGAACTCGCCCGCACAAGCCGGCTCACGGCGCGGGTCGATAATAATGCGATAGCTGACGGCTTTCAGCTTTATCTTCACTCGTTTGCCATTACCAGGCAGGGAGAATGGGCCGTCGTCCAGCAGGGAATGAATCCTGAAAATCATCTGGCCCGCAGGTATCACTGGCATTCGGCAACGGTTCGAAATTTCGTCGCTGACCCGCATACTGCAATTCTCGGCAAGCCGCAGGGAACGATCCTGAATCTGGTCGATACCCGTGCTGCAAAGGCGCAGACCGCCTTGTTGACCATCGCAACGGAACCAGTCGAAGCGTCTCTGGAGGAAGCCCGCAAACTGACGATGCCAGCCCATCATGACGTTCGAGCGAAGGATGTTGACCTGAAGCGGCTCGGCGCTGTGCTTGCCGTGGCCCACGACCAAGAGCTTCGCGACTTTGCTTCGCTCCTGCTTGTAGAAGGGCTGGGACCACGAACGCTGCAATCCCTTGCTCTCATCGCCGAAGTGGTCCATGGCGCCCCTAGCCGCTTCGCCGACCCAGCCCGGTTCTCCTTCGCGCATGGTGGCAAGGATGGGCACCCCTTCCCGGTTCCGCTGAAGACGTACGATGAATCGCTCGCGGTATTGCGCCGTTCGCTGGAGGCCGCGCGCATTGGCCATACAGAAAAGATAGAAGGATTTAAGCGCCTGGATCGTCTGACCCGAACCGTCGAAGAAAAACGACAGCCGCTTGCCGATTTCAGCGCAGCTTTAGAGCACGAGCACCGCATTTCAAAATCAGTTGGAGGCCGGACAGTCTTCGATGATTCTCGTTCTGCAAAGCAGTTAAAAGGAACGGGACAACGATCCCTCTTTCAGGAATAGCAATGAAAGTACGTGTACTCTATCGTGGCCGCGGCATTGTCAGATCCAGATCGGTTCCGATCATCTGCTTGGTCAGCACGATAATCTGTCCTGTGTGCTGCTCGACATGCGCTACCACCTGATAGATCGCCTCCAGCACGCTAACCTCACGCTTCTGCGGTGTGATCTTTTGCGTTAGCCGGCCAGGCGGCAGGGAGGCGATCACTTCGCGGACCTCCGCCACTGTGGCGGTGAACTTCTCTATCAGGTCCGCTTTGTTCAGCCCATCGGTCGCGCTGAACTCGGCATCACGCTGCCGCACATCCTTTGCGCCACCGATGCCGTGCAGAATCCATTGGCGCATATTGCCGCACAGATGCAAGACTAGATTGCCAATGGCATTTTCGTGCGCTCCACCGCGCCGCCATATCTGTTCGTCAGTCAGCTTGTCGAGGCAGATGCGAAGATTGGTGGTCATGGCATCCAGCTTGCGGCACGAAACATCCAGAAACAGTACTGCGATCTCGTCGCTCATTTCTGCATTCTAGTCCTATGCCGTTGACCAGAATCGACATGCCCCGTACACTCTAAAAAGGCGGTCGGCGAGATACAATTTCGCGGCGCCACATCACCTGTTGCCCCCTCGTTCAATGGTAGGACTGCCGACTCTGACTCGGCCAATCGGGGTTCGAATCCCTGGGGGGCAACCAATATAAATCAAACTTAAATCTAGGAAATATCGGAAACGCTCAATCGCTTGCGTGCAATTCCAAGCAGGGCAACTAGCCCTGTTCCCAGCAAAAATATCGACTCCGGTTCTGGGATGGGGCTTGCGTCCAGATTCAGAGCGACATCAAGCGAATCATTTAACCCATCGATAAAGTAGGCATTTCCGTTCGCCGTCATAAAGCCACCATCAATGCTGTGGTCGCCGAGATAATCCAGAGATACATCAGGATTGGAGCCAACCCAGATTCCCCGGAGATAGTTTCCATCCGGAAGATCATATTCTCCAGAGAAAATCATGTGGCCGTTGGCGCAAAGGATGTTATATGCATGAAAGCCTGTGCCTGGCGCTAAAGCGCAGGAATCCGTCCCGGCTATTGGATGTGGGTCTACCCAAAGAGCTGGTACATATGTCGTCATTACTGGCGCGGAATTGCCAACATAATAGGTTGCGTAACAACTCGCCGCGTTTTCAACACTGCCGCACGTCCGATTGAAGAACTGGCTCATCCATCCCGTCATATCGATGGTGTAATTGCCAAAATCGTCACCCGCGGCGAAAGTCTCACGTTGCGTATGTACGACTTCGGTGAGGTTGTATCGATCGGCAAATCCTCGTGCCTGAAACAACATAGTAGTAGTCAGGACGCAAGAGGCAATGGCAATGAATCTACTGAGATGAAAGTTCATGGTGAGGACTTCCTTTGCATGACGGCCTCAAAAATCGAAGCAACGAGGCACATTACCCATTTGTTGTATGCAAAATCCATGCAAATATTAGGAAAAGTTTTGCCACATCAGGAAAACTCGCCGATCTTTATTTCACCCACGCATCTCTTAGAAAATCGAAGCTGCCCGAGCCTCTTGGCGTGATGCCTTCCACTCTCCGCGTGTGTACCACCTCATTGTCCGGAAACCATAGCGGAATCGCCGGCAGATCGACGGACAGAATCTTCTGCACCTCGACATACTCCGCTCGCCGCTTCGCTTCATTCGTCTCTGTAATTGCCGACTTCAGCAGCGCATCGACCTTCGGGTTGGAGTAGTATCCACGGTTGGCTCCCGTCGGCGGAAAGCTCCACGAAGCGAAGGTGTAGCGGAAGATGTCCGGATCTTCATTGCTGCCAATCCAGCGCAGCGCATACATTTGGAATGCGCCTCGCGTTACATCCGAGTAAAAAGTTCCGAACTCCGCAGAGCGGATATTCAGTTGAATCCCCGCCGCCCGCAGCTGCTGCTGCATCACCATCGCCATTAGGCGCGTGGACTCATCTGTGCTCGTCTTCAACGTAACCCGCAGGCGGATTCCATCTTTGCCCGGAGGGAACCCCGCCTCATCCAGCAGACGCTTCGCCCGCGCAACGTCATGCGGGTACTGTGCCATCTCGTCATCGCTGGCCGCTGCCCAGTGGCCGACTGGCAGTAGCGTATTGGCAAGCCTTGCCTTTCCGCGCCAGATCGCGTTCACAATCGCCTGCCGGTCGAGCGCGCAGGCAATCGCTTGACGCACCCGCCGGTCTTTCAACACAGGATCGGTGACGTTGAATGTCAGATAATTTACCGGCGCCCCGGGGCCGCTCTCGAC
>DASRSR010000133.1:0-4455 GCA_035656355.1 Edaphobacter sp.
CCTGTGTTTATCTCTTCTGGGGATCGACCTATCTCGCCATGCGGTATGGGCTGGAGGCACTGCCGCCGTTTGTCATTGCAAGCACACGATTTCTGATCTCCGGCTCCATCTTGCTTATTTTCTGCGCAATACGTGGGATACGGATGTGGCCCAGCAAACAGGAGTTCGGCAGGCTGGCGATTATTGGGGTGCTGATGCTTGGCTGCGGCAACTCGGCTGTGTTGTGGGGAGAACTGTATCTTTCCACCGGCCTCGCTTCGTTGCTCGTAGCCGCCATTCCTCTGTATGCGGCGCTGATTGAGCTGTTTCTACCGAATGACGAGAGCTTGCGAGCCCGTGGATGGGTTGGTATCGCTGTCGGTTTTATTGGATTGGCATTTTTGGTATCCCCTGAACTTCGCAACAGTCTGCATGGCAACTCGCGTCAATTCGCCGCTACGGCGGTCATTCTTGCAGGATCGTTCTGCTGGACTGCTGGCTCCGTGATCTCGCGCCGCTCGACAATTAAAATCAGCGGTTTTGCTGCAGCAGGGTGGCAGATGTTGTTCGGCGGTATCTTCAACACGGGCCTGATGTTTGCTGCGGGTGGTTATCGAGGCTCACACTGGGGAGCAGAGGCCTGGGCCTCCATCTTCTATCTGGTTACGTTCGGATCGTTGACCGGGTATACGGCCTATATCTATCTGTTGAAAAACGTCACCGTGGCAAAGGTTACGACCTACGCTTATGTCAATCCGGCGATTGCTGTGGTTCTGGGAGCAATTTTTCTAGGCGAACGATTTATTGGGGTTGAGTACGCTGGTATGGCTTCCATTCTGCTTGCTGTATGGCTGGTGACTGGCTCGCGGCTGAAATCGGGTGACGTTCCGGCTGAAGTCAAAGATATTGCCGTAGGGCGTAAATCATAAAAGACATACAAAAATTCGCCTGAGCCTAATAGACTGGCGCTTCGAGAAGAGTTTGGTTTTCGAGGAATAAAGATGGCCCTGCTTTGGAAGTACTTCGCGCTGGGATTCAGCGCACTGCTGCCGGTGGTCAATCCGCTGGGTTCTTCCCTGGTCTTTCTGGGACTAGTCGGCGTTGTGCCTGCCAAGGTCTATCGCTCGCTGGCGCGCCGCATCGCCATCAATACGATCCTTTTCTTTGCAGTGATTGAATTGGTTGGCTCAGCTATCCTCAGCTTCTTCGGAATCTCGCTTCCGATAGTGCAACTTGCCGGAGGGTTTGTTCTGGCTGCAATGGGATGGTCGCTGCTCAATGAGAAGGACCCGCAGACGACCGCCGACCAGGCGCAGGCCGAGGTCGAAAGCAATCAGCGGAGTGAGGACAGCCTTGCGCAGGGAGCATTCTATCCACTCACTTTCCCAGTAACTGCAGGGCCAGGCTGTATTGTCGTCATGCTGACGCTGAGTGCGCACGCCTCCAAACGGACTCTCAGCGACGGCATTCTGTCGCACTGCGGACTCCTGCTGGCGGTCATTTTGCTTAGCATTCTGGTCTATGTCTTCTATGCTTATGCTCCGCAGATTACCCGCGCTATTTCGCCCTCAACCGCTCATGGAATTCTGCGTGTTGTGGCGTTCATCTTGCTGTGCATTGGGGTGCAGATTGCATGGAATGGAGCGAAGGCCTTGATTTTGCCTCTCCTGCAGCATCATTAAAGATTTACAGGCAAGGCCACAAATCTGCGACCTTGCCTGTAATGGCTGAAAGAGAATTTTGAGACTAAATGTGACAGCTCACCATGCCGCGTTTTTCCAGATAGCGCTGGTGATACTCTTCAGCCCGCCAGAATGTTTTCGAAGGCTCAACTTTAGTGGCGATCGGCTCGCGGTAGGTTCCGGAGGCGTTCAGTTCGGCAATCTTGGCTTTCGCTTCTGTTGCCTGCTCGTCGTTATGGGTAAAGATGACGCTGCGATATTGTGTGCCCCAGTCGGGACCCTGACGATTGACCTGGGTAGGATCGTGGAGCGCGAAGAATGCATCGAGCAACGCCTCATAAGAGAGACGTGACGGATCAAACGTAACTTGAACGACTTCCGCGTGGCCGGTGCGGTCGGTACAGACTTGCTGGTAAGTTGGGTGTTCGAGGTCTCCGCCTTCGTATCCTGCTGCTGTGTCGATAACCCCATTCAATTCATTGAAACGGGCTTCCACACCCCAAAAACATCCTGCTCCAAATGTTGCTTTTTCGATTGCCACGTATTGCTCCTTTGCTACTTCATTGGATGCGCGACCAGCATCTTCGTCATCGCGTTTCCTGTGAATAGCGTGAGTATTTTGTGCTTCTCCGAATACAAACGTCAAGTGTTCGGAGCAGCACGCGGGGAGAGGTCTTCGTGCTGAAAATCAGACGTTAGTTTTGCTGTTCTGCGACAGGTCAAATTACCTATCGCGATGTGAAGATCAGGAAGGTCGCCGCCGCGAACCCGCGGGTCTCGCTCCCGAATGAAGCTTAGGCCGGGAGGACTTCGGCTTCGCCGGAGACTTGAGCTGGGCGAACTGTGGCGTCTTCTTCCTGGGAACGACCTTCTGTCCCTTGGCGGCGCGTCCCAGAGCGATTACTTCGCCGGGCGTCAGCTCGCGGAACTCTCCAGGCGGGACATCCAGCCTAAGTGCACCATACCCGATGCGACGAATCTTCTCGACATGGTGGCCAATCTCTTCGAACATCTTGCGAATCTGACGGTTGCGACCTTCCGTCAAAGTCAGCTCGTACCAGGGGTTATCGCCGCCGCGCACCTGTTCCACTTTGGCTGGAGCAGTGATGATGCGATCACGCCTTCCACTGCGCACCTCGTTCAGCCGGCCGCGGTCGATCATGATGCCGCGGCGAATCTGTTCCAGTCCGCTCTCCGACGGGTGGCCGCTGACCTTTACCAGATAAGTCTTTTCTACTCCGGTGGCTGCGCGCGAAAGCGAATTAGCCAGGTCGCCATCGTTTGTCATCAGGAGCAGCCCCTCGGAGAGATAGTCGAGCCGTCCAACCGGATACAGCCGGACATGGTCGCCATGAGGCCCTTTCTGCCGGGTCATCAACTCCATGACGGTGGGTCGCTTCTCCGGATCATCGAGGGTAGTGACATATCCACGCGGTTTATTAACCATGTAATAGCGCTGCTGTTCGCGGCCATGCAACAGCTTGCCGTCGACGCGGATGTGGTCTTTAGTAAGGTCGTGACGGGTACCCAACTCCCGAATGACTGCGCCATTAACTTGCACGCGACCTTCGAGAATGAGCTGTTCGGCTTTGCGCCGGCTGGCGATACCAGCCTGGGCAAGAATCTTTTGCAGGCGGTCACCCTGAGGGGTTTCCTCGGGCTGAGGAGTTGATCTGGTCTTCATATTTTTACCTTCTGACTGCGGAGCTGCTCATCGCGGTCGTTTTGATACGTTTAGCTTTCTTCTATTGTATTCCTGGCTTCGGGTGCCTTATTTTCCGTCTCTTCTTCGAGCTCAGCATCAAGCGGATCGTCCTCTACATCGGGACTGCCATCGGCCTGGGCGAGATGAACATGCTTTTCCGGTTCCAGCTCGTCGGCGGTCTCCGGAGCGTGGTGTTCCATTGGAATCTCTTCCTGTTCGGCCAACTCGCCTGCCATCTTTTCGAACTCCTCGATGCTGGGGAGCTCACCGATGTCCTTCAATCCAAAGCGCAGTAGAAAATCGCGTGTCGTTTTGTAGAGAATCGGACGACCGATAACCTGTTTGCGTCCGGCGGTCGTGACCAGCTTGCGGGCCATGAGGCTGCCTAACACGCCACCAGAATCGACTCCGCGAATCTCTGAGATCTCGGGAGCCGTTACGGGCTGTTTGTAAGCGACAACGGCCAGTGTCTCCAGCGCCTGCAATGAGAGCTTTAGCGGTGGTTTCAGCGACTTGACGAAGCCGCGGACGGCGTCGTGATACTCAGGTTTGGTCGCCATGCGGTAGCCGCTGGCAACCTCGCGAATCTCCAGACCGCGTTCATCGTTTGCATAGTCGCTGATCAGTTGATCGAGGATGGAACGGAAGTAGTCCCGCAAACGGCGATCCTTGTCACGCGCGACCTTCTTCTCATCCTGTTTTTCCGGCGCAGCTTCTGGCGAGTCTTCCTGTTCTGCCGCTTGAGCAGGCGATGACGCTTCGGCTTCAGCTTCCTGTGCCGGAGCCGCGTCTTCCGTCCCGGACAGGACTTCGTTGTTCAGAGTGTCGGCATCCGCAGGCGCTTCTTCCAGTTCCAGGGTGCGCTGTGCAGCGTCTGCCCTATCAAGCTCAGTCTGAGCTTCCTGTCCGAGCAGGCCAATGAGCTGGGCCAGAGTTACCGGTTCTTCCGAGGCGTAGATGACGGCTTCGATCTTTGCTTTGAGACTCATAATTTATCCACTAAGCATACCAACGCTGTGGCTGCATACCCTATCAGAATGAGTATGAAGTGGGAGTTAGTTTGAAAAGGCCTGCCTACAGGGGCTGAAG
>DASRSR010000134.1:0-10509 GCA_035656355.1 Edaphobacter sp.
TCCTAGGCACAGCACAACCGACAACACAACGTTAGCCAGCGCCCGGCTCCATTGTCCCGTACGCAGAAGGTCGAAGGTTTGCAGGCTGAACGAAGAGAACGTCGTAAAGCCGCCGCACACCCCGACCATCACAAACATCCGTATGTCTTCGGGAACCTCAAACCGGCTTCCCGGCAGGGTAAACGTGCCAAAGAAGCCGATAACAAAGCAGCCGATCACATTGATGAGAATCGTGCCCCACGGGAAAGTCGTGCTGCTGTCAAGAGTTAGTCGTGTCAGCGCATAGCGCAGCACACCACCCAGTGCACTGCCCAGTGTTATCCAGAGATAGGTAGACATCCTGCCCTCGTCGTAGTCCGCACTTTTCGGACTGTATGGAATTGGCAGGAGTCATCAGCCTCTCGGCGGTTTCGGGAGACTCCATTCCCTTCCCTTCAATGCTACCTGCTGCTTCCCCTGCTTCGCAAACAAAAAAGAGCTTAGTAACTGTCTAACTGCTTCACACGCATAAACCCACGTCATCTCGACCGGAGCGCAGCGGAGTGGAGAGATCCCTGTATCTTTACCTTGTCATTCCGCACCCTGAGCTCAGTCGAAGGGGAAGGAATCTGCTTTTTCAACTGCCCTCATAACCTCTCGAGTACCCATGTAAAACTATCCTCTCGCCTCCAGCATTCCTTTCAGCTCTTTCACCTCGCCAGAGAGCGCCCGTACCAACCGCAGTAGCTCGGTTCGCTGCGTGTCATCGCTGCTCGGAGTAATTCCTTCCACATAGAACGTGCCGTTGGGCTCCAGCACAGCCTTCTCTACCTGCGAGTAATCATCGAATCCCTGCTTGTGAATCACCGATTTCAGTTCCAAATCGGTCAGTGCCTCTTTCTTCATCGCCTTCCAGTCCACTACTCCATGGCGAATCAGCACCGTCTCCGTTCCTTCCAGCGCGTTGTTAAGCTTTGGCGCTTTGAACAGCACCAACGTCAGCACCCAATTGATTGCCAGGAGTGCGAATGCTCCAATGATGCCGCCCGTTATCGAATTATCATCGCCAATCATTGCATTCTGCACTGTATTAGACAGGCACAGCAGCACTACCAGATCGAACGGATTCAACTGCGCCAACTCGCGCTTGCCGAACATTCGCAGAAACCCGATCAGGAACAGATAGACGATCATCGGGCGCAGCAGCTTTTCCAGAACCGGCAAATGCAGATGAAACATGCTCTCGATCACAGGAACACTCCTTTTCAGATCAAAGCGATGTCTCCATCACAATCTGCCTGCCCCCGGCTCTACAAGTACCGTTGCTGATGCCAGTCCCATGCGCTCGAGATAATTTTGTCCAGCTCTGCAAACTTCGGCTTCCATCCCAGCTCTGCCTTGATCTTCTCTGAGCTTGCCACCAGCGCTGCCGGATCGCCCGGCCGCCGTTCGCACTCCTCCACTTCAATCGGCTTTCCGGTCACACGCCGCACCGACTCAATTACCTCAAGCACCGTAAAGCCCTGTCCGTTGCCGATGTTGTAAATCAACCGGTCCTTCTGCTTCAGCGCGTCCAGCGCCAGCAGATGCGCATCGGCCAGGTCGCGCACATGGATGTAATCGCGTACGCAGGTGCCATCCTTCGTCGGATAATCCTTGCCGAAGATCTTGATGTTCTTTCTTCGCCCCAGCGCCACATCGAGAATCAGCGGAATCAGGTGCGACTCCGGCTCGTGTGCCTCGCCATAACCGTCAATCGCGCCGGCAACGTTGAAGTAGCGCAGGCTCGCATATCGCAGTCCGTGAATCTGATTCATCCAGCGAAGCATCTGCTCCACCATGAGCTTACTCTCGCCGTAAGCATTGGTGGGCTGCAACTTAGCATTCTCAAGGATCGGGGTCCGTTCCGGCTCGCCATAGCAGGCTGCGGTTGAGCTGAACACCAGGCGATCATGCCCCGTTGCCAACATCGACTCCAACAGGGTTAGCGTGGCGACTGTATTGTTGCGGAAATATACCTCCGGGTGCTTCATGCTTTCGCCCGCTTCAATCAACGCCGCAAAGTGCATCACACCATCGAACCGGCCTGAATTCAGAGTTTTTTCCACAAGTGCGCGATCAGCCAGATCGCCCTGCACAAACTCTGCTCCCTCGGCCAATGCCTCTCGCTTACTGTGGCACAGGTTATCGAACACCGTCACCATATGCCCCTGAGCCAGCAGCATTCGTGTTATTGTGCCGCCAATATATCCTGCCCCACCGGTCACCAAAACCTTCATTCCACACTCCTTTTCTTCTGCTCTCTCGATACCACAAAAGTACCAGTGTCAATTAGATAGCCTTCACGCACTATACTGCTAGTAAGCATTCGCGGAGCCTTGGTACGTGACCTGATACCTCCCCAAAGCACAAGGCCCGCTACAACCTTTTGCTTTTCTTTTCTCGTCTGTCTAAGTGCTGGCAAATACGTGTGGCATCAGAGGCGAATGTCCAAATCTGTCGTCCAACAAATTTATCGAGCAGACCGGCAAAGTCTGGCCACTCGCAGATTCCGTAGTACGTTCGCGGAGTCTTTTTCTCCCCGGTGTACCGTTTCCTGCCTAATTGGGGGAAGCGGTCTTGTCCTTCCGTTTATCGAAGGATTTTTTTAAGGAATTTCTATGGTAAAGCCTCTTCGCAGTGACAACCCACACCCGCCGAATATGCAGTTCACTCATTTCGGCATCCTGAGCGATGGTGCCCAGAGCAGAGGATCGCTCATCAGCTCCGTCGTCATCAATGTTGTCATCGCAATCGTCATCATCATTCTGGGCGCGGTGGTGCGCAAAACAGTCGTAGTGCCCCAGAAAACCATTACTCTGGTCGAACCGCTCCCGATCAATAAGCCCAAACCCTTGCCCAAGCCTCCGGCCATCAAACCGCTCCCCAGACCACCTGTGGTGAAGACCGAGCCGCCAAAGATTCAGGTACCGGAAAACAAGCCTGCACCGAAGATCCCCGAGGTGCGCATGACTCACCCGGTGCCGGTCATCGAGCCTGCTCCACCAAAACGTATCTCACCGCCACCTGCGCCCAAAGTCGTTCATCTGGGACGTGCACAGGCCGCCTCCGTCCCTAACAACTCGCCACATCCCGCACCGGTTGCTTTGGGACGCGCCGATAATCCCATCGCACCCTCGAATCGTCCTGCCGTCAGCAATGTCAATCTCGGCCAGCGCGGTCTGCCAGGTATGCCTGCTTCAAACTCCGGCATGGGGCCTGCCGCGAAATCAGTCAATCTTGGCTCCGGCTCTCCCGGCAGTCAGGACATGAATGGCCGCGACAACGCCTCCCACGCCGTCCGTGGCGTTCATCTTGGGGTCGCCAATAGCAACGGTCCTATGAACTCTCATGGCCGTACCGCTGGCACTCCTGTCCAGCTTGGACAGATTGCTCCACAGCCCGTGCATGAATCTCACGGTCCAACTTATACGCGTACCGGCTCGGCTCCCAAGGTGTTGTACAAGCCGCGTCCGCAATACACGGCTGAAGCGCTCAAGGCCCACATCGAAGGCACCGTCTCGGTCCGCCTTCGGGTCTCGTCCACCGGTGCCGTTCAGGTCCTCGGAGTCACTCGCGATCTCGGCTACGGCCTCGGCCAATCCGCCATCCGCGCCGTAGAAGGAACCCGTTTTGCACCAGCAACCGATGCGTCCGGCAGACCGATCGACTGGGAGGGCATCGTCAATGTTGCCTTCCAGATTGCCGGATAAACATTCATTCCCCTGCTGGCCTGCATTTCGGGTCAGTAACAACGAAACTGTTTCATTGACTTAGCTATTTATTTTGGCTCGCCGCAAGGCAGCCGCAGGAGCCACAAACGATGATTTTCGGGAAACGTTCTACCGCCGGTACGTTGCTGGCGTTCTTCGCAGTAAGCATACTCCCCGCCAGTGCCGCAGGCTTCCCGCACTTCGGAAAGAAAAAGCAAGACAGCTCGCTCATTTCGCGCAGCCTCACGCCCGCCCAAAGCGCCCTGATCGACAAGGCCATTGCCCGCAAGAAGGTCGTCGTTGCTGCTCTCAAACAGCGCGCACCGCTGGTTGAAACCTACATCCAGAACATGAAGCCCGATCCAGTCGTTGCCCAAATTCCCGAGTCCGATCAGCACTTCCTCGGCCGCGTCGAGTTCGGCAATGTCATCGGCGACAATGCATACGCCAATAAGTCCAGTTCCCATGGCCCGCTCGGCTTCTTCAAGCAGTCAGCTTCCTATATCACCGGGCTGGGAAACAGTCTCCATCTCAACTTCAGCCAGGCTGGTTTCGTTCAGATGCTCCTGATCGACTCCAATGACTTCGATAAGCAGCACTACGCCTTCGGGTTTGTTCGCAACGAATTTCTCGGCAATACCCCCACTGCAGTCTTCGATGTCGCCCCCATCCAGGGAAGAAGCACCACCGGCCGCTTCTTCGGACGCATCTGGGTTGAGACCAACGGCGGCAACGTCGTCCGTTTCAATGGCGACTTCGCTGGCAGCGAAAAGGGCTATAAGGAGTACTACCACTTCGATAGCTGGCGCACGAACGTGCAACCCGACCTCTGGTTGCCCACTTCCATCTACATCGAGGAAAGCGACGCCAAGAGCGTCTCCCACACGCTCAAGTTCAAGGCAATCAACCACGTCTGGGGATACGCTCTCAAAGTTCCGACCAAGCAGTCTGAAAATACCTCGCTCGAGGTTGTCGGCGCTACCGACGTCAGCAACGAGGCCCAGGACGTCAGCCCGCTCGGCGCACAGCGCGCCTGGGTACAGCAGGCAGAAGATAATGTTATCGAACGCCTCTACAACGCTGGCCTGCTTGACGCTCCCAGCGACTTCGACAAGACCCTCGCCGATCTCGCCAACAACATCCTGGCTTACAACAACATCACACTCTCACGGCCAATCCGTGTCCGCACCATGCTGACCCAGCCGCTGGAATCTCTTGCCGTTGGTAACACTATCATCCTTTCCAAAGGACTGATCGATACCACCGGCATCGTTACGCAGGATGGTGCGCAACAGGCTGGCAATCTCAACGCTCTGCTTGCTTTCCAGCTCGCTCACATCATCCAGGGCGACCGTCTCGATACCAAATACGCTTTCAACGACCAGTTGCTCTTCCCATCGACCTCGGTGTTCCAGCGTATTCCTATGCACCATACCGATGAGCAGAACGAAGCAGCAGCGAAGAAAGCAATGCAGTTGCTCAGTGTCAAAGAGCTTGCTGCTGGCCAGCAGTACTTCGGCCTCTATCTTCAGAGCCTGCAGAACCGCCTCAAGGGCTTGCAGGCGTTAAATCAACCGCTGCTCGGCGATGGCCTGGTCAAGAGCGACAAAGATCAGACCTTCTGGATGCAGGCTATGGAAAGCAAGGCGCCCAAGCTCAATGTCAAGGATGTGAAGCAGCAGGCCGCCATGCCGCTCTCTGCCTTCCTCCGCTTCAATCCCTGGACCGACCAGGTAATCACTATGCATACGGCATATGAGCCTCTGCTCAGCCCGGCTGACAAGATGCCCTTCGAGGTCACGCCCGTTTATCTGAAGCTGAGCTACTATCAGCCACCGGCTGCAACCCCTGCAGCAAATACTGCTGCTCCAAATGCCGCAGATCCAGCCAATGCAGCTCCAGAAGGTACCGCGACCCCACAGGAAACGAATCCGGCAACGCCGGGGGCTCAACCACAGCAGCAACAGCAGCAACAGGCCACGCCGCCGCAACAATAGCGGCACTGAAACACAAGGGAGGGCAGGCAGGTTGCTGCGTGTCCTCCTTCAATAAAAGGGGGAACCATCTAGTTTTCTTGCTCTCCGGAAACCCCTTACTCTCGTCAAGGAGACGATCTATTTTGAAACTGCATACTCTTATCGGCTGTTTCGCCTGTGTACTTGGCCTCACCGCGTTCGCACACACTCAGGCTCTACCCAGCGCCAGCAAGCCCACCCGCCTGCAACTCGGTGCTGGCTTTACCTATGCCCGCCCCGACTATAGCACTCCCATTAAAGGCATATCGGGCTATGGAGACTTCGATTTTACCCGCCACATCGGCGTCGAAGGCGATGTCCATATCGTCAGTCTCTGGACACCGAGCGACATCGCCGAAAACAGCTATCTGCTCGGTCCTCGCTTCAAGTGGCAATTTGGCAAATTGACCCCGTATGCCAAGTTCCTCGGCGGATTTGGCCAGTTTAAATACCAGTACCCCAGCCAATATCCCGGTCCCGCAACCTACACCTATGGCATCTATGCCTTCGGTGCAGGTGTCGATTATCACCTCCGCAGGCATCTCAACATCCGGCCCTTCGACATCGAGTTTCAGCGCTGGCCCGGCTTCCAACCCAGCGGCCTTTCGCCAATCGTCATGACCTTTGGCGCGGCATACACCTTCTAAAGCATCTCTCCTTCTTAACCGGCGGCAGCGAAGTTTCTACTTCGCTGCCGCTTTTCTTTGCGCCATCCCAGAACACTCCACTCATGCCGCTCCGCCTGTCTGCCGAAAGAACACAACAGTGCAATCGGTTCAGACATAGCTATGAGGCCCCTGAAAACATCAATCTTTCCAGCTTCGCGGCATCTCCATCGGGCTCGGGCCTTCTTTGTCTCCATAGCCGCGGCCCTTTTCTGCGCAACCGTCCTGTCCGGCTTCCTCCATGCACAGGCGAAGCCCACCGCAAGCCGCTTTGCTCGCCTTCAGATCGGCGGAGGCTCTACTACCGCCTTATCCGACTATCATTCTCGCCGCTTCAACGGCCTTACTGCCTATCTCGACCTCGACTTCACACCTCACCTTGGATTCGAAGGCGCATTTCACCTCGTCAAAGACGGTGCAGGAACCGGCATCTACGAAAAGACTTATGAGATCGGCGGCCGCTATTCCCTCAATCGAAGACGTCTCTCACCATATGTGCGTGCCATGTATGGCCGTGGTGTCTTCAACTTTGAAGACTACCCCGGCTATGGCCATCCCAATCTTGCCTACAACCTGCTGGCCATCGGTGGAGGACTCGATTACCGCATCCTGCCCCACATCAATGCGCGCGCCGACGCTGAATACCAGCGCTGGTTCGGCTTCCCTCCCCACGGCCTCACACCTACCCTGCTGACTATCGGCGCAGCCTACCGTTTTTAAACCTTTCCTGTAGGTTTCATTAAAGGAGGCAATCCATTCCCTAAAAATTTAGCTCGCACTACATCCCGTTGACGGATAATAGGCGATGGGTGAATCAATCATGAATGGTTTCTCCGGTCCGCGTTCGATTCGTACGCTATCGAGATACTTCCCCCGAACTGTTCTCTGTCTTGCTTTGAGTGCACTGGTACTAATAAGCGGGTGCAGTCAAACAGAGTCATCCAGCACCAAAACCTCTCCATCGCCCCCACCACCCCAGTCGAATGTCACTGGCGCTGCTGGTGCTGTAAATGGCGGGCAGGTCCCGATCACTGGCGCTGTCATTCAACTCTATGCAGTCGGCACAACCGGAGACGGATCAGCAGCAACTCCGCTGCTCACTGGATCGGTTACCTCGGATGCGTATGGCGGTTTCAGCCTTGCAGATAAATACACCTGCCCATCGCCCGCGGCGCTTGTTTACCTTACCGCTACAGGTGGAACCCCCAGCCTCGCCAGCGGAACCAACAATTCAGGGATCGCCCTGATGGCGGCACTTGGTCCATGCGGCACCATCAATTCATCTACTTTTATTCAACTCAATGAGTTAACAACAGTGGCTTCTGTCTTTGCTCTGGCCCCATACATGACGACATTCGATCATCTCGGCCATGGACCGGATGACATCGGCGTATTCAATGCAGCATTCACCTCGGTCAACGAACTGGTCAATACTTCGACCGGAACCATCCCAGGCCCCACACTACCTGCCGGGTATGAAGTACCGACCACCCAGATCAACACTATCGCAGATATTCTTGCGAGCTGCGTCGATTCCACCGGGGGAGTTGCCGGCGATTCCTCTCCCTGCGGCAAGCTCTTTCAAAATACCGGAGGCTCCACAACGACAAATACCATCACCGCGGCCCTGCAGATGGCTCAAAATCCCGCCACTAATACTACCCAACTCTTCTCGCTCATCTCTCCTTCCAGCCCATTCCAACCTGTGCTTGACGCTGCTCCTGCATCTTTTACCGCAGCAATTGTTCCACCCGGCTCGGCTCCATCCACCGTGCCTGCGCCTGTAATTACAACCGGAGGCCAAACTGCCTTTCCCATCACCGTCTCCATCAGCGATAGCCTTGGCGGAGCCAGCATCCACTACACAATCGACGGTTCCACTCCCACCGCCTCGTCTCCGCTGTACACTGCTCCTCTTTCGATCACTGCGACAACGACCGTCAATGCCATCGCGACCGCCGCCGGTTACACCAGCAGTCCAGTGGCCTCCAGTCTCGTTTCCGCAGCTCCAGTTACGCCTGTGCCGGTCATTACGACTTCCGATCAGAGCGCATATCCCATTGCCGTCTCCATCACTGATAGTCTCAGCGGAGCCAACATCTACTACACAACCGACGGTTCTGCGCCAACCGCCAGTTCTCTGCTCTATACCGCGCCGCTTTCCATCAGCACCCCTACCACCGTCAATGCCATTGCAATCGCGTCCGGTTACACGAATAGCCCGATAGCTTCCAAAATGGTTACAGTACTTCCGGTCGTCCCTTCGCCTGCATTCACCCCATTAGCGGGCAACACCTTTCCGCTTTCCGTCTCTCTCTCCGATACCCTTACAGGCTCCCGTATCTACTACACGACGGATGGTTCCACCCCTACCACCGCCTCAACGCTCTACACAGATACTTTCGTGCTTCCTGCTGCTACAACAGTGAGCGCCATTGCAGCAGCCCCTGGATACGCCAACAGCCCGGTAGTGACTACTACCTATGGCTATGTCAGCCCTGCATACACTATCAAAACAATCAATCCCTGCGACCAGGCTGACGCGTCCCATCCGCAATGCGGACCCGATACTCTTGCGATTAATTCCATCACGAATACGATCTATGTCAGCGATACCAACGTCGGTAATGGAGATTCCAACCTGACGATCATCGATGGTAGTTCAGATACTGTTTCAGGTTTCGTGAATACACAAGCAGCCAACAACGCCATCACAGTCGATCCTGTCGCGAACAACGTCTATATCGGTACGGACAGCGGGATGGTCGTTGTAAATGGGACAACTCATGCTGTCGCTCCATTTCCCCTTAATGCTCCCAAAGACTCTAATCCGTGGTATTTCTTTTCGATTCTTTTCAATGCTTCGGCACATGAGCTCGATATAACCGCCGGCCGCGACCTCATCATTGCAGACACTACCACGGGTGATACCAAATATGTCATCTCTGTTGGCGCCTCTGGCGGTCCCCCCTTTGATATCGATCCAGTGAGAAATCACGTATATGTTGGCGGGCAGCCCAACCTTCTCAATATCGACGCGAACACAGGAACCATTGTCGATGCATTTACGATACAGTACGCAACTGCAGTCGCCTTTAATCCGGCTAACGACAAGCTCTATGCCGCGATCCCCTCGTTGGGGAACGGCACCCTACTGACCTACAACACGGCAACTCTTTCTACTTCTTCAATAAACAACGCAAACGGCGTTGTTGTCATTGCTGTTAATAACACGACAAACACGATCTACTGTGCCAACGCTCAGAATCTCTATGTAATCGATGGAACAAACGATACGCTCAAAGCAACAGTTCCTCTCGGAAGCGGTGCGCCATTCAGGTTCGTGCAACTCCTGGTCGACTCCGGGCTGAATCGTATCTATGTGCTGGGACAATATGAGACAAGTACGTCGACAGATATGCAAACCAATCTTTCCGTGCTGGACGGTACGACCAATACCCTCACTTTGATCAATGCGGCCCTTGGACAAGGAGTAGGCGCACTCAACCCGGTAACACACAAGATCTACATCACAGACAACCCGAATAACCTCATCAACATCATCACACCAAAATAAATTGGAACAATCCGTGGCACGTTTACGACATTCAGGGAGGTTTCAGGAAAATTCTGATATAAATTGACGTTTTGAAGGAATGGAGTCAAGTGATATATCTCTCCCCTCTTGACTCCACACGTATAATTAACTACGAGAGAAAAGAAGGAGTCCGGAGGATTTCGGGCTCCTTTTACTAATTAAAGTACCCATACTAGCTTTGTACATACCCGTTTCCTTTGAATACTTTGGGTACTTAGGTACGGGGGAGGGGGTACCTTACTCCCAGTGGGTTTTGTGACGCTCGACCCACCAACATGCCGAATAGTCTCCCTGTGGGAAAATTGATCGGCTGCACGTAATTGGGGCTACCCCCATAAAGTCGTATTCGACCTTATTGCCCTTCAGCGGAGTTGCGAGAAACTGGTTCACCTCAATTTCACCGGTCGGTCCGCGACGAAGATGAAAAACAGCCCAGTCTCCGACATAGATCAGGGCCAGAAGGAATACCATCGCCAGCAACACGCGAGCGACAATGCGTT
>DASRSR010000135.1:0-18844 GCA_035656355.1 Edaphobacter sp.
GCTCACTTTCAAAACCCTGAAACAGCCACAACTGGTAATGACGTATCTGCACCGCACAGATGCCACCCGGAAGCAATGGAGCAAGGCACTGAAGCAGGCAGCTCAACTTGAACTACCCATTCTTTTTATCGTGCTGCCTGCGCCCCCGGATGACAAGCTGGACCTCTGTGCAATGGCAAGACGAGCTGGCTTGCCGGGGATTCCAGTGGATGCCAATGATGTAGTTGCGCTCTATCGTGTCGCGCAGGAGTCCATTGGCCGTGCTCGCGCCGGTGACGGTCCAGTGCTGATGGAGTGCATCGCTGGTCTGCCGGGGTCGGCTCCGGACGCCATCGCTCATATGCGGGATTATCTCGTCAGTCGTCGTATTTCTACTCGGCAATGGGCTGAAAGCGCTGGCAAGACACTGCGCAAGAAGATTCAGGCGCGCAAGAAGAGATAGACCGTTTTATATGGAAAAACAAAGAGCCCGGCTTGGGCTCTTTTTGTTTTTTGAGACTTAAAGTAAAACTTAGAGTTTCTCGAAGAAATCGCACACTGAGCAAGAGATATAGACTCCTCCTGGAGTTCCGCGTTCACGGTCTTTCACTCGCTTTACGATGCGGGTCGGTTTCGAGCACTTGGGACAGTCGGTGCTCTTTTGTGTATCCATAACTTTCTTACGGTCGCCGGTCTTGGCAATCTTCGCCATAATTCTGCTCTCCCTGATACGAATGTTCCGGTCTACGCGCACCGGATTGCCCAGACCTGTGTCCGGACCATCCATAAACTTCTCGTAAAGACCTGTCCGGAGTTATGCCGCGGCAGAGATCGGAGGAGAAGGACTGCGATTGAGACCCTGATATGAGTTTACACGACCAGCGCCCTAATTGTGGGGCAGCCCTGTTCCCATAGGAACATCAGTCGATGGTGGCGGAGGAATAGGCGCAACCCGCTGCTTATTCGAATTATCCGAGGGGAACTGAACCTTTCCTTCTGATCCGGGAGGAGCGGCCTCCCCCGGCTTGCGCAGCGTTGGCGGCGCCTGCTTTGCGCTTCCCGGTTGTGGATCGCCCATTGCAATCTGGTGCTCCTCTGGCGCTGGGTTGTCGCCTCCCAACTCATCCTGGCTATGGATAACGAGCGGCTTGCCCAGTGCGGCGATCTCAACAGTGGTTACGCGGTCGCCGGAAAATTTGATGAAGTGAATGGTTTGCGGCTCATGCCCGTAAATCCATTCTTCTACCTTTTCACCCTTGGCGCCGCCCTCCTGATCCCGGATCTTGCTCTCCGGCTCTCCCATTGCAGCCAGCACCATGCGATGATTCATCCCCACGAGAACTTCATGGGCTGCGATAGCGTCGCGAAGGAGTGGCGGCAGTGTATCCGCATAAGCCTGTGTTGCCGACTTTACCCCGAAATCGATTACTGGCGTCAGCAATGCTTTCACCTCAGCAGCAGAGAGGTCAGGCACCGCGCCATCGAAGAGGAGTGTGACCCGGCTGCCGGTAACTTCTTCGCCCCGGTCAGCTACTACGGGATTATCGTTGAACTGGATGTGACGCAGAAAACGATGCTTGGCATATGGGCCGCCGTTGAGATCAATAACAATTTTGTTGTCTTTGACGGTAAGTGCGGTAACGACGACGCGATCTCCCGGTGCAGCGGCCTGTCCTTTCCTGTAAATCAGTTCTCTGTATGCCTGTTGACTTGACTCAAGCGGCCCGTTGGCGTGAAGCGTAAGGCCCGCGCCCATCGGTAAAGCGCAGTGCGCAAATCCCTGCTCGGCAACAAGAGTACGAATAAGACCGCGTCGGCCACGCTCCTGCATTGGGGAAGAAGGAAGCGGAAGATTTGTGGGGGTAAAGTGAGCGGAAAGTCCGTCCGTCGCTGTCTTTTCGCCGACAACAAAGACCTGGCTCTGCATCGTAGCCGCGAAAAGAAACAGACATCCAAGCAGGAAAGCCCATCTGTGCTTGCGCATGGTCATGGCAGCACCTCAGATGGATAACAGCTTGCGCCTTTTCTTCCCTTTTAGCAAGTACCGGCAGAAGCCGCGATTGCACGCTGCTGTAAAACCATTTCAGCCGTTCGCATCGTGAGGAAAAGCCATTACTTGGGAGGTTCGTTTGAGGGGCGACTTTGCGGCTCCACCGGAAGAATCTGCACCAGAGCAGGCGGTTTCGCATCCTGCTCCATCGCAGTGTGCGCTGCCGGAGGCGGAACATCAACCGGATAGCCACCTGCAATGATTGGTTTGTAGGTGTACTCCCACTTGTAGTCGCGCGTAGCTCGAACCACAACGATAATGCCGACAGCAAGCACGATGATGGTGAAGAAAGCACCCTCTGGCCCGTAGTAACCACCGGTAAGCCAGGTGCGACCAACGGCCTGAGTTTGGACAACGCTGGAGAAATCGACGATGCCGCTGACCGGCAGCCCGAAGAGAATGCCCATGCTGGCGTTCCACCCAAAGTGGAGCCCCCAGGGGAGCCAAAGACCATGGGTGCGCAGCCAGGCAATCGAAAGCAGAACACCGGCAAACATCGTAATCAGAACGCTAATCCAGGTGGCATCGGGATTGAGCATGTGAAGCGCACCGAAGAGGACTGACATTAGAATTGTCGCCTTTACCGGACCAATAACTTCAATCAACCGGCGAAATGGGTAGCCCCGAAATGCCACCTCTTCGGCCAGCGCCGCTATCGCCAGGGTTGCCAGATTGAGAACCACCAGCCAGAAGGCGCGCGGCTGTGTCCAGAACTCGACGTGCAGCGCGCCAGCCAGCACCATGGGGATTACAGCCAGCACAACCAGACCCCATCCAATGGCAGCGCCGATACCCCACTCCCGTGCAGATGTGGGCCGCTTCGGAAGCCCGAGTGCCATACGCAAAGACGGCTCGCGGTGAGCAATCATCTGAAGAAAGCTGAAGCCGATTGCCAACAGAAACAGCAGAAACAATACCGTAAGCAACTTTCGCTCGTCGCTGAGGTTGAAGCGAACCGACAGACCCATCGCTGCACGCCCGGCAAGCGACTGCGACACAAAAAACCAGACTGCGGACAGCAAAAAGAGAGAAAACTGCAACGGGCGGTCGGGGTGGCTCTGAGATGCCGTATCAAATGCGTTCAACGATCGCTACTCCCCTGATGGCTATCCCGGCAGCTAAGCGGTGGTGTAAAACTGGGCCACATTGCGGAACTTTCGATAGCGCTGTTCAAGTAGCTCATCGAGAGATAGACCGCGAAGTGCAGCAAGATGGTAGCGCAGTTTTTCATCCACCATCGCCATCGTTGCCGCAGGATCATTCTGTGCCCCGCCCTCTGGCTCCGGCAGAACATCATCAGCACAGCCAAGGCGCTGGACATCAGCAGCGGTATACTTCAGCGCGGCAGCAGCCAATTGTCTCTTGCCGGCGTCTTTCCACATGATCGAAGCGCAGCCTTCCGGCGAGATTACCGAATAGATTGAATTTTCAAGCATCAGAACACGGTCGGCCACAGCAAGCGCAATTGCTCCGCCGGAACCGCCCTCGCCGGTTATGGTCGCAATCACAGGTACACGCAGCCGCGACATTTCAAGAAGGCTGCGCGCAATTGCCTCGGCCTGTCCGCGCTCCTCAGCCCCGATGCCAGGATTCGCACCGGCGAGATCGATAAAGGTGAAGACCGGACGGCCAAACTTCTCCGCAATCTTCATGGCACGAAGAGCCTTGCGATAACCCTCCGGATCAGGACTGCCGAACTTTCGCGCAACCCGCTCTTTCAGAGTGCGACCTTTGAGATTGCCGATAGCAAGCACAGGCTCGCCATGAAAATAAGCCATGCCACAGCTCATCGCCGCATCGTCACCAAAGGCGCGGTCGCCGTGAATCTCGCTGAAATCGGTAAAGAGTGCCTCGATGAAGTCCATCGGATATGGTCTCTGAGCGTGCCGGGCCAGCTCCGTTTTAACCCACGCTTCCGGAACCGGTTCAGGCACCGAATGAGCGTGCGCTGCTCTGCTTGCTTCGTGTTCAGCCATAAATAATCTTGATGCTACAGTGCTGCCCTTTGATTGTATGGCATTGCAGCGTTTATTCGATAACCCGGACCCCGCCGCGCCCTACCAGTTCTTCCACCCGATCGATGAATAGCCGGTCGGCCGCAACCATTACATTCTGCGGTTCCAGTACAGCACAGAACTGCCCTGGTTCTTCAAGATCGAGCAGCAGCTTGCCTTTGCCGGGCGTTTCAAGAAAAATTGCGCGCAGTTTTTCAAGCAGTGCAGTATCTGGATTGTGCAGAGGAACCTTGATGCGCAGCGATTCTGGCAGCTTAATCTTGACATCCTCCAGCGCCTGAATACTTGAAATCGCGAGCTTCGGCGCGGAGTCCTCTTCACCGCGAAGAACGCCACGTACCAGGACCGGAACATCGATCTTCAGCTTCTCCGCCAGCTTTTCGTACGACTGCGGAAAGGCAATCAACTCAATTTTGCCGACGGTGTCTTCAAGCGCAGCCTGCGCATACAGTTCTCCGGAACGCTTGGACTTGGCGACCTTCAAACCTGTAATCACGCCAGCAATGGCGATCTCGTTCTGCGGCTCCTCGTTGCGGCCACGACGGAATGTCTGTGGCTCCGGCTTCATCTCAATTGCGGTCGCCGTGTCTACGACCTTCAGGTTCCGCAGCTTCTCGCGATATTTATCCATCGGATGACCGGAGACGAAGAAACCAAGCACCTCTTTTTCGTTCTGAAGCCGCGTGTGCTCGTCCCATTCGGCCACGCTGGGCAGCGCATCTTCCTGACGGCTTGCAGCTGGACTATCGGAATCGAAGATGCCAAAGAGTCCATGCTGACCGGCAGCTTCGTCTCGTTGTGATTTCTGGGCGCGCTCCATCGCTTTATCGAGCGCAGCCATCACCTGGGCGCGGCTGCCGAAGGAATCCATCGCTCCGGATTTGATCAATGACTCCAGCACGCGCTTGTTCAGCAGACGCAGATCGACCTTCTCACAGAACTCCCACAAGCTGCTGAAGCCCTGCTTCCCTGCCGCTTTCAGATCTTCGCGTGCCTTGATAATGGATTCAATCGCATTGTGACCAACGTTCTTGATTGCTGCCAGACCAAAACCAATGGCATCGCCAACCGGCGTAAAGTTCGCATAGGAGACCTGAACGTTTGGCGGAACAACAGAGATATTCATCTCACGGCACTCGCCAATGTACTTCACCACGTTTTCGGGCTTTGAAGTTTCACTGGTCAGCAACGCCGCCATGAATTCCACCGGATAATGCGTCTTGAGCCATGCCGTGTGATACGCCAGCAGAGCGTATGCCGCAGAGTGTGACTTATTGAATCCGTATCCGGCAAATTGCTCCATCAGATCGAAGAGCTGGCCTGCGATTTGCTTATCGAACTTCTTTTCAGCAGCGCCCGCCATAAAGGTGACGCGCTGCTTCGCCATCTCTTCCGGGTTCTTTTTACCCATGGCGCGGCGCAAGAGATCGGCTCCGCCAAGCGAATAGCCGCCGATCGCAGAGCTGATCTGCATGACCTGCTCCTGGTAGACGATGACGCCAAGCGTTTCGCGGAGGATAGGCTCAAGCTCCGGAAACATGTAGGTGACTTCTTTGCGTCCCCACTTGCGCTCGATGAAGTCGTCGATCATGCCTCCCTGAATCGGGCCGGGACGGTAGAGCGCATTCAGGGCGGTAAGATCTTCGACGGTCGTGGGCTTATAACGGCGCAGCACGTCGCGCATCCCGCCAGATTCAAACTGAAAGACGCCCGAAGTCAGCGCGCGATGAAAGACCTGCTCGTAGGTCTTCATATCGTCCAGTGGAACCTTAGCCATCTCAACCGTCTCGCCACGATTCTGCTTGATGAGCTTGAGGCAGTCGTCGATGACGGTAAGCGTCGTCAGGCCCAGAAAGTCCATCTTGAGCAGGCCCATCTTCTCGACCGCCTTCATGTCATAGGCGGTGACGAGCGACTCATCTTTGGTAAGCGTTACCGGCACCAGCTCCGTCAGCGGCTGCGGAGCAATCACCACACCGGCAGCGTGGACGCCTGCGCCTCGAATCAGACCTTCGAGACGGATTGCCGCATCGATGACCTCCTTGACTCGCGCATCGCTATCGTAGGCGGTCGCCAGCATAGGCGAGTCCTTCATCGCCTGCTCGATGGTGATGCCAATGGTCGTCGGAATCATCTTGGCGATGCGGTCAACCTCTCCATAGGGCATATCGAGCGCGCGACCGACGTCTTTGATGGCAGCCTTGGCCGCCATGGTGTTGAAGGTGATAATCTGCGCCACCTGATCGCTGCCATACCTGCGCTTGACGTACTCAATCACCTCGCCGCGACGGTTCATGCAGAAGTCAATATCAATATCGGGCATGGAGACGCGTTCGGGATTCAGGAAGCGCTCAAAGAGCAGCTCGTTCTGCAACGGATCGACGTCGGTAATCTCCATCACGTAGGCGACCAGCGATCCTGCCGCCGATCCACGTCCCGGCCCCACCGGAATGTCATGCTCTTTCGCATAACGGATGAAGTCCCAAACAATCATGAAGTAGCCGGGAAACTGCATCTGCTTGATGCAATCAATCTCCCGGTTCAATCGTTCTTCATAATCAGAAATCGACTTGCGCAGTAAGCCGCGCTCACGAAGATGCGCTACCGCTGTATCAAGGCGCTTCTTCAAGCCCTCCCGGCAGATCTGCTCGAAGTAGCTATCGAGCGTATGACCTTCAGGAACATCGAAGACAGGAAATGGATTCTTTACCTTCGACAACTTCAGATTGCAACGGTCGATGAACTGCATCGTCCGTGTGCAGACTTCCGGGTTCTGCGCAAAAGTGCGGTGCATCTCCTCCGCGCTCTTGATGTAGAACTCCTGGGTGTCGAACTTGAACCGGTTCGGGTCGTTCATGCTGCCCGCGGTCTGAACGCAGAGCAGAATCTCGTGCGCGCGGCTGTCGTCGTTGGCAACGTAGTGGCTGTCGTTGGTGGCAATCAGCGGAATGCCAAGCTCACGCTCCATCTTGAAGAGCGCATCGCAAACGCCTTTGTCCGGTTCCAGGCCGTGGTCCTGAATCTCCAGAAAGAAGTTGCCCTTTCCGAAGATGTCCTGAAAGAAGCCTGCTGTCTGCTTGGCTTCTTCATATTTTCCGGCCATCAGATGTTGGTTCAATTCACCCGCCAGACAGCCGGAGAATCCGATCAATCCTTCGGTGTGCTTTGACAGAAACTCCTTTGATACCCGAGGCTTGCGATAGAAGCCATGCAGAGCGGCTTCGCTGGTAAGGCGCACCAGATTGCGATACCCCTCTTCGTTTTCGGCCAACACCAAAAAGTGGTTGTAGCCGTCAGCAAGCTCGCGGTGATCGGCGGTCTTCGAGAGATAGAGCTCGCAGCCGAGAATAGGCTTGACGCCCTTCTTCTGCATGGCATCAAAGAAATGGACCGCGCCATAGATATTGCCGTGGTCAGTCATTGCAGCAGCCGTCTGGCCAATCTTGCTGACGTGCGCGGCTAGCTTATCGACGTCGCACGCTCCATCGAGGAGAGAGTAGTCGGTGTGGAGATGGAGATGAGTAAACTCTGCTGCCATAGGTCTAGTTTAGAACTCACCGCAACAGAGGAAAACGCGGCTTAAATTACTGGCTCGGGTATTAGAATCGTCTGCAAGTGAGCAGTTATGTTCCCTATTGATTCAGTTCGGCTGTGGCTTCGACGCAAAAAACGCGAGAAGAAACTGCAACTCGCCCAAACATGGCCAGTCGCCGCCGCTGAGGTTAATCACTGGGCCGTTGTTCCTGCAGACGAAGAAGTAAATGCCTTCGGTCTCCCCTTCCAGATTGAAGCGGGATTCCATTTTGTCCTGAACGGCGAATACTATGGCGGCTACTTCCGCAGCGTCGCTCTAGCTTCAGGTGAAGCAGAGAGGCTGGCCAAGGGGACTCCGCCGGTCAATGTACGGTACAACCCAGCTGATCCCGATCAGGTTGCCGTACTGGCCGAGGACAATAAAGACAATCTCCCATTCAAGATCTTCTCCTGTTGACAACTGCCTTCTATTGCAGAAGTCGGGGCCTGTTTGCAGTTACGGCCATTTTCGCCGCCTGTTCTTGCCTCCAGACCCTCGAGTTCACAGGCTATGAGGTAACTAAAACCTCTGGAAGTTCACTTCAACATTCAACGCAACACTAACCGGCTCTCCATTCCGTGTGGCGGGCTTGAATCGGTACTGCTGTACAGCTTTGACCGCACTCGCATCGAAATCAGGACGAAAAGATCGTTTGATGTGAACATCATGCACTGCTCCTGATGAATCCACAACAAAACCAACCAGGCACGTTCCTACGAACTTGTCCTTTTTGCCTCGCTCAGACTTCGGAAATTCGGGTTCTTTGGAGTAGAGCAGAGTCGGAGCGCTTACATCTTTGCCAATGCGATAGACCTGACCGTACGGTTGTGTCTGTACAGCTGCTTGAGAGGCCGTTTGCGGTTCAATCACAACAGCCATTGCTGCTCCGCCAACCGCTACTAAAATTAGAAAGAGCGTAGATGGAATGGCCAGACCGTATTTCAAGACAGGGCTGAAATGCTTCTTCTTGAGGTTCATCATCATGATTCGCTTCTCCAGGATGTTGGCATCGAAGATACCGATGGCGTGAGAGGGATAAACTCGCGAGGCCATGGCAATCCTGGTCGCAAGCCGTAACAGAGAATTGACATAGCTGCGCGAATCAATAAGCCCTCCCGTGGCCATGCCATCACAGACCATCTCGCGGGTCTGCGCGATCTGTGACTTGAGCATCCAGGTAACCGGATGGAAGGCAATGATGAGACTTACCACTTCGTAAAAGAGGTTTTTCTGAAAATCGTGCCGACTCACATGCGCGCATTCATGTGCCAGTGCCGCCATAAAGTCCTGGGACGTGCAACTCTCAGCGAATCCATCCGGCACCAGCAGCACAGGCTTTCGTAATCCCACAGTGACAGGACCTGAGATCAGCGACGAGCTAAGGATGCGGATTCTGCATAATGAAAAGGAACGCTTACAACGGCACCATATCTCTTCCTGCTCCGATGTCAGCGAGAGGGAGCGGGATCGCCGAAGCAGTACTGTCGTGCAACGCAGTGAGCATGCAAACCGCACTGCAAAATAAATCAGTGAGACAAAGTAGAGAGACAGCAAAGACATCGCAAGGACTGCGGGCAGCACATAAACGCCTCCTGAGTTTGGGCTATTGCTCTGAGCGGCAACCAAAGTGATGGAGGAATGCGCACTTGTTGCGTTCGGAATGGAAAGAAACTTCAGCAGCCAGCGGAAGACAGGCAGCGCAGGAGCGACGACCGCGAGCATCAGGGTGAAAACCCAGACGCGATGCTCCATCCGCGGACCGACTTTTTTGAGCAGACGACTTACCAACCATCCTGCTCCGCCAATCACGGCAACCTCCCAAACCAGGTTGACTAAATAAGAGGTGAAAAAGCTGAGGATGCTACTCATCTCGTTCTCCTTGTTCCTGTGCGGCCACCTTCTGGCTTAGCTTCGCAATCTTGTCCAAATCGACTTGTCGACTCTTAACCAAGCTCATCACCAGTTCTTCCGAAGAGCCTCCAAACATGCGCTCGACGAAATCGCGCACCGCCTGGCCGACAACCAACTCTCTCGATGCAACAGTGCTGTAGATATAGGCACGACCCTCCAAAGTGCGTCGCACTCTGCCTTTCCGATGGAGGATGTTGAGCATGGTCTGCACCGTGTTGTATGCAAGCTCATTGTTGGGGGACAGCGACTTTTGTACATGCTGCACATTGCTGGGCCCATCGCTCCAAAGCACCTGCATGATCTGCAATTCGAGAGGGGTGAGAGAATTCGAGCCTTTTTTACGACCAACCATGATTGCTCCTAAACAAATAGGAGTTTAGGGCCAGCCAAGTCAGCCTGTCAACCTAAATATTTAGGATATTGTCAGTGGACGTATTTACCTAGCAAAAGCGTCAAGCACAGATGAGAACCTATTTCACAAGACTAGTTGCCAACTCAACATAGAGATCGACACACTCCAGCAGTTCTTTCTTCGAGATCTTCTCATCCGGTGTATGCGCCACGTGGATACTTCCTGGTCCCAACAGGAACGGTTCGCCCCAGTTAGTCAACGATGGAATGTCGGTGGCGAACTTCGCGATCATCGTCGGCAAGTTGCCGACCTTACGCATACGAACGTAGGTCATATCGAGCGAAAAAGTGACCTTGGCCCGGTCGCCTACTGTCTTCAACACCAGATCCTTGATCTCTTGCGACGGCCCGACTGTGCGGAACAGCAAGTGCGCTTCCGCCTTATCGGCAACCACATTTGGCGCGCGGCCGCCTTCGATCAATCCGATATTCAGCGTGGAAGGTCCGATCTCAGGCTCAACCGGCAAAGGCAATGCACGAACATCATTGAGCGCTTCAATCAGCTTGTCGATAGCCGATTCGCCCAACTCGGGATAAGCTGAGTGGGCCATCTTTCCATTACAACGAAGCTCTACGCGCAGTGCTCCCTTGGTAGCCAGCGCCAGCCGGTTATCCGTCGGTTCGCCATTGATCAGAAACTTTGACCCCTTGGGGTTCTGATTTGCCACCTTGGCACCAGCCGAGTCGCGCTCTTCGCCGACAACAAACAGCAAGCCAACCTTTACCCCGGCATCCCGCAGACGGTCCGCTGCGGCAACTTGAGCGGCAATGATTCCCTTCGCATCGCAGGTACCGCGGCCATAGATAAATTCGTCGTCCTCGCGCGAGCCAAAGAAGGGAGGAACAGTGTCCATGTGAGTGGAGAGAACAACATCTGGCGTAACTCCAGGTAACGCCGCGTAAACATTGAATCGCTCTTCGGTACCGCCACCGGGCGTCAGGTCTAGCTCCGGCTGCGAGACGGGCATCTTCTCCACCGCATAGCGTTGCGACGACAGAAAATCATACAGAAAAGCACCTGCCAAGCCCTCATGATAGGTAGTGGAATCGATATCGACTAGTTGTCTTGTAAGTTGAATGGGATCAATCGCCATACTTCCAGCATACGATATGACTTCCTGTTGTCTTAAGGCAGACGCATTCGGTCAACTTCCATAAAATCGAATTGATGTCTGAGAATCCGGTAAGCCAAATCCGCGCAATCGAAGATCTTCACGGCCCTGCGGGCCGCCTTGAGGCCATCCTGAATACCGGCTCTGCTAGCGCACGGTATGCAGCGCTGGTCTGCCATCCACATCCGAAGGGTGGCGGGACGATGCATAACAAGGTCGTCTATCACGCCATGAAGCTGTTCACCTCTCTGGGGCTTCCTACCTTGCGTTTCAACTTCCGCAGCGTGGGGTTGAGCGAAGGCGCCTTTGATGACGGACGCGGCGAGCAAGAGGACGTTCGCACGGCTCTGGACTGGATGCAATCCAACCTGGAGCTGCCGATTCTCTTTTGCGGCTTCTCTTTCGGCTCCTACGTCGGACTTCGTGCCTGTTGCGGCGACTCACGGGTCAAGGGTCTGGTTGCTCTAGGGCTGCCAGTCCACGCTGAAGGCCGAGACTACACTTACGGCTTTCTTACCAGTTGCTTACAGCCAAAGCTCTTCATAAGCGGCAGCCATGACCCCTTTGGTCCGCATCTGGGGGTCGAGCAGGCTTTTGCCAATGCCGCCGAACCGAAACGACTGGTCTGGATTGAGGGGGCCGACCATTTTTTTCAGGGAATCCCAGGGTCGCCTGCTCCTAAACTGAACCTTATGCAGCAGGAGATCGGTACCTGGCTCAGATCAGAATTCTCTCTCTGAAGCTCATTATCTCGCCGCATATATCTAATTTACGAAATGAGTTATGATTTTCCGTAGGTTAGAAACGACTCTTTTCCCTCAATTGTTCTTTCTGCAAGCAAATGCATTTGGTACGCGATGTGCTTGTCGGTTCTTGAAGCGGTATGAAAAACGGCCTTCAAACGCGGATTGTGGTGATCGCGCTTGCCGTGGCGACGCTGACCGCGTGTGTGCTGGCCGCAATCAACTTCAACAGGGAAAGCCACTTTGATGTGCCGACTGACGGCATCTGGTGGGTTGAAGCTCCTGGCGGCTTACGAGCCGAGCGTGTGCCGGCCGATTCTCCCGGATACCGTGCCGGTATTCGTGCC
Source organism: Edaphobacter sp. (assembly GCA_035656355.1). Lineage (GTDB taxonomy): Bacteria > Acidobacteriota > Terriglobia > Terriglobales > Acidobacteriaceae > Edaphobacter. The sequence continues at coordinate 12,143 of DASRSR010000135.1, forward strand.
GGAGATATTCTTACAGCCATTAATGACCGTCCGACGCCCCGGCTGGCTCCTCTGGTACAGGAGATGTTCCATAGCGGGATCTGGGCCCACGCCACTTACTCGATTCTGCGACCTACGCCGCGTTCCATCGATCTTCAGGGTGCGGCCAAGCTCGACATCCAACTTATTCTTGTGCCGAAGGACCGCTCCATCTATCAATGGCTGCGGTTCATTGCCCTGGTCTATCTGGCTTTGGGAATATACGTTCTGTTCCGACGATGGACTGCGCCCAAATCGACGCATTTCTACGTCTTCTGTCTGGTCTCATTCGTTCTCTATTCCTTCAAGTACACGACCGAACTGGATACTTTTGATTGGATCATCTACTGGGGCAATATTATTGCCGAAGCCCTTCAGCCTGCGCTCTTTCTCCACTTCGCGGTCAGCTTCTCCGATGTCTTCTCTCAGGAGCGAAAACATCGACTAAGGCTGCGCCTGCTAAGCGTTCTAATCTACGTTCCAGCGGCATTTCTGATTGCTCTGCAGTATTCTGCCATTCGCTATTGGTCGGCAACTGAGCTTTTGCGTCACCGGCTGGACCAGATCGCGGTCGGCTATTTAGCGATCTTCTACATCATCGCCGCAATTGTCTTCTGGTTCCGCTATAAACGAGCCGAATCGGGACTGGAACGGCAGCAGTTAAAGTGGCTCACCCGCGGCACGCTGCTGACCATTACGCCTTTCACTCTGCTTTACGTCATACCCTATCTTTATTTTTCCGACCTTTCGGTCCCTTCCCTGCTGACCAAGGCGGCGACGCTTTCACTGATTTTTCTGCCACTCACCTTCAGTTGGGCCATCATCCGCTATCGCTTGATGGACGTCGATCTCATCTTTAAGCGTGGCGTTACCTATACGCTTGCAACCGCTTCCCTGGCCGGCTTCTACTTCGTCATCGTCGCGGTCGGAGCTGAGATCATTCACACTCGTCTGCCGAGTCTTCGTGTCTGGGGCTTGCTCGCAGCCATCGTCTTTACCGGTCTGCTTTTCGAGCCGCTGAAGAAAGCCATTCAGGCGCGCGTGGACCGCATCTTCGACCGCAAACGTTTCGACTACCGCGAGACCCTGGTCGAGTTCGGACGCGGCCTTAACTCGCAGACCGATCTTCGCGCTCTGCTCGACTCTATTGTCGAACGCCTGCCGCAGACACTGCTGGTGACTCGCGTTGCAGTCTTCCTCGCCTCCGATAGCGGCGGCCAGAATCACTTTGACCTTGCCGCTTCGCACGGCCTCACTAATCTACGTCCGGCAGAGATGCAGGCGCTCGATGTGCGTTTTCTTGACTTCGACAGCCCCGGCGCAAACAACCATATATTCCTGGAAGCACCGCAACACGTATGGCGTTTACCGGAAGCTCAACGCAACAGCGCACGTCTGCTTGATTTGAACTACTATCTTCCCTGTCGTGTAGCCAACCGTGAGGGCTTTGGCACCCGCACGGTAGCTGTGATTGGTTTGGGCCGAACAGGGTCAGGCGACTTCCTTACCAGTGAAGATGTGGAGTTGCTTGAGTCTTTGGCCGGCTACATTGGCATCGCAATCCAGAATGCGAAGCTCTATCAGCGTCTTGAGCAGAAGATCGGCGAGTTTGAACGGCTCAAAGAGTTTCACGAAAATATCGTCGAATCCATCAACGTGGGCGTCTTTGCGGTTGACTTGAATGACCGCATCGAGAGCTGGAACGCGCAGATGGAGACGATGTACGGGAAGTCGCGCATGGAGGTGCTGCACCAGTCCATCTCCTCCATCTTTCCGCCGGAGTTTGTCGCGCGTTTCAATAGCGTTCGCGATGAACAAGGCACGCACACGCTCTATAAGTTCCGGCTCACACTGCCGAATGGCCCCGTACGCACCGCCAACATCGCAATCGCTCCACTGGTAACGCGTGATTTCATCACGGTCGGACGAATTATTTTGATTGACGACATTACAGACCGCATTCAACTCGAAGCGCAGCTTACCCAGTCGGAGAAACTCTCTTCAATTGGCCTGCTCGCCGCAGGCGTCGCTCACGAGGTCAACACACCTCTTGCTGTCATCTCCAGTTATACCCAGATGCTGACCAAGCACATGCGCGATGATGAACGGCTCGCGCCGGTGCTTGAGAAGATAACTCAGCAGACCTTTCGCGCCTCTGAGATCGTCAACGGTCTGCTGAACTTCTCCAGAACCAGCGGAACGGAGTTCACCAGCGTAGATCTCAATGAGCTTTTACACGACACAATGACGTTGCTGGAGCATCAGTTCAAGACCGCGCAGATTCACGCCGAGGCCAACTTCGATCCGCACCTTGCTCTTATTCATGGCAATCGCGGTAAGCTGCAGCAGGTCATCCTAAACCTGATGCTCAATGCCAAAGACGCGATGTTCGGCAGCGAAAACGCAACCCTGAAGGTGGCCACCTTCAACGCTCCCGGGCGCGTGATGGTGCGTATTCAGGACTCCGGTGGCGGCATTGAACGCGAGCATCTCCATCGTATCTACGATCCGTTCTTTACCACCAAGACAAAGCCGCAGGAAGGTCAGCACAAAGGCACCGGCCTCGGTCTCGCTGTAACCTATGGCATTATTCAGGAACATGCCGGCAAGATCCACGTCGAGAGTGAGCCAGGCGTAGGAACGGCCTTCCAGCTAGAGTTCCCGACCTCCGGTAGCCGCACTGCTTCCGAAGAGCAAACCAATGACCGTCAGGAGACGGTAGGAAAGACGATCCATGCCTGAAACATCCGAGATGGCCGAAACGGCCCATCTGCAGTCCCCTGCCCGCACAGTAGGCACTCCACGCATCCTCATCATTGACGACGAAGCGGCGATTCGGGAATCGCTCGAGACGTTGTTGGCGCTGGAGGGGTTCAGCGTCGATACCGCCAACAACGGTGCAGCGGGGCTTGAGCTGCTGACGCGCAATGGATATGAACTTTTATTGCTGGACCTTGCCCTGCCAGGTGAGAGCGGCATCGATCTGCTGCCTCGCATTACGGTAATGCATCCCAATATGCCCATCATCATGATTACGGCTTACGGAACTGTAGGCAATGTGGTGGATGCGATTCGCGCAGGGGCGGAAAATTTCGTTCAAAAGCCCTGGGATAACGAGAAGCTGTTGGCCGACATTCGCACTGCGATTGCACGTCATCGTGCAGAAGAAGAGGTTATCCAGCTCAAGCGAACGCTCAAGCAGCGCTACAACTTTGAAAATATCGTAGGCAAAAGCGAGCCTATGCTGCGGCTCTTCGATCTGATTGCACAGGTCGCGCCCAGCCGCTCCACCGTACTGCTGCAGGGAGAAAGCGGGACCGGCAAGGAACTGATTGCCAAGGCAATTCACGCAAACTCACCGCGCCGCGATCTTCCCTTTGTTCCTGTCAATACTGGCGCGGTTCCACCGGACCTGCTCGAATCCACACTCTTCGGACATGTCAAAGGAGCTTTCACATCCGCAGTCAGTTCCAAAAAGGGCCTCTTTGAGATTGCCAATGGCGGCACGCTGTTTCTCGATGAAATTGGCACGATGAATATGGACATGCAGGCAAAGATCCTGCGTGTTCTGCAGGACAAACGCTTCATGCATCTTGGCGGTGTGCAGGAGATTCAGGTAGATGTGCGCATTATTGCGGCAACGAACGTGAACCTACAAGACGCCGTACGTGATGGCCGTTTCCGTGAAGACCTCTTTTACCGCCTCAACGTCATCTGCCTGGAACTGCCTCCGCTTCGGTCACGCCGCGAAGATATTCCTCTACTCGCCACCCATTTTCTTCGGTTTTATGCAAAGGAGAATGGAACAGAAGAACCTTCTCTTGCTCCCGAAACGTTGCGCATCATGATGGACTACGAATGGCCCGGCAACGTGCGTGAATTGGAGAATGCTATGGAACGCGGAGTTGTCCTTGCCACATCCAGGAACATTACTCCGGATTTGTTGCCTGGACAGTTGACCGGCAGCACGTACTCCGCCAGCCTTCTGGACCATAAACCCGACGCCTCTCTTTTCGATCTCATGGAAGAGATTGAGCGACGCATTATCTCAGACCGGCTGGAGCGCTGCCACTGGAACCAAACGGAAGCAGCAGAATACTTCCGTATTCCGCTCTCGACCCTGAATCAAAAGATCAAACGCCTCAACATTGAAGTAAGAAAACGCGGTAGAGATTAGGGCTTGAGCACATTTCAAATCATGGCTGGTCATGACGAATGTTGAAACGTACCTGTACTGCCGGACTTCTACTCGCCTTTGCAGCTATAACCGCTGCTCAGACTTCTGTTCAGCACGAGCCCACGTTATCGCCAGCACAAGAAGCGATTGTGTCCAGAAAGATCGCTACCTTGAAGAGTCCCGCTGAAAGGAAGATGGCGGAAAGCTGGAGCAACGCAAAAAAGATGGCTGAGATGATATGCCGTCCCGCCGCATTGACGGCCTTCAAGAAGCAAGACAAAACCGCAGACCGAGTCTTTCTGGGGACCGATGATCCAGCTACTCTGACGCTTGAAAGCAATACCCATCTTTCGGGAAGCGGAGAGGTCCGAACATCGAAAGGATGGAAAGACTTTAAATTTACCTGCAAGGTCAGTGCCGAGACAGGCAAAGTTACATCCTTTCAGCCAGTCTTCTAAGCCCCGGCTGAATCACAATCTTCAGCGAATCAGGCTGCGGGTGCGATGCAAGATCGATTGCCTTCACTGCATCTTCCAATGAAAATCGGTGCGAGATCAGTTTGGTCAAATCGAAGCCGCTGCGATAGCCATCAAAGACCATCTGTGTGACCTTGTCCTGAATTGCAACCGAGGCGCTGTACGACCCCATCAGCGTCTTCTCGTCCATGCAGACAGCCGCTGGATCGAACGGTGCTTCTCCATGCTGCGTCTGCGCAAACAGCACAACACGGCCTCCTGGCCGAATCGCATCCATCGCAACTTTGATTAGCCCATTGCCGCCAACCGCCAGCAGTGCAACATCGGCTCCTCTCCCTTCAGTCGCTGCCTTCGCTGCTGCGACGACATCGCCCCGCGCGTCCAGCGGATGGTTCAAACCATAGGTTGCGGCGACGGCATGACGCTCTGGATAGAGATCACTTGTCAGCACTGTTGCCCCGGCCTGTCGTGCCAGCGTCGCCAGCAAAATTCCAATCGGGCCCTGGCCAATCACCAGCACCGTTTCATCGGGCTGCAGATTGAGCAGTCGAATCGCCTTGTAGCAGGTATTTACTGGCTCCAGAAACGCAGCCTGTTCAAAGGGAACTTCATCTGGAATTTTGACCAGTCCGCGACGCACAATCCAGTCCATCACGCGGATGTACTCAGCAAAGCCGCCGCCCGCAGGAGCAAACCCCGCGGTGCAACCCACTTTCTTGTAAGTCTCACATTGGGCAAAGGTGTGTTTGCGACAGTAGTAGCACTCGCCGCATGGGATATGGTGATATGCCATAACCCGGTCGCCAACAGCAAAGTCTGCGACGCCTTCTCCAATAGCAACAACTGTTCCCGACATCTCGTGCCCGAAGATGCGTGGCGCGCTGTGCGAGCCTGTATGGATCTTCTTCAGATCGGTGCCACAGATACCGCAGGTGTGAATCTTTATCAACACCTCGCCGGGACCAATCTCCGGCACGGGCACCGTCTCGACGCGGACGTCGTTGATTCCGCGATAGACCGCGGCGCGCATGGTCTTTGGAATGTTAGAGACTTCCTGTTGCGATGAGCTTTTTGGCATCCTTTTCTTCCATAAACTCCAGAATTAAGTCTCGCATGTTCTCTGCCGCCCGGGCGCTGCAGCGGCCCAGATGCATCAGCGCGGACCAATACTTCGGCCTTGCAGCTACATAAATCAGAAACCGAGCCAAACGCATCTGCCCGTTTGCATCGATGAATAGGTTGAAATCGGGCAGTTCCGCGTTGATCCCATCGGAAACGCCTTTCACACAGAGTAGAGGAATCCCGCGAATTTCCGCCATCCGCGCAACCGCTGCCGCCTCCATGTCCACCAGCATGGCGCTCTGATACGTCGCAGCAAGACGCCTTTTCTCGGTGGCATCAGCGACTCGCGCCGTCGTAACCAGTCCCCATTTGCGCTTGCCATCAGTCAAAGAGAACCGCTCTCCGGTCTGTGCATCGATGACAAACGTCGGTATCTGGACACTGCTCGCCTTTACACCTTCGTAAATCGAACCCGCCCAGCCAATCGACAGCACCAGATCGAGCGCCCCATCCGATTCCGCCAGCGCAAAGGCCCTTCGCGCAGCTTCCGCGCCCATCCCCGCGCAAGCCGCAATCCAGATGTCCTCGCCACGGGCCAACTTCCACATCCGGGCGCCGCGCGTATTCACCCGTTCACGGCGCCATCCACGAACCAGTGGCTTCAGTTCGCCCGGCATCGCTGCAATGATTGCAATCCTCATAGGGGTGGCGCATAGCCATGCGCGATAAACCACTCAATCGCTGAACGCAGTGCATGGTAGACCGGAATCATTTTGAAACCGAGTTCGCGCTCAGCTTTGGCAGAAGAAGCAAACATCATCTTCTTTCCCATACGCACCGCTTCAACCGTAGCGCGAGGTTCCTTGCCGCGAAGTCTGCCGGTAAATATCTCATCGAAAAAGGCGAACGTCATGGCCACTGTATGTGGAACCTTCATCGTAGGCGAAGGCAAACCTGTGATCGAGGACA